>JBILEY010000485.1:0-4067 GCA_044351865.1 Planctomycetota bacterium | reverse complement strand
CGTGTCGCGTTGTTCGCCGATGTATGCCTCGCTGTGCACCACGCCCACCAGAAGGGAGTCATCCATCGCGATCTGAAACCAGGCAACATCCTGGTGACGACGGTTGGCAAGCGGCATACACCCAAGTTGATCGACTTCGGCATTGCGCATGCGGCTGAAGGCGCGAGCGGCGCCCCCAACACGCCCGAGGCAGGGATAGCACTCGGTACTCCCGCCTACATGGCACCCGAGCAGTTAACGGGCGACATCAAGCGAATCGACACCCGAACTGACGTCTACGCACTCGGCGTCATCTTGCGTGAACTGCTGACGGGAAGCGTCCCAAGGAGCAAAGAGTGGGACGCGGTTGGTCGCCGGGATCGGCAAACGCCGGGATATGAACTGAAATGGATCGTGGACCGGGCAATGGCCACCAGCCCAGACGATCGCTACCCGTCGGCAGCAGAATTCGCTGCAGACCTGCACAGGTTCCTGCACCAAGAACCCGTGCTGGCTGGACCATCGAGCACTCGCTACCGATTCCGGAAGTTCGTGCGCAGGAACCGGCTTGCGGTCTTCGCCTTGGTCGCCGTCACTGGGACGTCGTTCGCGGGTATGTGGGCAAGCTGGCTATCCGCGATGGAAGCGGAACGTCACCGGAAGGAAGCCCTCGCGGCCAACGGACGATTGCAAGCGCGCAACGACGAATTCGAACTGCTCGCGATCACCGCGCAGGTGCGGGCCGCGCAGAGTGCATGGACCGACGCCAGGTCGTCCTGGCCGCAAGATTCAGCAGCGCTGGGGGCGTGGCTTTTCGGTAGAGGGGAACCGCTGGCACTCGCGGCTCCCCGAATAGCACAAGCACTGAAATCGTTGCGCCAACGTGCCCAACCCTTATCCGCAGCCGAACGCGACACAGCCTTCACCAATAGCTCGGACGCCGGGCGCGCAAACCGGATCGAGAGCCTGATCCAGCGCTGGGAGCGAGCCACCGAAGTCGCCCGCGGACTACGCCAGGTGGCCGTGCCAGCCTTGAGTCCCGTGCAAGCGAAGTGGAATGCGCGACGCCTCGCAGCCCACGTACTGACCCGAATCGGAATGCTCGAGGAGTCCGAGGGTTTCGGCCAGGAGGAAGAGACGCTGGCGCTAGCCCTGGCGGCGCTTGCTCGCGTCGACGGCGGAGACACCTCGCTCCCGCGCTATCTGGCGCTGCACAGGGTCACGGTGGCTTGGCTGACGGTGGGGGACATCGATCGAGCTCTGGCTATCGGTCGGGAGTTCGCCGCGGCCGTTCCGCCCGGACATGGTGACGTCGACCCCCTGCTCCGTGACATCGTGCGCATCGGGGGCGAACTGCGCAGCGAGGCGGGCGAGCGGTGGGTTGCCGAACAACGGGTCGAGATCGCCAATCTGCGCGCTGGTATCGAGGCTCGGATGCCGCGTCAGTTCACGAACGGTGCCGACCAAGTCCTCTACGAGTCGCTTCTGCGCGCAGAGAGCGAACTAGAGCAGATCCTCGATGAGAAGGTGTCGGAGGCCCGCGAGCTAGTCGGTTGGGCAAGCCGTGTCGAAGGTTGGACAAGGGGGCATCCCGAGGCTCCTTCGACTTGGGAGGCTGCGGCAGCCGCAATTCGGCGCGCCGATGGCATTGTAGCGAGCCGCCTCTATCAGGCCACGCCGATCGACCTGCTACCGCAGACAGGCTTGGTTCCGATTGGCATGAACCCCGCAACCGGGTTGTGGGAATTCTACGACCTTCGCTCCGCCTACGCGCCAGGATCGGACCTAGATTCTGTGACGAGACTGCCGATCCCGCGGCACGACACTACCGGCCACATCCGCGTCGGACCGGACACAGGAATCGTCTTTGTGCTGGTCCCGGGAGGTCGGTTCCAAATGGGAGCGGCGATCGCGGAAAGCGCTGATCAATACGACGCTGCTGCGGCGTCGGATGAAAGGCCCATACACGATGTCGAATTGGCTCCGTTCTTCCTTGCGCGCCACGAGCTGAGCCAGGGGCAGTTCTGGCGCCTGCAGAAAAAGGGGCGTCCCAGCCGCTTCGCCGCTGGAATGGTCTTGCCGGGTCACGGAGTGATCCACGCGTCCAATCCGGTGGAGAACTTGGCGTGGACACTCGCCGATCGAACCCTGCGCGACCAAGGCATGACCCTACCAACCGAGGCTCAGTGGGAGTACGCGTGCCGGGCGGGAACCCGCACGCCCTGGTGGACCGGAGCCGACGAGCGCAGCCTGGAGGGCGCGGCAAACCTCTTTGACCTGACGGCGAAGGAAGCAGGCTTGTCCTCGAAGCGCGCGCCGATCGGTTGGCTCAAGGACGGGATGTCCGTGCACGGCCCCGTCGACTCGATGCGGAGCAACCCCTGGGGTCTGCATCACGTGCACGGCAACGTCGCCGAGATGACCCTGGATCGCCTCGGTCCCTACGACAACCCGCTGCGACCTGGTGACGGGCTGCGCAAAGTGGGCACCGCGGACCAAAAGACCATGTCGGATGGCGACCTGCGACGCATGGTGCGAGGCGGCGGGTTCGCCGACCTCATGGGCGAAGCGCGGTCCAGCAGCCGTCTATCGATTCGGAACGACGAGACGGTCTTCTATATAGGACTGCGTGCGGCGCGGGCGCTTCGCCGCTGACACACGACACTGCCGCGCACCCCCCGATACTCTCGGCTGCAACTGCTGGCGCCACTCGCGCCCGGCCCAGACCGCTCGCGCGCGGCCCCTCGGGGGCAGCAGGACGCGCCGCAATGAGTCTCCCCTCGGTGCGGGTCATTGGAAGACCTCGCGCTGCAAGCAGCAAGCACGACACGTTTTACGCTGGCCCACGATCGCCTGGGGGCATTCCGCGACGCCGTACTGCCAGAGCGGTTGCGAAAGAGTGGCTGGTCGAACTGAAGAATGGACGCATTGGTTAGTCAGCCAGTCACCCGGGATTTTGCGAAAGAACTGGTAGGGCGCAGGCAAGAGGGGTGCCGGCAATGCCCGGCTTTCCTTGTCCTGAAGCAGGTTTCCATGCCCAATCGATCCTCATCCATCCCGTGGTCCCTCCGGGCCGCAGCCCTTGCATCCATGGCGGCGTTGTCCGCCTGTGTCCCGTCCCTTGTGACGTTCCAAGCACCGACCCAGGTGCGCCCTAACTCCCTGTTCGAAGTCGTCGTGGCAGCCGACTGCCAGTTCGGGGGCAACGGCGATGCCGGCTGCGTGCTGCAGATCCCGTCCGGCTTCTCCGTGGCGGGCTACCAGTACGACTACTTCTACGCACACACGCTGACGATCGACAGCCCTGCGCTGCTGAGCAACTTCACTCCCGAGCCCGGCCACGTGCTGAAGAGCTTCGTCGGCACCAACCAGGTCTCCGGCTCGAATCCAGCCGGAGGGCGCGTCGTCCTCAAGGTGGTCCTGAACGCACCCGCCTCGGCCACCGGCAGTTTCAATCTCAAGGTCGCGCTGGTCGGCGGCTCCGCCGGCGCCTGGACCGCAGAGCAGCCGGCCGGGATCACGCAGTTCTCGGCGATCACGACGGCACCCTTCGTGAAGACCGTGCAGGTCAACCCCACGTTGGCGACCGACTTCACCCTGGATACCAACGGCCTGCCGTTCGGCGTCCATCCGAACGCCGCCTTCAGCGGCGTCTTCGACGACGTGGACCAGGATGGTGACGCCGACCTGCTCGCGACCACCCGGATCGGACCTGGATTCAACACCACCCTGCAATCATGGCGCGCGAATCCCGGCCAAGCGTGGACGACCAACAGCGCCGGCTTGCCGGCCAACGGCGTCAGCGGGAATCGCGGCTACGGCTTCGGCGACTTCGATGCCGACGGGCAGCGCGACCTCGCCATGGCCGACGGCCGGATCTTCTTCGGCAGCGGCGGCGCATGGCAGGCTGGCCCCACGCTCACCCTCGGCGGAGGGCAGAACACCGTCTCGGTCGGCGACACCAACAACGACGGCTTCGATGACGTGCTGTTCATCGCCCAGGGCAGCGCCATGCGCCTCTACCGTTGCGATGCGAATCGCACCTTCACGCAAGCGAACAACGGCCTTCCCACCCTGAACAGCGGCAC
>JBILEY010000484.1:0-4070 GCA_044351865.1 Planctomycetota bacterium | reverse complement strand
CCGGCATCATCTGCATCGTCGACCCGAGCCGGCCGTTGACCACCGACTGGATGGAGCCGGAGTTCCGCGAGCTGTTCGCGCGCATCGACGACGTGTCGCTGCGCCATCCGCACAACTGGGACGGCAGTGCCGAGCTCGGCATCGACGACCGCGACTACGAGTGGCACGCGCAGCAGATGCTGCCGAAGAAGAAGGTCTGCTACTTCCTGGTGAAGGACATGGTCGTGCTGCCGAACGGCGACGCCACCGTCTGCTGCGCCGACCTGAACTCGCGCGGCGTGATCGGCAACGCCAACCAGTCGACGATCCGCGAGCTCTACTTCTCGCACCGCCGGCAGCACATGCTGCGGCTGTTCGAGGCCGGCAAGAAGAACGAGATCGACCTCTGCCGCACCTGCACCGGCTACTACATGTGAGCGGCGCGCGCGGCGCCCGCTTCGTGCGTCAGCCAGCGGCCGACTTGCCGCCGCCGTTGGCCGGCCGGTACTCGTGGCGCTGCCACGGGCCCCACTTCGACTCGTAGTAGCGGCGATTGCGCTCGAACAGCGCCTGCCGCGCGCCCTGGTCGATGCGCGCGAACGACGCCGACAGTTCGTGGTGCACGAACACGTCCTCGGCGCAGACGAGGCGGCGACCGAGCCGGCGCACGCGCTGGCAGTAGTCGTCGTCCTCGAAGAAGCCGGTGCCGAAGTTCTCGTCGAGCCCGCCGACCTCCCGGTAGACGTCGACCGGGATGGCGACGCAGAAGAATGCCAGCACCGGGATGTCGAAGCTGCGGCCGGCAGCGGCGGCGGTGCGCGCGCGCTGCTCGCGCGGCATGTCGGCGAGGTCCTGGTAGCGGGTGTCGATGCGCGCTTCGTTGCCGATGTTGTTCGTCACCGGCCCGATCAGGCCGATGCGCGGGTCGCGGCGCAGGTGGGCGCGCAGCGTCGCTGTCCAGCCCGGCGTCACCACCAGGTCGTTGTTGAGGATGACGAGCAGCTCGGGCGAACGTTCGGCGGCGGCGGCGAGGCCCTGGTTGCAGGCGGCGGCGAAGCCGCGGTTGTCGGCGTTGCGGATCACGCGCACGCGCGGGTGGGTGGCGATCTCGTCGAGCCAGGCCGGCGTGCCGTCGGTCGACGCGTTGTCGACGATCACGAGGTCGACGTCGTCGGCGAGCGGATCGTGCAGCACCGACTCGACGCAGCGCCGCGTCAGCTCCACGCCGTTCCACGACACCACGACGACGCCGACCTTCGGCCGCGGCAACGTCGCGGCGAAGTCGAGCAGGTCGGCGGCGCGCGCGGCCCACGTCTGGCCGGCGGCGAACGCGCGCAGCGCCGCCGTTCGCATCGGGTCGCCGGCGTCGCGCAGTGCTGCACGCAGGGCGGTGACGATGCCGGCGGCGTCGGGCGCGGTTCGTACGAAGCTGGCGAGCTCGTGGCTCATCAGCTCCGGCATCTCGGTGGCGACCACCGGCCGCCCGGCGGCGAGCGCCTCGTAGGCCTTCACCGGATTGGTGGCGAGGATCAGTTCGTCGATGACGAACGGGATCAGCAGCGCGTGCATCGCCGCGAGGTGATGCGGCAGGTCGGCGTACGGCACTTCGCCGCGGAACGTCACGTTCGGCAGCTTGCCGACGGCCCGCGCGACGCCGGCGGTGTCGCCACCGACGATCAGGAAGTCGCAATCGGGCATCGCCGTGGCCACCGCGCGCAGCAGGGCGGCATCGAACCACTGCGCGACGGCACCGAAGTAGCCGACCACGGGCCGTGCACTCGTCGCCGGCGGGATGCCGGCGAAGTGCGACGGCTCGCAGGCGTTGCGGATCATGCGGCGCTGCGGGTGCCGGTCGCGCACCTGCCGTTCGAGGTAGTCGCTGGTGACCACGACGCCGTCGACGACCTGCAGCAGCCGCGCCTCGGCCGCCGGCAGCGCAGCGCCCGCTTCGGCGAAGCCGTGGTGGTTGTCCATGCAGTCGTAGAGCACGCGCGCGCGCGGCAGGGCGGCGGCGAAGTCGACCCAACCCGGATGGTCGACGAGCACGATGCTGGTCGACAGCCGCACGGCGCCGAGTGCCTGCCGCAAGCCGACCAGCAGGTGGTCGCGCGCGCCCGGCACCGGCGGCCCGTCGTAGATCGACACGGGCTCGCGCGTGCAGAGCCGCACCTGGTAGACGGGCAGACCGTCGAGCAACGGCTCCAGCGCGAATCCCGGCGCGTCCGCCAGCTCGAAGCCGGGCGTCAGGTAGAAGACGCGGTGGCCGCGACGCGCCAGTTCGCGCGCCAGCTGCTGCGGCCGCTGGAAGCGCAGGTGCCAGTCGATGACGCCGAACACGACGACGTCGTGGCGATCGTCGCGCGGCTCGGCGACCGTCGGCAACGTTCGTGGCGTCGCGGCGGTCGGGGACGCCGCCGCGGGTGTCGCCGGGCCCACGCCTCGGCGACGAGCCGCCTCCTGGAACTCGCGGTACTCGCGGCTGCCGCGCAGCAGCGGCGCGAACAACCGGAAGAACGCCGACTTCAGCGGCCAGCGCAGTCGCTGCGGCACGACGCGCGGCAGCAGCCAGGCGGCGGCTGCCAACAGGTGCCGGCGCGCAGCGGCGATGCCGCGACCGCACCAGCGCAGCGGCGCGGTCAGGCGCCACGACAGGCTGCGTTCGAGCGCGGTGACGTGCGCCATCGCGCGGTGGATGTCCTGCTGGTGGAGCTCGGCATTCGCGATGTCCCGGCCGATGCCCAGCCGGAGTTCGGCGAGTTCGCTGCGAGTTGCCGCGAGTTGGCTGCGCGCGGTCGCGAGTTCGCACTCGGCGCGCTGCTGCTGCAGCTTCGCCTGCTGCGCCCCGGCCTCGGCGGCGACGATGCGCGCGCGCAGCCGTTCGGTCTCGGCGGCCAGCAAGTCGGCGTGCTGCGTCAGGCGCGCCTCCAGCCACAGGCGGAACCGCTGCCACGCCTGCTGCGCCGTCGCCACCGTCGCCGCGTCGGTCGGCAGCGGGGCGAGCTGCGGTCGTTCGCCGCGCGCGGCCACGAGCACCTGCCGGTAGGTCGGCTCGAGATGATCGAACGGCATCAGCTCGGCGGCGAAGCGGTCGCCGATCTCGCGCAGCATCGCCAGGTGCCCGTGCTCGTCGAGCAGCATGACGTGCCACGCCAGCAGCGCCTCGAGCCACGGTGTGTGGCCGTTGCCGAACGACGCCAGCTGCAGGCCGTGCGCGGTCAGCAGGCTGCGCACCTCGTCGAGCCGCGGCAGGCCGAACTGTTCGTGTTCGTGCAGCCACGAGTAGTCGCGGCCGGTCTTCGCGCGGTAGGCGAAGTGCACGTGGTCGTCGGTGGCCTTCGGCGCGCCGGCGTCGGCGAACGGTGCCGCGACGACGATGCCGACGCGGCTGGCCCGCACCATCTGCTGCAGGAAGTTCCCGCGCGCCGACGCCGGAATGTGCTCGAGCACGTCGACGCAGACGGCGACGTCGTAGCTCTGGTCGGCGACGTGGGCCTCGTCGAGCGGCTTGCCGAGCACGCCCGGTCCGTCGCGGCCGGCGAGCAGCGGGTCGAGGTAGGTGATCTGGTGCCGCGGCAGGAACTGGCCGAGCAGCATCGCGCCGCCGGAGCCGACGTCGAGCACCGTGCCGCCGTGCGGCAGCAGCGCCTCCACGCCGCGCGCCAGCGCCGCGTAGCGGCTCCACTGGTCGAACAGCAGCCCGGACGGGGTCGCCGGCGGCTGGCTCGGCTGCGGCTGGTCGGGCGTGGTCGTCATGCCGCGCTGCCCGTCGCGACGTCGACGCCCCGGCAGTCCGCTCCGACCACGCGCCATGCATGCCGCGCCGAGGCTCGGCGTGCGCGATCTCGAACGGCGTCGGCGACGACTCCGGCGCTCGCTGCGGCTGGCCGCCGCGACGACGCCGCCACGACTGCGAGCGGAGCTGGCGAGTTGGGTTCGGACGCGCTGGGGTCGGTCATCGCTGCAGGCGCGGCAGCCGCCGCGAGCCGGGCCAAGGTAGCGGTGCGGGCGCAGTGGTTCCAGGCGACCGGCTCGCCGCGTCGGCATACTGGCCGCCCGATGTTCCTCCTTGCGCTATGTGCCTTCGATGGGAT
>JBILEY010000483.1:0-4075 GCA_044351865.1 Planctomycetota bacterium | reverse complement strand
TCGGCAGGCAGTAGTAGACGACCGAACGGGCCTTCGCCGGCACGACGTCGACGGCGTCACACAGCGTGTCCTCCATGCGGAAATGCGAGAGGATCAGGCCGCGCGTGTCGACGATCGTCGCGATGACCTTGGCCGGGCTGCCGAGCGGCAGACGGACCTGCGCGCGCGTGATGTTGGCGCTCGCGATCACCTGGTCGCGGATCTGCTCGACGTCGGCCTGCGTCAGCGCCTCGGTCCCGGGGTTGGCGATCACGTCCAGCTGGTTCTCCCCGTAGCGCGCGGCGCGCGGGCCGATCAGGTCGCCGAACGGATCGACACGCCCGTCGATCGTGCCCGACTTGAACACCGCCACTGGCGGCCCGGCGTTGAAGCCGGCCGGGCGCGTCGTCTGCTGCACGTAGGGCAGCAGGATGCCGACGATCGTGATGGCGCCTTCGGACGGGATCGCGAAGAAGAAGTTCGGATCCCCGACGCCGCCGGAACCACTCGCCGCAGAGATCGCCGCGAACTCGGCAGCCGCGACGTTCGGCGCGCTGTTGGCGTTCTCGCGCACGAACACGCCGACGCCACCGACCAACCGAAGCTGACCGAACCCATTGGTCTTGAACAGCGGGATGCCGCCCGGCAGCAAGGTGATGCCCGGGCTCGGGAACGACGGCCCCGGGGCGGCCGGGAAGACCGTGTTGCCGTTGAAGTTGCGCGACGGACGGAACTCGAAGCCGGCGTTGAACGCCGTCGGCGGCACCGTCGCGTTGGTGGCGATGTCGGCGCCGCGGTTGGTCGAGTTGATCTGCCACAGCGGCCCCTGCGGCGTGCCGGCGATGCCGGTCGTCGTGCGGCGCGGCGCCACCACGCTGTTGACGTCGCGGCCCGGACCACCGCCGGTGCTGACCGGCACGATCGACGGAAGGAAGGTGTCGGAGAACGTCGGCGGGAAGTGGAACGTGCCCAGGGTCTCGACCGTGCGCGACGACAGCGGCGCCTGGCTGTTCGAGAAGTAGGCGGTCGTGCGCGCGAGGCTGACGGCGATGTTCAACTCGTCCTGCACCACGTTGGTGGAGTTGGCGACGCCGAGGATCTCTCCGGTGCGGTCGACGACGGCGACGTGCACGAACGGCGAATCGAGGGCCGCCATCGCGCGGTCGAGGATCAGGTCGACCTCGGCGGCCGTCAGCGGCTCCGGCGTGGTGAACGTGATCTCGATGGGCCGCGAGGTGCCGGAGGCGTTGCCGCACGAACCGAGCGACACCCCGACGGCCAGCAGTGCTGCACCGACGGCAGCGAACGTGAGACGACGACGAGTGAGGTGCATGGCTACCAGGTCGTGATGACGTTGGTGAAGACGGTGTAGCGGGTCGTGTCCGAGTCGTAGATGCGCGCGAACCCGTCGTCGGGCAGCAGCGCCGAGGCACCGAACTGCACGATCACGTTGTTGGTCAGGAACGGCCGGTACTGCGTGCCGACGAAGAACTCGGTGCCGATGCTCTTGCTGATGTCGGCGGCCTGCAGCAGGAACTCGAGCGAGTCGGTGCGGTCGAAGCGCAGGTAGGTGAAGCCCACCTGGCCGCGCCACTTCGGCGTCAGTTCCGCGTCGAGCGCGCCGCCGAGCAGCAGCACGCCGGGGTTGACGAAGTTCGACTGGCCCTGCGTCTTCGACGTGCGCAGATCGGCGAGCGGGCTGCCGGGCGTCGTCAAGTTGGTGTTGACGAACTTCAGGCCCTGCGTGTTCCAGAACGAGAAGCCGCCGCCGCCGAAGTTCGGGTTGTCGACGATCGCCGAGAAACCGTTGGCGTCGCCGTCGCGCGGGTCACCGTCGCCCGACGCCCACAGGAAGAACGCGCGCGGCCGCAGCCAGTCGATGTCGTAGGACACCTCGGCGGCGAGCAGGCGCGCGTCGATGTCGACCGAGCGCGCGGCGATCGCGTTCTGCTGTTCGCGGCCGAACACCTGGTAGGCCGCGTGCGTGATGTTCCAGCGGCCGAAGTGGCCTTCACCGGCCCAACCGAGGTAGTAGGCGTCGAGCTCGTTCGGCCGGAAGTTGCCGATCGGGGCCGGCGCCAGCAGGAAGCCGTTGTCGTCGAACTCGAGCGCACGGCGATCGCGGTTCCAGTGGAACGACAGCGAGCTGGTGTAGCCGACCACCGGCCAGTCCTGGCGGTAGACGTTCGCGATCAGCACGTTCTGGTCGCGATCCTCGTAGCGCACCAGGCCCGAGTTGCTGTCCTTGTCGAGCTGGTCGAAGAAGACCAGGTTGTACTGCCACTTGTTGTTGTCGGCGTTGCCGAAGAACCGCGCGCCGAGGTTGGTGTCCTCGAAGATGAAGCCGCGGAAGTCGCTGCGGAACGGCAGTACGCCGAGCTCGATGCTGGCGAAGTCGTAGCGCGCGTTCCAGTCGAACAGGTGGTACTCGAGGAAGGCTTCCTGCAGCGTGACGTCGCCGCGTTCGCGCGTGCTGCCTTGCTGCACGTCGATGACGACGACGCCGACTTCCTCGACGTCGAGCCGCGTGTAGTTGAACACCGGCGTGACGCGCAGGCGCCAGTCGACCGGCTTGAACGCCTGCTGGCCGCGGAACAGGTCGAACGACAGCGCCAGGTCGTTCTGCAGGAACGTCTGGTCGCCGTCGCCGAAGAAGCCCGGGCGCACGGGCCCCGGACCGGTGATGCCCGTCGGCGTCGGCACGTTGCGCCGATCGAGGAAGAAGCGGTTCGTCGCCGTGAACGAGAAGAACACGTCCTCGCTGCCGAACAGCGGGAAGTCGCCCTTCAGCGGGTTCTGCCGGTACGGGTTCCAGGCACTGCCCGGCTCGTTGACGACGTAGGGCGGCGGCTGCAGGCCGGCGATCGGCCAACCGGGGGCGAACCAGCGCGAGGGGAACGGCTCGAAGTCCCGGATCGTCTCCGGTCCTTGGCTGCCAGCGCCACTGCTGGCAGAGCCACTGCTGGCAGAGCCACTGCTGCCGGACACCGGCGGCGGCGGATCCTGGGCCAGCGCCAATGCAGGCGTCAGCACGTACGTTCCCACGCCGACGATCAGCGGACAAACCCAGCGCGTCATGCGGTCCTCATCGAGAGCGGTCGAGCGAGTGGCGCGGGATTGGAGCGGCCCGAACGACCGGTGGGAAGGACTTTGTAGGCACGCCGATGCGCGCGGTTTGTCGCAGCGCCCCGTCGCATCCACCGCAGCGGCGATCTAGCATCGCCCGGCGACCCATGCCTCGCTTTCTCTTGCAGGTCAAGGAACTCGGCAAGGCGCCGAGGGTGCTCCCGATCGCTGGACCGATGCTGGTGGGACGTTCGCGCCGCGCCGACGTCGTCGTCGACGACGAGGAGGTCGGCCGCGAACAGTTCCGCCTCGTGCTCGAAGGCCCATCGCTCTGGATCGAGGGCATCGGCCAGACCAACCGCACGACCGTCGACGGCGCGAAACTCGACGCCGGCCAGCGGGCGCAGCTGGTCGGCGGTATGGCGATCAAGGTCGGCCGCTCGACGTTCGTGGTGCAGGTCGGCGACGCCACCGAAGGACCACCCGCGCGACCCGGCGCGATCGACGCGACACTCGTGGCGCCGCGCCCGTCGCGGCCGGGTGACGCTCCGAAGCCCGAAGAACAGACCGGCGGCGGCAGCTCGCCGATGGGCACGATGCAGATGCCGCGGCCGAGCCAAGGCGGCAGCGAACGCGCGACGGTGCCGCCGAAGGGCGGCGTGCCCGCAGCACCGGCGAACGACGACGCCGGCATGATGACGATGCCGCCGAAGGCCTACCGCCCAGGGCAATCGCCGAGTGCACCGCCGCCCGCGTCGCCCCCGCCAGCCGCACCGAAGCCGCCGACGGCAGCGCCCGCCAACGACGATGCCGGCATGATGACCATGCCGCCGAAGGCCTATCGCCCGGGGCAATCACCGAGTGCACCGCCGCCCGCGTCGCCATCGCCGGCCGCACCGAAGCCGCCGACGGCGGCCCCCGTCAACGACGACGCCGGCATGATGACCATGCCGCCGAAGGCCTATCGCCCGGGGCAATCACCGAGTGCAGTGCCGAGTGCACCGCCGCCCGCATCGCCACCGCCGGCCGC
>JBILEY010000482.1:0-4081 GCA_044351865.1 Planctomycetota bacterium | reverse complement strand
AACTGCTCGTGCAGTACCGCGAGCGGGTCGCGGTGCTCGACACACGGAGCGGCAAGGAACTGCGTTCGCAGCCACTCGACAGCAAAACCCCGGGTTTCCTCGTTCGGAGCGGCCCTGGCGACCTGCTTTGCATCGACGGCGAACTGCGCGATCCGACCGGGGCCACGGTGACGCGCCTGCACGAAGTGGAGCCGGGCTTCCTTCTGGGCGGCGCGCCGAGCGCGTTGGCGCCGGACGGTCGCTGGGCGTTCGGTTGCTCGGCCAGCCCGCTTCGCGGCAGCCTCGCGATCACCGACGACAAGGGCAAGGCGGTGACGCTCGTCGACAAGGCGCCGATCCACGCAGTCGCGTTCTCGCCGGACGGAACCAAGCTCGTCTACGCGTGTGGGGCGGGCATCGACAATGCGCGGGGTCGGCCGATGTGGTGTCAGCTGCGCGTACGGGATGCGGCGACGCTCGAACTCCTCGAGGAGAAGCAATTGGAGCTCGGGGTGTGGATGCGCCAGTGGCAGTTCCTCGACGACCAGCGCGCGCTCGTCGCGGTCGACGGCAAGCTGCAGGTCTGGGACGTCGACAAGCTCGAGCCGGTGCAGACGCTGCTGGACGCCGTCGGCGACTTCCAGCTGTCGGACGACCGCCGCACGCTGGCGGTACAGCTGGCTGGGGCCGTGCAGGTGCATCGCGTCCTGCGCGATTGACGCGGGCAACGCCGCCCGCGGCCAACGGCTGCGCCTCCGTGCGAGCGCGCGTCGGACCGTCGTCGTGATCGTCTCGCCGCCGCACGGGCGCTGCTCGAACTGCACGAAGCGTTCGCACAAGGCGGGCCGCGGCCCGAGCGTTCGCTGCGCAGCGACGACTACAACTTCGCCAGGCACGGCGTGTCGGTGGTGTTCTTCTGCGACGGCGATCACCCCGACTACCACCAGGTCGGCGACCGTGCGGATCGCCTCGACTCCGTGCGCATGGAGGCGGTGGCGCGGCTCGCGGCATGGAGCGTGTGGGCCACGGCGAACGACAAGTCTCGGCCGCAGGCGCTCGGCAAGCAGGCGGGGTGGTGACCACGATTCTCGCGGGCGGCTGGACCAGGTCGCGGAGATCGGCCAATCTCGACGTGTGTGGCGACCCCATTGGCCGCCGAGGAGGACTTGCTTGCCACTTCATCGCTGGTTCGTTTCGCTCGCCCTGCAGGGGTTGGTTGTTGCCCAGACGATCCCTGGTGCCTGGGTGCAAGCCACCGCACCGGGTGGACCGACCGCCAGCCAGTGTTCGCGCATGACGTTCGATTCGCTGCGCAACGAGTCGGTGCTCCTCAATTTCGACGGCTTCGTCAACCAGGTGTTCACCTGGGATGGTGCGACCTGGACACCGCGCGGGGCGGCGCCCTTCTGGGGCAATCAGCGCGGGATGGTCTACGACCCGGTGCGCGACCGGGTGGTCGTGACCACGAACTCCGATCAGGTCTGGGAGTGGGACCGCAGTATCTGGCAGATGCGGGCGACGACGCCGACGGCGCGTTCCCTGGTTTGGCACGCGGGCCAACAGAAGGTGTTGGCGCTCGATGCGGCCGGGCTCTGGCACTGGAACGGCAATGCCTTTGCGCTCCAGCCCGGTTCGGCGCCCCCGGTCTTCAGCGTGCCTTACTTCGCCGCGTCGCTCGCCTACGACGTCGCTCGCGGCATCTTGGTTGCCACCTATCCGAACAACCGGATGCTGGAGTGGAACGGCACCGCATGGAGCATCTCGGGTTCGAACACGCATCCGAACATGCTCTATGCCCCACCGCTCGGCGGAGTGATCGGGTTCTACGACGGTCCTGACACCTTGTTCTGGAACCCGGCCCAGCAGAGGTGGGACCCGCTGCCGGTCGGTGGTGCGCCGTCGCCGATCTATCGCTTCCAAAGCGACGGATTGCTGTCGATGGCCTTCGACAGCCAGCGCGGCCGCGTGGTGCTGTTCGCCGACGGGCCGATCGGGCTGTCGACCTGGGAGTACGACGGCAGCGCGGTCTACCAGCCCCGCACCTGGACGGTTGGCTCGGCGTGGTGGATCCAGGATCTGCGGTCCGCGATCGCCTATGCGGCGGCGCAGGACACCGTGGTCATGCCCGCTGGTGTCGGTGCCCTGCCGTATTCCGGCACGATCACGAAGGGAGTGCACGTCGAGGCCCCGACGGGCGTGCAGATCGGCGGCGACTGGATCGTCCGGCCCGCTGGCGGACTGCCGTTCTCGCTGTCGGGCGGCGTGATCGGCCAACTCCTAGTGCAGACCACGGGTGAGTTCGAGCTGCACGACTGCCAAGTACGCTGCGACGCCGTCATCGAGGCCGGATTCACGCGCCTCGCCGACTGCACCCTCGGTCTCACCGGCAGCAGCTGCTGGGTCCCTCTGGCCCCGGGCCTGCGGATTCGTGGTCCGGCGATCGTCGATCGCTGCACGCTGACCGGGACCGGAGGTTGGCAATCCTGGGTGGGCACCTTTCCGGCCCAGGCGGGCATCCTGTGCGATACGGCGGATCCCTTGTGGGTGACGGGCAGCACCATCAACGGAGGGCGTGGCGGCAGCTGGTCGGGATGGGGCAGTGGGCCAGCGCCTGCCATCGCGCTACAGCCAGGGGGCAGTGCCGTCGTTGCTGGGGCCACGCTGCTCAGCGGGGATGGCTCGCCGTTCGGCATCGAAGGCACTTCCGACACCCTGTGGGGAGGCTCGACGTTGCCCGGCCATTTCACCCTCGCGCCGTTCCGTGTGCTCTCCGCGCCGCGCACGGCGACGCTCGGTGGCGCCCTGACGGTGACGGCGAGCGCTCTGCCCGCGAGCACCGTGTTCCTGTTCTTCGGCACCACTCGCCAGGCGGTGACGGTGCCGGGTTTCGCGCTGCCCCTGCAGCTCGACCCGGTCGCTGCGATCCCGGTCGGACTGCTGTCGGTCGCCAGTCCCACCTTCGCCATGGTCGTGCCGAACGTCGCCGCCTTGCGCGGCCTTTCGACCTACTGGCAAGGCCTGGACGTCGCCACGACGCTGCAGGTGACCAACCACTGCCACGTGCGCCTGCTCTGACGTTCTCTTCGTCGGCGTCGGTGGAGTGGCTCGCTCTTCCGTGTCCGCGTGCGCTTCCTACCATCGCGCCGTGACCTCACGGCTCGCCGACTCCTTCTGGCAGAACGACCACGACCTCGCCGACGCGTGCCTCGCGCATCCGTTCGTGCGCGGCCTCGCCGACGGCTCGCTGCCGATGCCGCGCTACCGCGACTACGTGGCGCAGGATGCGTTCTTCCTGCGCGCGTTCCGGGGCGCCTACGCGCTGGCGGGCGCGCGTTGCACCGACGATGCCGGTCGCGCGCTCTACCAGCAGCTCGCGCAGGGCGTCGACGACGAACTGCGCCTGCACCGGCAGCAGGCCGAACGGCTCGGCATCGACCTGCCGCGCGTGCTGCCGAGCGACGCGACGCTCGCCTACACCGAGTTCCTGACCGCGACCGCCGCCACGCGCCCCGAGCCGTGCGCTGCCGCGGCGATGCTGCCGTGCTTGCGCCTCTACGCGTGGCTCGGCGAACGGTTGCTGCCGCAGCTGGCGCCGACGTCGCCGTTCGGCGATTGGGTGCGCACCTACGCTGACCCGGGCTTCGCGTCGCTGTGGCGCGCCTTGGCACCGCGGCTCGAAGGCGCCGAACGGCACGGCACCGCACGCGACGAACTGGCGGCGCTGCACCGGCGCGCGATGCATCTCGAGCATCGCTTCTTCGCAGCTGCGTGGGGCGGCACGTGGCCGGGCCGGCCGCCGCTCGCACTCACGATCGCTGGCAGCGATCCGTCGGGTGGGGCCGGCATCCAGGCCGACTTGAAGACGTTCCATCGCCACGGCGTCTATGGCCAGTCGGTGCTGACGCTGCTGACGGCGCAGAACACGCGGGGCGTGCAGGGCGTGTTCGTGCAACCGGTCGACGTCGTGCGGGCGCAGCTGCGCAGCGTCGCGGACGATCTCGGGGCCGCGGCGACGAAGACCGGGGCGATCGGCAGTGCAGAACTGGTCGCCGCGATCGCCGACGAACTCGCAGCACGGCCGCTCGGTGCCTTGGTCGTCGAT
>JBILEY010000481.1:0-4094 GCA_044351865.1 Planctomycetota bacterium | reverse complement strand
CGAGAACGTGTTCGTCGCCGTCGAGAAGATCTCGCTCGTCGACAGCGGCGTCGGCGACAGGATCGAACCGTTGGCACCGCCGGCCAGCAGGAACTGCCCGTTGCCGAGCGCCCAGCCCTTGTGGTTGCCGCGCGCGGTCGCCATCGCCCCGACCGTCGTCCAGGTGTTGGCGACCGCGTCGTAGACCTCGGCGGTGTTGGTCGGGTTGCCCGGATTGAACGGGATGATGGTGATGCCGTTGATGCCGCCGGCGACCAACCACTTGTTGTTGCCGAGATCGATCGGATCGATCAGCGAACGCGCGGTCGCCATCTGCGGCGCCGTGCCCATGGTGTTGGTGACCGGGTTGTAGAGGTCGCAGCTGCGCCGCACCGCCGGCAGCCAGCCGAGGATGATGTTGCTGTCCCAGCTGATGCCGCCGGCCAACAGCACCCGGCCGTCCGGACGCGTGATGGCGACCTGACCGGCGCGCGGCGTCGACAGCAGCGGGCCGGGCGTCCAGGTGTTCGCCACCGGGTCGTAGAGCTCGGTGGTGTTCACGATCTCGCGGATCGGCTGCAGCTGCGTCGGCGTGACCGGCATCGCCTGGATGCCGCCGGCGACCAGCACCTTGCCGTTCGCCAGCAGCGTGGCGCTGTGGCCGGTGCGCGCCGAGTTCATCGTCGCCACCGGCGTCCACGTGTCCGTCGTCGGATCGTAGACCTCGCAGGTCGCCTGCGGATCGTTGGTGCCGTTGACGCCGCCGGCGATCAACCAAGTGCCGTTCGGCAGCTGCGTGGCGGTGTGCAGCGACCGCGGCGCCGACAGCGTCGGACCCGACGTGAACGCGTCCGCGATCGGGTCGTAGATCGCAGTCGTGTCCGTCGCCACCTGCGACAGCAGGCCGCCGCGGGCGCCGCCGACCAGCAGCCACGTGCGATCGGCGCGCGGCAGCACGGTGGCGAAGGCGCGATCGTTCTGGAACGACACGAAGCGGTCGCGGAACGAACCGGCGTTGCCGAGCCGCACGACGTTGCCGTTGCTGATGCGCCCGAGCAGCGTCGGCGCGAAGTTCAGCGTCACCGACTGCAGGAACAGCGCGCGGTCCTGCAGTGCCGGCGCCGAGCCGAGCGGGATCGAGAAACGCAGGTGGTCGTCGAAGTCGGCGAAGTTGACGTAGCTGAGGTCGAGCAGCTCGAGGCCGACCGACAGCGAGCGCGGGTCGTTCGGGTCGAACAGCTGGCACGGCGTCGGCCCCGAAGACGTCGAGAACAGCACGACCATCAGTTCGAGCGGCACTGCCGCTGGATAGCTGTCGACGTCGATGCTCCCCGGCATCGAGCCACCGCGGACGTCCAACTGCAGGTCCTGGGCGGTGAGACCCGCGGCGCCGAACAGGGCCGCGGCAGCGAGCAAGGTGAGACGAGTCATGGCGATCCTCCTCGGGCCAGGAACGGCCGGCGAGGTGGCGCAGCATGCCACAGGCACTTCCCCAGGCGATAGCGGGTAGCCGGTGTCTTGATCGGCGGGCGAGCGCGGCAATACTGCTGCCCGCGCCATTGGGCGCTCGACACAGCTCTCTGACTGCATGGGGCCGAGACCTGGGCGGCTACCGGCTCTTTCGCCAGAGTTGGTGAGCCACGGCCCCCGGTGGGTGACACCTCTCCAACTGCCCGCAAGGGCTTCCCACCAATGTGGAACAGAGATTCCGGTCGGCGGCTTCACGGCCGCCGACCGGATTTTCCCTCGCAAGCGCCCCACCGGCGCCCCCGCCGGGCTCCTGTCGCATCGCGAGCGCCGCGGCATTTCCGGCGACTTCGTTGCGACCGCAGGCCGCCCCCCTACGAACACGTTCCCCATGCCCATCTACACGCGCACCGGCGACGACGGCGACACCGGCTTGTTCGGCAATCGCCGCGTCTCGAAGGACCATGTCCGCATCGAGGCCTACGGCACCGTCGACGAGTTGAACGCGTTCGTCGGCGTGCTGCGCGCCGAGCCGCTCGACGCCGAGTTCGACCGGCAGTTGAAGTCGATCCAGGACGCGCTGTTCGAGATCGGCGCCGACCTGGCGACCGAAGGCGGCAGCGCCTCGGTGCCGCGCGTCGAGCCGGCGATCCAGGAACTCGAGCAGTGGATCGACGCCAGCGAGGCGGAGCTCACGCCGCTGCGCAGCTTCGTGCTGCCGGGCGGCACGCGCGCGGCGGCGCTGCTGCACGTGCTGCGCACCGTGGCGCGGCGCTCCGAGCGCCGCTACTGGACGCTGGTGCGCGAGGTCGGTCTGGAGCCGCAGCTGGCGGTGCCGCGCGCGATCGGCATCTACCTGAACCGGCTGTCCGATCTGTGCTTCTCGTGGGCGCGCCGGGCGAACCGGCGGGCCGGAGTGCCGGATGTGCCGTGGACTCGCAAGGATGCCTGACGCGCAAGGACGCCTGACTCGCGAGGATGCCTGACGGGCAGAGAAGCCCGAACGGCAGGCTTCGTCGCGTAGACGCTGGGGCTTCCAGAAGGGCGTGCAGCGCGGCTCCGGATGGGCCGGAGCCTAGGCGAGCCGCATCACACTGGCCCGATCACACTCGCCCGATCACACCGGCCCGGCAGCCGTGCGGCCGAGGCGGCAGGCGCGGCGCAGCCACATCATGGCGCGTTCGACTTCGCGGGGACCGGTCACCGGGATCTCGACGAACTCGCGCGAGTGCGGGTCGCCGTCGTCCGGCATGCGCTTGGCGCCGATGATCTTCAGCGCTTCGGTCACCTGCGGCGGGGCGAGCTTGACGACCACGCCCTTCTTGCCGAGGTAGGCGAACACCTGGCCGCGGACGAGGAAGCTGTCCTTCCCATCACGCTTCTCCCGGGCAACGTCCTTCCAGGCGCAGAGCCGCTCGACGATCGTGGCAAGTGGATCCATGAGGGCAAACAGTATACCAGCCAAGCGAGTGAACCGCCAGCGCTAGGGCTCGGCATCGTACGAGCATTGTGGGAGAGCCGCTGGATCGGTGGTCGACACCAATGCCGCGCCGACGCCGACCATCAGGCCGTAGCCGAGCACCGGGACACAGCCGAACCCAAGCAATGGAGCCGGCGTCCAGCCCAGGACGGACGCGAGGTAGAGGACCGCATGGTAGACCGGCACCGCGGCCGCCTCGCCTCGACGCCGGAGCGCCACCGAGCAGCGACCTCGTCAGCGCCGTCACCACGCTGGCGTCGGCGCCTCTGCGCACCGACCTGACGCGCACATCACTCGACCAGCGACGGGAAGATGCGACGCACGCGTTCGAGGTGCTGTTCGGCCGCGTCGCCGCCCTTGCCCTTGCCGGCCAACACCGCCAGAAGGGACAGCAGGTCCTCGCCGCTGACCGTGTAGGTCGCCTTCGGGTCCTTGGCGACTTGCCTGGCCAGCCGCTTGTGCGCGACCTTCGGCGTCAGCACGTAGACCGGCTCGGGCTTGGCTTCGCCGGTCAGCTCGCGCAGCGCCGCGTCGGCGACCCGGCGCTCGTCGCCCGGCGCCGCAGCCAGCACGCGACGGCAGACCTGCTTGGCCTTGGCCCACGACAGCTTGTCGGCGGCGAGCAGCGCGCGCACGCGCGGATCCATGCCCGGCACGTAGCGCAGGATGTCCTCGACCCAGCCTTCGCCCTTGTCGAGGAACGCGCCGATCCGTTCGACGGACCAGCCGGCATTGTTCAGGAACAGGATCGTGTCGAAGTAGTCGCTGATCTTCGCGTCGAGGCGGTCGGCGTTCAGCTTCAGGTTCAGCGCGCGGATCTCCTCGAGGTCGCCGGTGACGACGCGCACGTCGACGCGGTCGTACCAACCGGGATTCGTCGCGCGGATGCGGCGGATGGCGGCGATGCGGTGGAAGCCGCCGACCAGGAAGTACTCGCGGGCCTTGCGCTCCCAGACCACCAGCGGCTCGAGCAGGCCGTTCTTCTGGATGTCCTCCTGGTAGTGCGCAACCTTCGCCGTGTTCAGTTCGCGATGGTTCGCAATCAGCGGGTGCTCCTGCACCTGATCGATCGGCACGTAGTCGTAGCGCTTGGTCGTGACCATGGCAGGCACCGTTGCGGGCGGCGGAAGGCCGCGAACGCAACGGCGCAGCTTGGCCGCGCGCGCGC
>JBILEY010000102.1:0-13927 GCA_044351865.1 Planctomycetota bacterium | reverse complement strand
TGCGGCGCCAAGGCGAACCACAGCAGCCAGCGCTTCATCGTTCGCCTCCACGCAGCACTTCGACCTGGCGCGGCCCGGGCGCCGTCGCCGTGACGACCACGAACCAGCTGCGTTCGCTCGGGTGCGGCTCGGCGTGGCCGACCCACAAGCCGGCCGGACAGTCGCGGCCGTTGCTGCCCGTGAACAGCTGGCCTGCGGGCAGCGGGCCACGGCTCGCCGGCCGCGCGCTGCGCAGCCGCAGCGTGGCGACGTTCGCGTCCGCGCCGATCACCTCGGCGTCGAGTTCCTCCGGGGCGAGCGACGGCTCGTCGGGCAGCAGCAGCAGGCTCCAGCGATGGCGCGACGCGGCGAACGACGTCACCAGGCCGCAGCCGAACGCGAGGCCGTGGGCGAGGCCGACGAAGTGGCCGTCGTGCACGACGGCGCCGGCAGCCGCGCCGCCGTCGACCACCAGCAGGTGGCGGCCCTGCGTCGCTCCCGGCAGGTCGTAGACGATGCCGGGCAGGCCCGCCGGCAGCGGCTTCGCCGAGGTGCTGGTGGCGTCGCCGGCGCCGCGGTTCTGCCGCCACACCACCACCGACGACAATGCGCGTGGATCGAACGGCGGCTGCACGAACACGCCGAGGGTCAGCGCGTCGCCGCCGTCCTTCTGCGGATAGCCCCAGACGACCGAGCTGCCGACCAGCAGGCCATCCGGCAGCGGCGCGTCGTCGCCGGCGAGCGCGAGCGTGCGCACTTCGTTGCCCGAACGGCCGAGGCGCGCGGCCCGGTACGGGTCGTCCCACAGGTCGACGCGCAGCGGTGCTGGATCGACGACCGCCGCGGGCCGCAGGACCATGCGCAGTTCGCCGCCGTCTTCGTCCGCCAACGCCGCGCACAACGACGCTGCCTGCGGATGGCTCAGCAGCGCAACACGCGCGGCATCCTCGGGCCGATCGGCGCTGGCCATGCCGCGGCCCGGTTGCAGGAGGTAGCCGACCAGCGTGTCGCCCTTGGTGACGAAGCGTTCGCAGTCGGCGAGCTCGGCGTAGGAACGATCGAGCACGAGTTCGACCGGCGCCGTGCGGGCGCTGCGCCGACCGACACCTTGCGCCGCCAGCACGGCGCAGTGCACGGCCAGCAGGTCGCGGCCAAAGCGCGCCTGCAACGCGTCCCCGTCGGCGGCCTCGACGCGCGTGCGCAGCGCACCGCGCAGGTTGGCCAGCGCCTCGCGTTCGTCGCTGGCGGCCGCGTGCGCCGGCGAACCGAAGGCCCCGGCCCACAGCCGCGGCACCAGGCAGGACGCACCGACCAGCCAGCGCTCCAGTGGCGCGAACACCGTCGGCAGCGTCAGCCAGCACAGTGCGAACAGCAGCATGCCGTAGAGGCCGACCGGGAACGCGGGGACCTTGGGCTTCACGGCGACTGCAGCGACACCGTCGCCGTCCGGGCAAGGTGCAGGGGGCCGCGGACTGCGCCGGGCGCTCGTTCGTCGTGTCGGCCGCCTCGCTGTGCCATGGCAGGGTTCGTCAGCCTCGGTCCCATGCGCCCGCGTGCCGCCACGCGGCCCATCGACGGCCGCGCGCGAGCAGGCGCGCGCACCGCGACCCACGGCGCGTCGACGACGCGCCGATCCGTTCAGGCGAGGTCTTCGCCGCCTTCGAGGAACTGCGAGTAGAGCTCGAGGTTCTCGAGGAAGATGCCGGTGCCGCGCGCGACGGCTTCGAGCGGTCGCTCGGCGACGCGAACGTCGAGCTCGGTCTCGCGCGAGATCAGCTCCGGCAGGCCGCGCAGCAGCGACCCACCGCCGCACAGCGTGATGCCGGTGTCGACGAGGTCGGACGCCAGTTCCGGCGGCGTGCGCTCGAGCACCGACTTGATCGCGCCGATGACCTTGCGCACCGGTTCCTGCAGCGCTTCGCGCACGTCCATCGACGTGATGACCGCGCGCCGCGGCAGGTTGACCAGCGAGTCGCGGCCGCGCACCTCGACCTGGATCTCCTCTTCGAGCGGCACGCAGCTGCCGGCGGCGATCTTCAGGCGCTCGGCGGTGATCTCGCCGATCAGCAGGTTGTACTTTGTGCGGATGTGCTGGGCGATCGCGTCGTTGAAGTCGTCGCCGGCGACCCGCAGGCACTCGGCCATGACGACGTTGGCGAGCGAGATGACGGCCACTTCGCTGGTGCCGCCGCCGATGTCGACGATCATCGAACCGCGCGGCTCGTGCACCGGCAGGCCAGCACCGATCGCGGCTGCGGTCGGCTCGTCGACGAGGAACACGCGGCGTGCACCGGCGCGTTCAGCGCTGCCGATGACGGCGCGCTTCTCGACCATGGTGATGCCCCACGGCACGGCGATGACGAGGCGCGGCTTGACCCAACGCTTGCCGCCGCACGCCTTCGCCATGAAGTAGCGCAGCATCTTCTCGGTGACCTCGAAGTCGGCGATGACGCCGCTCTTCATCGGCCGCACCGCCTGGAACCCAGGCGGGCAGCGCCCGAGGTACTCCATGGCGGCGTCGCCGACGGCCATGCCGTTCAGCAGCACTTCGCTCGTGCCCTTGCGCACGGCGACGACCGAAGGCTCGTCGAGGACGATGCCCTTGTCGCGAACGAACACCAGCGTGTTGGCGGTCCCAAGGTCGATCCCGAGATCGACGGAGAACCCGCGCAACAGCCACTCGACCGGTTTGAACATGCGTGCCCCTCGGGCGCCCCGCCTGATGGTGCGGGGAGGACCATGACCAGCAGACCTGCCGCCGTGGACCAAACGGCGGGAAGGCCGCAGGGTAGCGAGGTGCTCTCCGGTCGCAACGGATTCTTCCGCCTCTGCCGCACGCTCGAACGCGTTCGTTCGGCAAGCTCCCTGGAAACGACACGACCCGCACGGCGCGAAGCGCGGTGCGGGTCGTTGGCGGCGAAGCGCTGGCTTCGATCCGCGCCCGTTCAGGGCGGTCAGTTGTAGGCGTTCGTCGCCGAGATCACGAGGGCGATCGCGAGCGCCAGCAGGAAGGTCGTCGTCAGGACCAGACCTTCTTCGAGGCCGAGACCCGGCTTGGTGACGACTTCGATCTCGGCGTCACCGGCGGGCGCGGCGACTTGGGCTTTGGACTTCTTGGCCATGGGATTGGGTCCTCTGGTTTGGGGTCAGAAAGGCGAAGCTCAGAGCTTCGTCTTCGCCTGGTCGCCCTGCTTGACCTCGCCCTTCACCAGGACGATGTCGCAGAGAACCGAGTTCACGCTGGCGTCGTAGGAGCGCGCCACGGCCTCGCCCTTGTAGCCCGTCGCGTCGTAGATCGCGAAGCTCCACTTGCCCTTGGCGATCTGGTCGGCGATGTCGACGTTGCCTTCGTTGCCGCGGATCGCGACCGTGCACAGGCGGTTGTTGCTGACGTTGGTGATCTCACCGGTCAGGTTCGGCGCGGCCATCGAGCGCAGGAAGCCGTAGCTCTCCGCGACCTTGACCAGCAGGCCGAGCTCGTTGCGTTCCTTCGACAGCGAGCCGTTGTCCATCGTCAGCTTCGCGATGGTGGCCTCTTGCGCGGCCTTGACGCGATCGAGTTCTTCCTTCGCGTTGACCGCAGCGACGCGCTCGTTGACCGCGGTGTTCTTCTCGTCGAGGTACTTCGCGGCGGCCTGCGTCGCGGCGTCGGCGCGCTCGCTGACGGCCTTGAGCTCGTCACGGATCGACTTCGTGTCGTTCTGGATGCTGACGACCGACACCTGGAGGCCGCGGTTGTCCTCGACCAGGCGCTTCTTGTCGTCCTCCGACTTGCGCAGCTGGTTCGACAGCTCGTCGGCGCGCGTCTGCGCGGCGGTCTTGAGGACGTCGAAGTCGTTGCGCTCCTTGCTGAGCTTGTCGATCTCCGCATCCTTCTCCTTGATCTTCTGCTCGTACGAAGCCGTCGCGGCTTCGGCCTTCTGCTTCCAGGTGTGCTGCTTCTGCAGGTAGGACCCCGAGAAGCCGAGGAACACGCCCGCGCCGATCAGGTTCAAGACGATGAAGACTTTGCCGATGGGACTCATGGTTACCAGGTGACTCCTAACTTGGTGCGTCGATCGACCTGCAGGGTCGGCGACGCCGATGCGTGCCCGGAGAGGGAGGGCGATGCCAGAGGGGAACTGTTACGGGGAAGACGACTGGTGCCGTTGGGTCTCCCATGGGCCTTGCGGGCTGGCATGGGGGACCACTGCCCAAAGCGAGAGGGGCCTCGGGGCGCGCGGATCCTAACTCCATGCCCAGGACCGTCAAGAACCACTTCGTTCGCCACCGGGAACACCAGTGGCTGCTGCGCGGGATGCCGTTCGGGCTGCTCTGAGCTTAGCCCACCGAAAGCAACCGTGCAGGAGCACGACCAGCGAGGCCAGGGCGGCGAACGGACCGGCGGCGGCTCGCAGCGATGCCATCGGCAGCTCGCGACCGGGCCCAAGCGGCAGGTCGACCCGCAGAATTCTGCTGGCTGGTTGCCGCCCCACCATCGGCGACAGCTCCGCCAACAGCCGGCCGTCGCCGCCGATCGCCACCGTCCAGCCGTCCTGGGTGCAGCGCACCAGCGGGGTCGCCGTTTCCCTGGCGCGCAGCACCGACATCGCCACCAGCTGCCGCAGTTGGTCGCCGCCCTGGAACCACGACTCGTTGGACAGCACAGCCAGGAAGCGGGCGCCGGCCGCCACCTGCGCGGCCGCCGGCCCTGGGAACGCGTTGTCGTAGCACAGCAGCACGCCGAACGGCACGCCGCGCCGCGTGCGCAGCGGCGGCAGCTCGCGGCCGGGCACACCGTCTGGCACCATGCGCATGACGCTGGCGAACGTGTCGCGGATCCAATGACCGGCTGCGGCCGGCAGCAGCGCGAACAGCGGCGGGAACTCGCCGCCGGGCACCAGCGCCCGCTTCTCCTGATGGCCGACGATCTGCGCCTTCGGCAGGTCGACGAGGAACGCCGCCGGCGTCATGCGGTCGCCGCCGAGTTGGACGTTGGCGCCGAGCAGCAGCTGCGCGTCACTGGCGGGAAAAGCGCCGGCGAGCATTCGCAGCGCACGTCCGGCCGCGGGTCCGTTGGCGAGTTCGGCCGCCGGCACCGCTTCGTAGATGCTGCTCTCGGGCCACAGCACGAGCTCCGGTGCCACGGCATCGGCCAGCAGTGCGTGCGTCGGCTCGACCAGACGCTCGCGAAAGCGCGCGCGCCATTCGACTGCGAACGCCTTCTCCGACAATCCAGCGAACTCGAGCACCGGATGCAGACCCGGCTCGATCGTCGCGACGCGCACGACCTCGCCGCTGGCCGGGAGGTTGCGGCGGTGCACGACGTCGCCGACGAGCGTCACCACCACGAGCAACGACGCGGCAGCAAGCAGCTGGTTGCGGGCGCGCCCCCACGGCACCACCGCCGTGCGCCAGCTGGCCCACACTTCGGCCAGCGCCGCCGCGAGCAGCGCGAGCAGCGCGTTCAACAGCACTTCGCCGCCGACGGTGACGGCGCCCAGCAGTTCGGGCCATTGCCACCAGCAGTGCGCCGGTTGCCCGTGGGGGTAGTAGATCTCCGGCATGACGCTGCGCAGCCAGAAGCCGGCGGCGCTCGCCAGCGCGAACACGGGCGCGCGCCACGCTACTGGTGCAGCGCGCAGCACGGTGCTCGTCAGCACGAAGTAGCCGCCGCCGAGCAGCACGATCGCGGCATAGGCGAACCACAGCACGTGGTGCGTCGACCACGAGAACGTCGCCATGTAGACGCAGCCGAGCAGGTAGCTGGCCCACAGCGGGCGCGCCGCCGTCGTCGCGACGAAGAAGTGCAACGCGAGTCCGAGCACGACCAGGAACTCGGCCCCGGGGAACCACGCCGGCGGCGTCGCCGCGAACAGCAACAGGCCACCGACGATGGCGAGCAGAGGTTGCCGCGCGATGCCGTTCACGGCAGCCGCACTCCGCCGCTGCGCCCCACCACCTGCACGGCGGTGTCGCGGGCGTGCGGCAGGTTGCCGGGCACCAGCACGTAGAGGTCGCCGCCGGCGAGGCCGAACGGATCGCCGCTCGGGCTCGGCGGCACCAACGCTGCGATCAGACGCCCGTCGGCCGCCGCTTCGAGCCGCGCCGGTAGCGCCTGCAGGCGGCCGTTGCGTTGCCACGCCGTGTCGCCCGCTGGTGCCATCGCACGCCACGCGCCCGCCGGTTCACCGAGCAGGACCTGCAGAAGCGGCCGCACCAACAAGTCGAAGACCGTGAACGTCGACGCCGGATTGCCGGGCAGGCCGAACACGTAACGGCGCGCGGCACCGCCGTGCACGCCGAAGAACGTCGGCTTGCCGGGCTTCAGGTCGATGCCGTGGAACTCGGGCTGCACGCCGAGTTCGGCCAGCGTGCCGTGCACGAGGTCGTGCGTGCCCTTGCTGATGCCACCGATGGTCAGCAGCACGTCGGCCTCGGCGAGGCCGCGTTGCAGCGCTGCCCGCAACGGCCCCGGCTCGTCGGGGGCGATGCCAAGGCGCATCGCTTCGCCGCCGCACTCCACCACCTGCGCCGCCAGCGCCCACGAGTTGCTCTCGCGCACCTGATGCGGCAGCGGTGAGGAGGTGACCGGCACGACCTCGTCGCCGGTTGCCAGGATCGCGACCCGCGGACGGCGAACCACTGGCACCCGGGCGTGGCCGAGCACGGCCAGCACGCCGATCTCGGCAGCGCGCAGCAACCGCCCGGCCGGCAGCACGAGGGCTCCCGCCGCCAGTTCGCTGGCGCGCGCGCGCACGTTGGCGAACGCCGCCACTGGCTTCTGCACGGTGACGACCGCGCCGGCGAACCCGCTGGTGAACTCCACCGGCACCACGCAGTCCGCACCGGGCGGCACGACGGCGCCGGTCATGATGCGGATCGCCTGCCCCGGCGCCAGCGCGCCCGCGAACGGCTTGCCGGCGAGGCTCTCCCCGACGACCGGCAGCGTGGATCCAGCGACCGCCGCGTCGGCGGCGCGCAGCGCGAAGCCGTCCATCGCCGAACGGTCCGTCGCCGGCCAGGCGCCGTCGGCGTGCACCGGCACGGCGAGGTGGCGTCCGTGGGCCGCAGTGAGGTCGACCGTCTCGGTGGTCGCCAGGGGGTGCGCAGCGGCCAGCACACGCTCACGCGCAGCGAACAGGGTCGTGGGCGGAATCATCGCCGCGCCACGTTGCAGCGGCGCCGACCGCGAAGCAAGCCGCTTCGCGCGCCGACTGCCCGAGGTCGCGGCTCAGAGGCTGAGAGAGAAGCCTGTGGAAGCCTCTGCGCGGCTGCGAACGCAGCCGGCCCACATGCTGCGGAGAGCCCGCAGCAGGATCTCTTCTCGGGCTCTCAGGCGCAGTGCACGGCGACCAGCAGCGTGCCGGCGTCGCTGCCGAGCACGCAGGAGAAGCCGCTGTCGGTGGCGCGATCGAGCAACTGGCCGGCTTCTTCGTCGGTGACGTCGCGCGGCAGCCCGAGCGCCATCTGCCCATCGCCGTTCGTCAGCAGCATGATCAGCTCGCCGCCGAGGATGTTGGCCAGTTCGCCCACCGTCGCGCGACCGTGGTCGTCGACGTCGATCTCGTCCGCATCCATGCCCATCATGCCGGACGCGACCTCGCGCACGAGCCCCGGCGTGGCCGACACGCACAGCACGTAGCGTTCGCTGCCCTTGATCTCGATGGCGGCGTGCGCAGCCGCCTTCACCAGCACCTCCGCGGCGGTCTGGTCGACCGCCTCGGTGATCACGAACGCCATGCGTTCGAGGGCCAGGGCGACCAACCCCGCGAAGGAGTCGGCGGTTACCGCATTCAGCGCCATGGTCACTTCTCCTCGAACAAGGCCTTGACCAGGCTGCGCAGTTCCTCCGGCTCGAAGGGCTTGCGCAGGTAGTGCTCGACGCCGAGCTGACTCATGCGATCGAGGCGCTTGCGATTGCCCTCGGTCGTCACCAGCGCGACCTTGGTCGCCGCCAGAGCTGGGATCTTCGCCTTCTCCTCGACGAACTGGAACCCGTCCATGACAGGCATGTTGATGTCGAGCAGCACCACGTCGGCGGGCTCCTTGGCCAGCATGTCCAAGGCCTCCTTGCCGTTCTGCGCTTCGCGCACCAGCTCCGGGGACGCACCGGCTTGCAGCACGGCGCGGCGCGCGGTGGCACGCAGCAGCGGGGAATCGTCGACGATCAGGATGCGGTACTTCATGGTTCGATGCTCCGCGACACGACTACCTTCATTCCAGGCGCCCACAGCACGCCGTCCTTCTCGCGCGTGCGCACGCGCACGTCGCCTTTGCTCAGGTCCAGCGACATCGTGCGAGCGATGCTGCCGCCGGTGTCCTCGGCGGCCAGCGACACGCCGACCTTCCAGAGCACCTTGCGCAGGATCGTCCGGTTGCGTTTGCCGATCGCCATCTGCGCGGCGCCCTCGAGGATTTCGGCGCCGCCAGCGGCGCAGAAGATCAGTCGTGCCTGCACGGCGCCCGCATCCAGCAGCTTGCGCAGCAGCAGCGGGATGCCGGTCGACGCGTACATGAACGGCTTCAGCGCCTTCGGGTCCGCCTGCTCCGCCGGTTGCGGCAGCATGTAGTGCAGCAGCCCGCCGACCTTGGCGACCGGGTCGTAGGCGGAAAGCCCGATGCAGGAACCAAGGGCATACGTGATGAGTTGCCCCTGGCTCTCGCGAGCCACCGCCATGTCGGCGACGCCGACGACGACGCCGTTGCTGCTGCCGGCCTCGACCACGAACTCAGCTCCCCTGGGCCAGTGCCGCCGGGTCGATGTCCCCGATGACGCGTTCGATGTCGAGCAGGATCAGCACGCGATCCTTCAGCTTGGCGAGACCGGCGATGTAGTCACCGGCGGCGTTCGCGCAGCGCGGCGTCGCCTCGAAGTGCTCGGCGCCGATGGTCAGCACCTCGCTCACCGTGTCGACGATGCAGCCGACGCGGAACGCGCTCTCGGCGTCGCGACCGACGTCGACGACGACGATGCACGTCTCGTTGGTGAACTCCGCCGGCGCCATGCCGAACTTCCGCCGCAGGTCGATGACCGGGATGATGCGGCCGCGAAGATTGACGACACCGCGCACGAAGTCGGGTGTGCGCGGCAGCGGGGTCACGTCGACCATGCCGATGATCTCGCGCACCTTGAGGATGGCGATCCCGTACTCTTCCTTCGACAGCTGGAAGGACAGGAACTTGCCGGCCGCGAAACCAGCCTGGGTGCCCGTCGCCGGGGCCGTGAGTGTGGTGCTCATGTGCGGTTCTGCCTCTACAGGATGCTCAGTGCGGACTCGACCAAGGTGCCGACGTCGACGATCAACGCGACCCGCCCATCGGTCATGATGGCACCACCGGAGAGACCGGTGACGCGGTCGCGCGGCATGCCGAGCGACTTGATGACGACCTGTTGCTGCCCGAGGATCTCGTCGACGAACAGGCAGCTGCGCTGGCTGTCGGCCTCGACGACGATCAGGATCCCCTGGGCGAGATCGTCGAGGCCGTCGGCCTGACCGAAGATCTCCTTCAGTCGATAGACCGGCAGCACGGTGCCACGCACGTGCACGCATTCGCCGCGGTCGACGAGGTGATGCACGTCGTCGGCCGCCGGCCGGAAGCTCTGTTCGATCGACAGCGTCGGCACCACGTAGCGGTTGTTGCCGACGCGCACGACCATGCCGTCGATGATCGCCAGCGTCAGCGGCAGTCGCAGGCGGAAGGTCGTGCCCGCGCCGACCACGCTGTCGATCTCGATCTTGCCGCGCAGCGCTTCGATGTTGCGACGGACGACGTCCATGCCGACGCCGCGCCCACTGAGGTCGGTGACCTTCTCGGCCGTCGAGAAGCCCGGCAGGAAGATCAGGTTGAACGCCTCGCTGTCGGTCATCTGCGCCGGGTTGGTGTCGGCCGGCAACAGGCCCTTCTCGATCGCCTTCCTGGCGATCTTCTGCTTGTCGAGCCCGCGGCCGTCGTCCTTGATCTCGATGACGATCGAACCGCCCTGGTGGTAGGCGCTGAGCGACAGGTGCCCTTCCGGATTCTTGCCCTTGCCACGCCGGTCGTCCGGCGACTCGATGCCGTGGTCGATGGCGTTGCGGATCATGTGGACCAGCGGGTCCGAGATCTGCTCGACGACGTTGCGGTCGAGCTCGGTGTCCTCGCCGGAGATCGACAGGGCGACCTTCTTCGCGGCCTTGCCGGCGACGTCGCGCACGAGGCGCGCCATCTTCTGGAACGTCGCCTTGACCGTGACCATGCGCAGCGACATCGCCGCTTCCTGCAGGTCGCGCGTGATCTTGCCGACCTGGCCGATGTTGCGGGTCAACGACTGGCTGTCGAGGCGCTGGATCGCAGGATCCTGGAGCACCATCGACTGGGCGATGACCAGCTCGCCGACCATGTCCACCAACATGTCGAGGCGCGTGGTGCTGACCTTGATCGTGCGTTCCACCCGCGCCGCCTTGTGGTCGCCATGATCGGCCTCCGGCGGCGCCTTCGGCTGCAGCACGCTGCGCGGACCGGACTCGTCCTTCTTCGCACCGGTCGCCTCCTCCGGCTCGGTCTCGCGGCTGGATGCCGCTTCCGCGGCCTGCGGCGGGGTCGGCAGCGACGCCGACGGGGTTTCCGCCGGCTTGGCCGGCTGGGGCCCTGCGCTGCGGCTGGCGGCGCCCTGCAGTTTCCCGATCAGCTCCTTCCACTCGCGCTGCCCAGGCCCCGGCTTGCCTTCGAGCGAAGCGATCATCTGTTGGATCATGTCGCCTGCCGCGAGCACGAGGTCGATGTCGTTCGGCGTCACCGCGAATCGATGCGAGCGGGCGCCGTCGAGCAGCGTTTCGGAGACGTGCGCGAGCTCCACCAGCGGCGTCAGGTTCAGGAACCCGGCGACGCCCTTGATCGTGTGGAACGCACGGAACGTCAGGTTGATGCTCTCGTCGTTGTCCGGCTCGCTGGACAACGCCACCATCGCGGCTTCGGCGTCGGCCAGGTGGGCGCGCGCTTCGGTGATGAACTCCGGCAGGCTGTCGGCGAACTCACCGCCGACCTTGATCTCGACCGGCGTCTCCGGCGCTGGGGCCACGAGGGCCGCAGCGGCGATCTTCCGCAATTTGGCCAGCAGTGGCTCGACGTCGCCCATCTCGGTGCGCACGTCGCGCTGCAGCGCATCGAGGAACTGCTTCAGCGCGTCGACGCATTGCAGCATCATCTCGACCGGGAACGCCGCCCCGTTCTCGGTGCAGGCGTCGATCGTCGTCTCCATCTGATGACAGAGCTTCTGTGGCCCGGTCATGTTGAGCACGCCGAACTCCGCCTTCATCGTGTGGACGGTGCGGCGGATGCCCGCGATGGTCTCCGCCGGCTTCTCACTGGTCTCGATCGCGAGCACTTCCTCTTCGAGCTCGGCGACTGCCCCGATCGCGTGCGAGACGAACATGCCCACCGTCTCGGCGAAGTGTCGTGCCTCCTCCGCGTCCGGCACGGTCAGGATCGGCGGCGGCACCAAGACACTCGCGTCCTCGCCCTTCTGCAGCGAGTCGCTGCACCGCTTGGCGTAGTCGACCACCCGGTCGAGGTGCTCCAGCACGGCCCCACGATGGGTTGGGAATCCGGCGTCGCCGACCTGCTGCAGCGCATCCGCCGCGACCCGGCAGAGCCGTGACAGTTCGTCGAGCGAGTCCCCGCGCGCGTCGCTCTCGACACCGCGCAGTCGTTCGACGACCGCACCGAGCGCACCGACGCCCTCCTGGCGCAGGCGCTGGATCAGACCCCCGAGATTCTCGACGCCAGCTGAGATGGACATGGGCTTCGCGTGACCGCGAGCTCATCGGTTCCTGCTGCCGGCGTTCTTGAGATACGCGGGTTCTTCGCCGCGTCACCGCGTGACCAGCGCAGCTCCGCACATCTTGTAGAGCAGCCGCGCGGCGACGTTCGCATCCCACTCGTCGTCACCGGGAACCACTTCCACGAGGTCGAATCCGACGATTCGATGCCCCCTCGTGACGAGCGTGTGCAACAGGTGCACGGCCTCGCCGAAGGCCAATCCCCCCGGTACGGGCGTTCCCGTATGCGGGCACAGCGACGGGTCGAGCCCGTCGATGTCGAAGCTGACGTAGACGTCGCGTGGCAACGCATCGACGGTCTCACGGCACAGGGAGTCGAACGTCTCGCCGCAGGCGCGGCGGCGCTGCCACTCGCCGTCGAAGTGCGTGACGACGCGGCCGCCGCTGCCGCGGATCGAGTCGAGCTCCTGCTCACAGAAGTCGCGGATGCCGACCTGCACGAGCCGCGCCACCTGCGGCACGGAGCGCAGCACGTTGTCCATGATCGAGGCGTGGCTCCAGCGGAAGCCCTCGTAGGCGACGCGCAGGTCGGCGTGTGCGTCGACGTGCAGGATGCCGAGGCCCGGATGGGCTTCGGCGCAAGCGCGGATCGCACCGAACGGCACCGAGTGGTCGCCGCCGACGACCGCCGGGATCTTGCCCTGCCGCAGCAGGTCGGACACCGCGGCGTAGACGCGCGTGTTCACTTCGTGGCCGGCGGCGTCGACGGCAGCCACCTCGGGCGAGCCTGTGGCGGCGCCGCCGCGCTCGATGATCTCGGCGGCACGGGACCGCGCCGCGCGATGCAGCGCCGCGATGCGTTCGTCCGCGGGCGCCATGCACAGGCGCTGCTCGTAGATGCGGCCATACTGCAGGTCGTAGAGGTCGACCTGGCGACTGGCGGCGAGGATCGCCTCGGGGCCGGCTTCGGCGCCGGTTCCGTAGGAGACGGTGGCAGCGAATGGCACCGGCACGAGGACGAGTCGACTGGTCGCGACGTCGTCGAACAGACCGAAGATGCCGCTGTCAGGGGACGCCGCAGCGTTCGGATCGAAGGAGCTCATCCGCTCCCCGTAGCGTGGGCGATGGCTCGTTGGCAACACCGCGTTCGCAGCCGCCGCGAAGTTCGCGCGCGCGAAGTCGTCGGCGGCGGCGGCGCGGCGTCGAGCGCCTGCGCGGAGGAGAAGCGAGCGCCTGCGCGGCGGAAAAAAAGGCTCCCTGGCCGGGGGGTACTACTCTTGGAGGAGGATCGTCAGGAGGAGTCGGACACGGACAGGAGGAGAATCCAGCCAGGGAGCCCACCTCGTCTCGTTTGCGGGTCCATGCCACCCGCATCCCCATCTAGGCATGGGGTCGGTGCTGGTTACACCTGCGCCCAAAATCCTGTCCCCCGCTCGCCAAGGCCGCCCGTCCAGGAAGCCGCAACTTCCTGCTTGAGTCGAGCCCGGGCATCTGCTTTCTTCTCCGCCCCAAACGGATGGCAGGATAGCTCAGCTGGTTAGAGCGGCGGCTTCATAAGCCGTAGGTCGCCGGTTCAAGTCCGGCTCCTGCTACCACACTCCAAGTCCCACCCAAGACCGTGACCGTCCAGGGTCGGTGGCCACCGAGCGACCGTGGCCACCGAGGGTTCCGTGTCCGGGACTGGCGAGGAGAATCCCGGCATCAATCTCCGCGAGAACCGATCTCCGCGAGAACCGATCTCCGCGAGAACCGATCTCCGCCGGAGTCAGCTGCGGACCAGCTGCAAGAACTCCGCGCGCGTGCGCTCGTCCTTGCGGAACAGCCCCAGCAGGCAGGACGTGACCGTGCTGCTGTTCTGCTTCTCGACCCCGCGCATCATCATGCAGAGGTGGGAAGCCTCGATGACGACGCCGACTCCGCGCGGCTCGAGCACCTCCTGCAGCGCCTCGGCGACCTGCATCGTCAACCGTTCCTGCACCTGCAGCCGCCGCGCGTAGATCTCGACCACGCGGGCGATCTTCGACAACCCGACGATCTTCTTGCCCGGGATGTAGGCGACGTGCGCCTTGCCGAAGAACGGCGCCAGGTGGTGCTCGCACAGCGAGTAGAGCTCGATGTTGCGCACCACCACCATCTCGTCGGTCTCGGCCTCGAACAGCGCGTCGCCGATGACCTTCTTCGGATCCTGGGCGTAGCCCGACGTGTAG
>JBILEY010000480.1:0-4106 GCA_044351865.1 Planctomycetota bacterium | reverse complement strand
GTGCAGCGCCGACAGCAGGTCGTAGTGCAGATCGCCGTCGCGGTCGTGCTGCAGCGCACGATGCTGGAACGCCTCCGTCACCATCGCCGCATCGATCGTGTCGCCGTCGACGCAGGTCGCCGCACAGGCTTCGACGCAGCCGAGCGCGCGCCGCGCGTCGCCGCCGGCCAGCAGCACCAGCCGTTCGACCGCGTCGTCGTCGATGCGCAAGCGCCGCACGCCGAGTCCGCGCTCTTCGTCGACCAGCGCGCGCCGCACCAGCCCGCCGACCGCCGCCGCCGGCAGCGGCTGCAGCGGCACCACGCGGCAGCGCGACATCAGCGCCCCGGTGACCGCGAACGACGGGTTCTCGGTGGTGGCGCCGACCAGCACCAGGTCGCCGCGTTCGACGTGCGGCAGGAACGCGTCCTGCTGCGCCTTGTTGAAGCGGTGGATCTCGTCGACGAACAGCAGCGTGCTGCGCCCGTCCTGCTGCCGGCGCACGGCGGCTTCGGCCACTGCTTCGCGCACCTGCGCCACGCCGCCGAGCACCGCCGAGAACGGCTGGAAGTGCAGGTTCGCGTGTCTGGCGATCAGCAGCGCCAGCGTCGTCTTGCCGACGCCCGGCGGCCCCCACAACAGCAACGAGCCGGCGACGCCCTTCTCGATCGCGGCGCGCAGCGCGCGCCCGGTGCCGACGACCGTCTCCTGGCCGAGGTACTCCTCCAACGTGCGCGGCCGCATGCGCTCGGCGAGCGGCGGCAGCGGGGCCTTCTTCGGGTTCGGCGGCGCGTCCTCGGGCAGGTCGCGGAACAGGCTCACGCACCGCTCCGCTGCCGCTTGGCCTCGAACAGCAGCACGCCGGCGGCGACGGCGACGTTCAGGCTCTCGACCGGTGCCTGCAGCGGGATGCAGGTGCGCACGTTGGCGGCAGCGAGCAGTTCGTCCGGCACGCCCGCGGCCTCGGCACCGACCACCAGCGCCATCGGCTTCTTCAGGTCGACCTGCGTGTGCGCCCGTTCGCCGCCGCCGTCGGCGACGACCAGCTGCAGGCGATGGCGCTGGCAGAACGCGACGATCGCCGCCGCGTCGAAGCCGTGCAGCACCGGCAGGCGGAAGATCGAACCCATCGAGCCGCGCACGGCCTTGTCGCGGAACGGATCGGCGCCGCCCTTCATGCTGAGCACGCCGGTGGCGCCCGCGGCTTCGGCGGTGCGCAGCAGCGAGCCGAGGTTGCCCGGATCGCGCACGCCGGCGGCGATCACCACCATCGGCACCAGCGCGTCGCCGAGCAGCGCGCGTTCTTCGATCCGCGGCCGCTGCAGCAGCACGGCGACACCCTGCGGCGTGTCGAGAGCGCTCAGTCGCGCCAGCACGTCGTCGCTGCAATCGAGGAACGTGCGCGCGCGTTCCTGCAGGCGAGTCTTCAGCGTGGCGTCTGTCAGCCGCGGCGAGACCGCAGCCTCCACGACGTCGAGCCCGGCGTCGAGCGCCTCGGCGACGAGGCGCACACCCTCCGCCAGCATGAGGTCGGGCAGGTCCCCGCTGGCCGCATCGCGGAAGCGTTGGATCGCGGGGTTCTTGCCGGACGAGACGGAGCGGTGCGCGGACGACATCGGACCGCAGACGGTAGCGAAAGGCCTGCGGCGATGCAGCGCCGCAGCCGCGCCGATCACTTCTTCGCGGCCTTCGCCTTCTTCGCCGTCTTCTTCGCCGTCTTCTTCGCGGGCTTGGCAGCCGGCTTCTTCGCCGCCGGCGCAGCCTTCTTCGCCGCCGCCTTCACCGGCTTCTTCGCGGCCGGCTTCTTCGTCGGCGTCGCAGCCGCAGCCCCACCACCACCCTGCAGCTCGGCCAGCTTGCCGCGCACCTGCTCGGCGTGGCCCGCGGCCTTCACCGTCGCCCAGTGGTGCGCCACCGTGCCGTCCGGCGCGATCAGCACCGTCGACCGGATCACGCCTTCGACCTTCTTGCCGTACATCAGCTTGCTGCCGAACGCGCCGTAGCCCTTCATCACCGAGCGATCGGCGTCGGTCAGCAGCCGGATGCCGAGCTTGTACTTGGCGACGAACTTCGTGTGCGCAGAGGCGCCGTCGGCGCTGCAGCCGAAGACTTCGGCGTCGAGCCCACGAAACGCCGGCAGTGCGGCGGTGAACTCGCAGGCCTCGACCGTGCAGCCGGGCGTGTCGTCCTTCGGATAGAAGTAGAGAACGACCCAGCGACCGCGCAGGTCCTTCAGCGCGACGGCCTTGCCGTCCTGGTCGGGGAGAGTGAACGCGGGAGCAGGCGATCCGATCGTGAGCATCGCCCGATGTTCGGCATCGCCGCAGCACAAGCAAGCGCGGCGCCGCGCGATCAGCCCGTCGCTACGCCACGGCCGCCGCCGGCGAACGACGCCAGGACCACGCAAGTCGGCAACCGAGCTCGTTCGCCGAGGCCGGGCCCGACCATGGAACTTTGCACCGAGGCCGAGAAATCGCCGACCGTGCAGGCCACCTGCCGCGTAAGGGAACGCTGACACCAAGTCTGCAAGGGTGCCGCACCGCGTGGTGCCGCAGGTCCAAGGCGCTGGTCGGGCCGCCAGCGCACTGTCCGTCGCACGGACCTGCGCACCGCTCCGTCCCTGGCTTCGCCACGGATGGCCGCGGCGTGGCTCCGTTCGACCCCGAACGGATTCGCCCATGAACGCTGCCGGTTGGGTCTTCATGACCCTGTCGCTCGCCGCCGTCCTGACCCTCGTCACCTGGTGCTACGCGCAGATCTTGCGCCGACCGCCGGAGTGAGCCACCGCGAGGCACCGTGCATGACGTCCACCCGCCCACCACGAGGCCGCATCGCGTTCACCCTTCGACCTCGACCTCGTCCCAGAAGCCGAGCCAGTGGCCGACGGGCCGCATCGCGAGCCCCGGCTTCTCGTACGACCACGCCTGCCGCTCGACCACCTTGCCGCCGTGCACGACGTCGTAGAACTGCACGCCGTGCGGGCACTGCCGATCGCTCGGCGTGCGTTCGCACGCACGCAGCAGGTCCATGCGCACCGACGCGCGCGGGAAGTAGACGTAGCCGTCGACCTCGTGGGTCGTCGTGCTGTCGGCCAGCACGGTGCCGTTCCAGAGTGCTCGCACCATGCGCTCAGGATAGCGCCATCGGCCGCAGCGCCGCAGCACGCGGCAGCGGCCGCAGCCTGGCGGTGAAGGCGCGCAGGATCGGCGCTTCCTCGACGATCTCGAGGCCTGGGATGCGCTCGCGGTCGCGCATCAGTTCGCCGAACGCTTCGACCACCCAGTCGACGTGGCTCTGCGTGTAGACCCGGCGCGGCAGGCACAAGCGCACCAGGTCGTGGTCGGCGACGATCGCCTTGCCGGTGGCGCGGTCGGTGTGGCCGAACATCAGCGTGCCGATCTCGACCGAACGCACGCCGCCTTGCAGATAGAGCGCGCAAGCGAGCGCCTGGCCCGGCAGCTGCTCCGGCGGCAGGTGCGGCAGCATCGCGCGCGCGTCGACGTAGACCGCGTGCAGACCGGCCGGCCGCACGACCGGCACGCCGAGCGCGTCGAGATGCTGCGCCAGATACGAAGCACTCGCTTCGCGGTAGTGCAGGTAGTCGGGATCGAGCACTTCGCGCAGGCCCTGCGCCAGCGCCGCGAGGTCGCGCCCGGCGAGGCCGCCGTAGGTCGGGAAGCCCTCGGTCAGGATCAGCAGGTTGCGCACCTTCGTCGCCAGCGCGTCGTCGTTGACGCACAAGAGACCGCCGATGTTGACCAGGCCGTCCTTCTTCGCCGAGATCATGCAGCCGTCGGCGAGGTCGAACATCGCGCGCGCCACCTGCGGCAGCGGCACGTTCTGCCACTCCGGATCGAGGCGGTGGATCCACCAGGCGTTCTCGGCGAAGCGCGCGGCGTCGAGGAAGAACGGGATGCCGTGGCGATGGTAGAGCGCGGCGACCGCGCGCAGGTTCTGCATCGACACCGGCTGCCCGCCGACGCGGTTGTTGGTGATCGTCAGCAGGCCGAACGGCACCTTGCCGGCCGGTTGCGCGTCGAGCCACGCCGACAGGCGTGCGACGTCGAGGTCGCCCTTCCACGGCGCGTCGCTGCGCAGGTCGCGCGCCGCCGGCGACACGAAGTCGC
>JBILEY010000479.1:0-4114 GCA_044351865.1 Planctomycetota bacterium | reverse complement strand
GCTGCAGCGCGCCGTTCGCCGCCGGCACTGCCATCGCCGGCGTCGCCGTGTACCACGCCGTCACCGCGCCGAGCCGCGCCATCACTTCGGCTTCGACCGCGGCGTCGTTCGTCGCCGGCTGGTGCTTGCGCACGATCGGTCCGCGGAGCTGCAGGGCGCCGAACAGCCAGGCCGGGATCGTCACACCCTCGCTATCGCGCCGAACGCCGACGCGACCGTCGGTGCGCACCCACAGAGGCGTGCGCTGCGTCGCTTCGCTCGGCTGGTGCGGCAGTGCGACGTCGGCCAGTTCGAGCATCACACAGCGGTAGCCGCGCAGGAAGCGCGGGTCGTCTTCGAACTCGCACGCGCTGGCGAACACCGGCAGCGGCAGGCACGGCGGGTTGGCCAGCAGCAGCAGGTCCGGGGCGCGGTCCATGACGTAGCGGCCGTTGCCCTTCAGGTGGCCCGGCGGCCGCGGGATCTCGGGCCGCATCGTTGCTTGCCACGCCGGCGTCGGCGTCGTCGCGATGGTGCGGTCGCACAAGCCGAGCAGGTCGAGGCTCGGCAGGCGTGAGTAGAACGGCACCGCCCCGGCGGCGTCGACGGCGAGCAACGGCTGCTGCGCGCCGAAGGCTTGGCCAAGCGTCGCGCCGAGGCGCTGGCCGCGCCATTCCCACACTTCGGCGCGCAGTTCGTGCGTCCCTGCATCGCTGCGCACGGCGAGCGCCTGCCAGCCGGCGAGCAGGGCGATTGCCAACGCCGCGACGATCGTGGTCGTGCGCGCCGTCAGCAGCGCGCGCAGCGGCACCGTCGCCAGCAGCGCCAGCGGCGCAATCGCACCGTGCAGCAGGCGGCGGCCGGGGAAGTGGTCGCCGCCGACGGCGATGAGGTAGCACAGCCACGCAGCGCTCGGCAGCAGCAGCACGAGCACGGTGGGGAGGACCTTCGTACGGGCCCGCGCCAGCGCCAGACACGCCGCCGCCGCCGCCGCCAGCAGCAGCGGCGTGTGCAGCAGAAGCGCGGCTCCGACGTACTGCAGGCCCTTCGTCCACGCGCCCGCTTCGACGTCGGTCTTCACGTGCGCGGTGTTCGGCACGACGTCGCCGTGGTAGGCGAGGCGGAAGCCGAGCTGCAAGCAGACCGCGAGCATCGGCAGCAGGCCGAGCCAGAACGCGGTGCCTACGCGCCCGGCGAGCGAACCACGCCGCACCAGCAACAGCGCGGCACCGGCACTCGCGACCCACAGCGGCCCATCGGGGCGCGTCCAGCAGGCGAGCGCGAACGGTACGCCGAGGCGCAGGCCAGTGCGCGTCGACCACGGCGCGTCGTCGTCGTCACGTGCCGCCGAGAGTTGCTGCACGAGGCCGCCGAAGCCCCAGGCCAGCAGCGCGAACGACAGTGGCCCTTCGAGGCCAGAGCAAGTCCAGCCGAGCAGCGGCTGCGTCGCCGCCGCCAGCAACGGCGCCGTCGCCGCCAACGCCGCCGACGACAGATCGCGCGGCGAGAGCGCGCGCGCCAGCGCCACGAAACCGAGCGCCGTCGCCAGCACACCGAGCAGCCGCGCGGCGGTGACGAGGTCGAGGCCGAGCGCGCCGAGACAGGCACACAGCAGTACCCACAGCAGGTTGCTGTAGCCCTCGACGCGTTCACCGTCGGTCCACGTCAATCCCTGGCCGGCGAGCAGTCGTTCGCTGTAGCGCAGCGAGATGAACGCATCGTCGCTGCAGAACGGCCAGACGACGGCGACCTGCGCCCACAGCAGCAGCAGGGCCGGCGCGATCGCCAGCAGCGTCCAGCGCCAGGGTCCTGGCGTTCGCGGGATCGACGTCATGCGTCAGTAGAGCAGGAATCGCCGCACGCGCTGCCACCAGTCGGCCGGCGGTGCCGCCAGCGTGTCGAGGTCGCGCAGTGGCCGATTGCCGTCGACGAACGCGCGCACGCCGTCGTTGCCGGCGAGGATGTCGATCGGCATCAGCACGTTCTCGTATTCGTACGGCGGCTGCCGCCACGCGAACTGCGTCGGCCACAGTTCGCGCACGCACCGCAGCAACGCCAGCGTCGTGCGGTACGAACGGAACGCCGCCGGTTCGGTCACGTGCAGGAACAGACCGCCACACGGCTTGCCCTGGTACTTCTGGAACGTCGGCTCGAACCACACCGGCCGCAGCACGACGCCGCGCAGGTCGTGCGCCGACGCCAGCGACTGCAGCTGCCACGGATCGACGTAGGGCGCGCCGAACTGCTCGAACGGCGTCGTCGTGCCGCGGCCTTCGCTGAGTTCGGTGCCTTCGAGCAGCACCTGCCCCGGATAGACGAGCGCGCCTTCGGGGCGCGGCAGGTTCGGCGACGGCGGCACCCACGCGCGCTGCGTGTCCGCCCACAGCATGCTGCGCCGCCAGCCCTGCATCGGCAGCACGCGCACGTCGGCCGACAGGCCCATGACGTCGTTGCACCACTTCGCCAGCTCGCCGATCGTCAGCCCGTGGCGCATCGGCAGTGGGGCGCGGCCGACGAAGCTCTGGAAGCGCAGGTCGAGCGCCGCCCCTTCGGCGACGTCGCCGCCGAGCGGGTTCGGGCGATCGAGCACCAGCACCGGGATGCCCTTCTGCGCGCACGCTTCGAGGCAGTAGGTCAGCGTCCACACGTAGGTGTAGACGCGCGTGCCGACGTCCTGCAGGTCGACGACCAGCAGGTCGAGCCCGTCGAGCCACTGCTGCTGCGGCTTGCGCGTCTCGCTGTAGAGGCTGTGCACCGGCACGCCGAGCCGCGGGTGCCGCGTGTGCCCGGTCTCGATCATGTTGTCCTGTTCCGTCGACCACAGGCCGTGCTGCGGGCCGAAGATCGCGGCGAGCTTGCCCGGGTAGCGCTGTGCCAGCGCGTCGGTGGCGTGGCGGAACTGGCGATCGACCGACGCCTGGTTGCAGACGAGGCCGAAGCGCTGGGCCTTCTGCAGCAGGTCGTGCGGCGACTGGCAGGCGAGATCGAGACCGAACGCGATCGGGTGCGGCATGGTGCGACTGCCTACTCGTAGAGCAGGAACGGCTTGCGCCGCAACCGGAACAAGTCGAGTTCCTGCTGCCAGGTCGCCACGATCGCCTCGGCCGGGGTGCCGGCGAGGATCGCATCGCGGGTCGGCGGGTGCTTCAGCAGCCAGTCGAGCTTCTTCGTGTCCCACTTGTCGCCGAACAGCCGCCGCAAGGCACACGCCACGTGCAGGCCGGTGCGCACCGGTTGGAACGTCTTCCAGTCGGTGACCAGCACGTGCACACCGGAGCACCGTTCCGAACGGAACTTGCTGGCCGTCGGCGTGAACACCACCGGCACGAAGGCGACGCCGGGCAGCTCGGCCGCGCGCAGCGCCGTCGCCAGCGCCACTCCGTCGATCCACGGCGCACCGAGGATCTCGAACGGCGTGTCGGTGCCGCGGCCGACCGACAGGTTGGTGCCTTCGAGCAGGCCGATGCCGGGGTAGGTCAGCGCCTGCGACAGCCGCCGCATGTTCGGCGACGGATCGATCCACGGCAGGCCGGTGCGGTCGTAGGTGTCGGCGCGGTGCCAGCCCTCGCAGCGCACGATCTGCAGGTCGCCGCCGAGGCCGTCTTCGCCGGTGATCATGCGCGCCAGCTCGCCGGCGGTCATGCCGTGGCGCAGTGGCACGCGGTGGGCGCCGACGAAGTCGCGCTTCTGGTCGCCGAGCACCGGGCCTTCCATGGCGACGCCGCCGATCGGGTTCGGGCGATCGAGCACGACGAAGCGATGGCCCTTCTTCGCCGCGACCTCCATCGCGTTCCGCATCGTCGCCACGTAGGTGTAGAAGCGGCAGCCGATGTCCTGGATGTCGAACACCAGCGTGTCGACGCCGGCGAGCATCGCGTCGGTCGGCACGCGCGTCTCGCCGTAGAGCGAATGCACGCGCAGTCCGGTGGCGCGGTCGGTGGTGTCGCCGACCTTCTCGTCGAGCACGCCGTCCCAGCCGTGTTCGGGCGAGAACAGCGCCACCAGCGTCACGTCCTTGGCGGCGTGCAGCACGTCGACGGTGCGGCGGCCGTCGGCCGTGCGGCCGGTGTGGTTGGTGATCAGCCCGACCTTGCGGCCGGCGAGCTGCGCACAGCCGTCGGCGGCGAGCACGTCG
>JBILEY010000478.1:0-4118 GCA_044351865.1 Planctomycetota bacterium | reverse complement strand
CGCCGGTTGCTGGCTCGACCTGCCGCTGCTGCCGACGAAGCCGCGGCTCGTCGTCGCGGCGGCTTCGCTCGAGCTCGCAACCGCACCGGCGATCAGCGGCACGGTGCGCGGCGGCAGCGAACGCGCCGGCTATCCGTACTTCGCGGCGATCGGTCTGTCGGGGCAGGTGCCGGGCGTGCCGTACCTCGACGACGTGGTGGCGATCGACGGCGACTGGCTGGTGGTCGCGTCGGCGGGCTCGAACGAAGCGCCGTGGTTCAGCGGCTTCCTCGGCTTCCTCGACGTCGACGGTAACGCTGCGTTGACGCTCGATCTGTCGTCGGCGGCACCGCTGCCGCAGCTGCTGAACGGCATGCAGCTGACGTTCGCCGCGTTCGTCTGGGATGGCCCGTGGGCGCCGACCGGGGCCGGCAGCAATCCGTGCGACGTGCAGCTGCGTTGAGCAGACCGGCGTGACTACGCGTCGCCGGCGGCCTGCATGCGCCGCTGCCGCCGTTCGTCGGCGCTCATCTCGCTGTCGAGGCGGCCGAGGAACGCGGTGCCTTCCTTGGCGCGGATCCACTGCGCGAACAGCGGCGAGACGCGGCGCACCTGCGCCAGCATGTCGAGCGCGACCTTGCGGTACGAGAAGTGGCCTTCGGGGCCGCTGCGCAGCTCGATGAAGTAGGCGACCTGGCGCGGGTCGAAGACGATGCGCACACGCTGCAGGAAGCCGAACGGCGTCACGTAGGCGGCGGCGTGCGGGAAGCGCTTCGCGATGCGCTGCTGGCGCTCGGCGGTCTGCTCCATCACCGCGACGTAGTCGGCGGCGAGGCCGGCTTCGTGCAGCAGCGGCGGCACCGCGAAGCCGTGCACCGTCGTCAGCTGTTGCTGCTGCTGGAAGCCCTTCCGGTGGCGGCCGATGTCGCGGTAGGCGCCGAAGTCGAGCACGGTCTCGAACTCGAACGGGGCGGCGCCCTCGAGCGCTTGCGGCCACGCATCGTGCGGGCCGCGCGCCGCCATCAGTTCGCCCATCAGACGTTGGCGATCGCCGTCGGGCAGCGACCGGACGCGGTTCTGCAGCGCCGCGAACGGCTGCTGGCTGTGTTCGTAGAGCAGCGACGCGAGCAGGCGGTCGTCGAGCTCGCGGTCCCAGCACAGCAGCTGCGTGTGGCCTTCGCTCGCGCCGCGCTGCACCGGCACCACCGCCGCACCCAGCTCTTCGCACAGCTTCGGCAGCGCCTGCTGCAGGCTCTGCGCGAACGCGTTCGGCTTCGCGTGCTTCAGCAGCGTCGGCAGCGCCTTCTCGGCCTCCTGCTGCATGCGTTCGCCGACCAGCCGGAACTCGGCCAGCGGGTGCGAGCGCAGCTCGGTGACGACGTCGGCCAGCGTGCGCGCGTCGACGACCATGCCCCACTTGGTCTGGATCGCCGGCGTCAGCAGGTAGCGCGCCGCATCGAAGGCTTCGGCCTTCAGCGTGCGCAGCCACGGCGCTTCCTTCTCGCCGGCCTGCAGCGGCCGCACGCGCTGCAGGTGCTGCAGCAGCACCTCGGTCGCGCGCGTGTAGAGCGCGAACGTGTCCCGCAGCACCGCTTCGTAGTCGGCGGCGAGGTCGCCACCGGCGGCCATCACGTCCGGGTCGCGCCAGTGCGACTCGGCGGTGAAGGCGATGTAGCGCGTCGAGCTCTCTTCGAACGAGCAGCGCCGCTCGCGTTGGATGAAGCGCGTCACCAGCTGCGAGACCTTCTCGATCGCGAGGTGCACGACCGAACCTTCGCGCAGCGAGTTGTGGCCGTGGTCGATCGCGTAGGTCTTCAGGAACTGCCCCGACTTGTCGGCCATCACCGCCGACAGCGTGTCGACGACGGCGCCCGGCAGCGGCAGCGACTCGAGCTTCTTGCCCTGCGCCTCGAGCCCCTGGCGGAGGCGTTCGAGGAACTGGTCGCGCATCGACTTGCTCGAGCGCGAGTAGACGCCGTTCAGCGTCGCCGCGACTTCCTCGGGCAGGTTGCGCACGAGGTAGACGTCGGCATGCTCGGGGCCGTCGACGACCGAGAAGTAGTGGCGCAGCAGCTCGCGTTCGAAGTCGCTGTAGGGCATCGGTCGCTGGAGAGCGGTGGGGCGGGTCGAGCGGTCAGTTGCGCGCGGCGCGCTTCTGCATCACGAACCAGGTCGAGATGGCGCCGAGGGCGATGCCGGCGGCGAACACGAACCAGACGAAGGGGGTCTCGAGCGGGGTGATGTGGGCGAACATGGCGCGCCATGGGAGCGGTCGGCGCGGCCTGGGGCAAGGTGGAGTTCGGGTGGTCTGCGAAGTGCGGATGCGGGGGGCCGTCAGGCTGTGGGTGGGGTGTTGCTCGGGGTGACGGGGAGTGGCGCCCGCGTTCCAGCGGAGGTGCTGTTGCACGCACGCCGCCTGCGTCGTCAGGGCTTGGCGTCGACGGAGGGCGCTGGGGTCGCTAGCCTGCGCCACCTCGGCTGCATGGAGATCACCGACTACCACGCCAAGTTCTTCGCCCATGAACTGACGCGGCAGTGTGCGTCGGACGAGGTCGACAAGCTTGCGCCGGTGCTGGCCGACGCCAAGGTCGACCTGAACCCGCACCAGGTCGAAGCTGCGCTGTTCGCGTTCCAGCCGGACCAGCTGACGCGCGAGCTGTTCGCCAGCAAGGCCGGCGAGAGCTTCAAGAAGTTCAAGACGGTGTGACTTGACGACCCCACCTCGAATCGCCGATCCGGAGACGCTACGGCGGCTCGACGAGTGGATGAACGCGCTCGAGGGCGAGCGGCTGGAGTTCAAGGAAGCCAAGAACCGCTACGACTTCACCGAGCTTACCCACTACCTGTGCGCGCTCGCGAACGAGGGTGGCGGGCGTGTGCTCCTCGGCGTCACTGACAAACGCCCGAGGCGAGTCGTTGGCTCGACGGCGTTCCCGCAGCTCGAGCGATTGCGCGCTGGGCTGCTCGAGAAGTTGCCGGTTCGGATCCAGGTCGACGAAGTGCTCCACGAGTCGGGGCGAGTCGTGGTCATCACCATCGCTGGTCGGCCAGTTGGCAGTCCTCTGCAGGTGGATGACCGCTTCTGGTGCCGTCAGGGTGATCGCCTCACCACGATGTCGGCGCAGCGCCTGCGTGAGGTGCTTGCAGAGACGGGGCACGACTTCTCGGCGGATGTCTGTAGTGGCGCGGCGGTTTCCGATCTCGACCTCGACGCGGTCGAGCAGTTTCGGCGTCGCTGGATCGACAAGTCGGGCAACCAAGCACTCGCCAACCTTCCAGTGGCGCAGTTACTCCGCGATGCCGAGCTTCTGGATGGGGATCGGCCTACCTACGCTGCAATGGTGCTCTTCGGAGGTCGTTCCGCCCTGGGACGCCACCTTGGCCAGGCAGAGGTCGTCTTCGAGTATCGCTCCAGCGAGGCGGCTGGCCCCGCGCAACAGCGGAAGGAGTACCGGCAAGGCTTCTTCTCCTTCTACGAAGATCTGTGGCAGACCATCAATCTGCGCAACGATCTTCAGCACTACCAGGAGGGCATGTTCGTGCTCGACGTGCCGACCTTCTCGGAGCGGGCGGTGCGCGAAGCCATCCTGAACGCGGTCAGCCATCGTGACTACCAGCTCGCCGGGAGCGTCTTCGTTCGCCAGTACTCTCGTCGATTGGTGATCGAGAGCCCGGGTGGTTGGCCCTACGGGGTGACAGCTGAGAACGTCTTGGATCAGCAGTCTCCTCGAAACCGTCGTATTGCCGAAGCGCTCGCTCGCTGCGGGTTGGTGGAAAGAGCGGGACAGGGCATGAACCTGATGTTCGAGCACAGCATTCGACAGGGGAAGCGCCGGCCCGACTTTGCCGGAACGGACCCTTGGCACGTGGTGGTGACCCTCCACGGAGAGGTGCGAGATGCGCGACTTCTCCGCTTCCTGGAGAGGGTTGGTCGCGAGGCGGACTTCGTGCTGGGCGTGCACGACTTGATGCTCCTCGATGCGATCCATGAGGAGTTGCCGATCCCCGATGTGCTGCGAGGCGAGCTCCTTCGTCTGAAGAAGCTGGGGATCATCGAGTCGATCGGTCGCGGCAAGGGGGCTCGCTACCTCCTGGCCCGGCGCTTCTACGCATCGATCGGTGAGCAAGGTGTCTACACC
>JBILEY010000477.1:0-4129 GCA_044351865.1 Planctomycetota bacterium | reverse complement strand
CGTGAGCTCGACCAACGTGCAGGCGCCGAACTCGTCGACGGTGACCAAGTGGCGGCGCTGGCTTGGTCGCGGCGCTTCGGCGCGGCCGAGGAAGCCCGGATCGGCGACGCTCGCCGCGTGCGCGACCACGATCGCCTCGTCGTGTTCGTCGGCGCGCTGCGGGCTCGCTGCATCGCCGGCCCAGAACTCCGGCAGCACCGCGCGCGCGTCGAGCCGGCGATCGAGCCGCGCCAACTGCTGCACGAGGTCGTCACGCGAACCGAGAGCGATGCGCACCAGCCTGCCGTCGTCGTGGCGCCACACTTCGACCGCGAGGTCGCGCGGTGCCGACGCCTGCAGCGCCAGCGCCACCGCGACGCCGAGCACACGCGGCGTGCCCCACAGGCGCACGCCGTCGTCGAGCAGGATGCGACGCCGCGCCCGCGGCCGCTGCGGCGGCGCCTCGCGCTGCACGTAGAGCGCTTCGTTGGTGGCGATGCGCACCGCCAGCACGTCGTCGTCGTGCGCCAGTTCGCTCGGCAGCAGCCGGTCGAGCGGCCCGCGGTTGCCGACGCCGACGAAGCCGTCGGTCGCCTGCTCGTCGCGCCGCAGCGCGCGCGACGGCAGACGCAGCGCCGCCTGCAGCTGGCGAACGACGCCGACGAGGCCGCCGAGCTCCGGATCGGCGGCCAGCGACGCCAGCAGTTCGCGGCCATCGCGCGGCGGCGGCGACGGCAAGGCGGCGGGCTCCGGCAACTCGGCGAGCCCTGTGCGCGCCCACAACGCGAGGCGTTCCTCGGTCACGGCCTGCAGACCCAGGCGCAACAGCGCGACCGCGTCGGCCAGCGGCAGCGCGCGGAAGTCGCGCGGCGCGAGGTGGTCCGCCGGCAGCTCGACCGCGAGTGCGGTGGCCACCTGGGCGGCGAACTCCGGCGAGTTCGACCTGGCAGCCCACGTCGCCGCGTCGATCAGGTGCACGCGCAGTTGCGGGGCATGGCGCACGCGCTGCCACAGAGCCCGTGTGTCGGGCAGTTCGACGCTCGACAGCACGCTGGCGAAGCGTTCGCGATCGCGCAGCAGCGCCATCAGCACGACGACGAGCTGCAGCGGCGGCAGGCCGAGGCCGGCGGCGACCCGATGCTGCACGAACGCCAGCAGCTCGGCGCGCAGCAGCAGCGTGCGCTCGCCGTCGGTCTTGTCGTCCCACTCGATCGACTCGTGGTCGTCGCTCCACCACCAGAACGTGTCCAGCGGCGGCGCGGCCCACAGCCATGCGCATTCGAGCGCCGTCGGCAGCGAGCTCATGGCGCCCCCTTCGTCGGCGGTGACGCCGTTGCCGGCACCGTCGTCGCGACTGCGGTCGCGCGCACGGCGCTGCGCGTCATGGCGACGAAGGCCGCCGCCGGCAGCAGCACGCAGCGACCGTCCGTTCGCAGCCAGGCGACATCGCCCGGCGCCAGCGCCAGGTGCGCCCGCAGCAACGCCGGCGGGCAGGCCGGGACGAGCACGTGGCCAGCTGGCACGACGATGCCGTCGACGACGGCCAGGACGTCGCCGCGCACCGGCGGCAACGGCGCGCCGACGACCAAGGTGCGGCCGTCCGCGGCCGTGGCGAACACGAGGCCGCGGCAACGCAGCTGCGGCGCGTGGTCGCACCACGCCAGCAGTTCGCCGATCGTCGTCGCCAGCGCCGGCACGCCGGTCGCGGCGAGCTCGCTGGCACCCGCATCGCCGGCGTTGTCGCGCACGAGGCGCACGAGCACGCCGGTCGGCGCCACCGCCGGCAACGCCGCGACCGGCAGCGCTGGTGCGAAGCGGGACGCGATCGCGAGCCACGGCCCGGCCGGCATCGTCGCCGCGGGCACGCGACCACCGGGTCGCACCACGCGACCGTCGGCGAGCCGTTCGAACGGCTCACCACCCGGCAGGCGCGCGAGCAGGCGGCGCAGTTCGAGGTCGGCGCGTTCGCCGCGCAACCAGCAGCCATCCGGCGCGTCGCAGACGAACACGTCGGTGCGCGTGCGCAAGGCCGCGGCCGCCGGCGACGAACTCGTCGGCAGGCGCAGCGCCCACGCCCCGTTCACGACGACTTCGGCACGCGCGTCCACAGCGCCTCTACGCGACCGCGCAGGAACGTTCGCTTCCCGTCGTCGCCGACCCACTCGACGCGGCTCGCGAGCAGGCGCAGCCGATCCTGCCAACGCGCGCGCAGCACTTCGTCGGCGGCGAGCTTCGCGACGTCGGCCTCGAGCGCTTCGAGCTCGCGCGCCAACGCCTCGGCGTCCGGCTGCTGCGGCGAACGCGCGGCCGGATGCGCCGCGGCACCGTCCGGGATCGCGCCGACCACTTCGGCCACCTGGCTGGCGAGCACCTCGCGCTGTTCGAGCGTGTCCCAGATGTGGCGGAACACCCACAGGTCGCTGCGCTCGGCGGCGCCGCGCCCGCACAGCAGGGCACTGGCGGCGACGAGGCGCTGCAGCTTGACCGCGCGGCGGTCGGAGACCGCGATGCCGGCGCGCCGCAGCCGCTGCACCAGCGTCACCAGGTCGTCGTGCACACCGTCGAGGCGCACGTTCGGCAGCGCCTTGTGCAAGGCGCGCACGTCGTCGACCGGCAGCGTCGGCAGGCTCGCCGCGGCGTTCGCTTCGAAGCGCCAGCCGGCGTGCAGCACGTCGCCGAGGCGATCGTCGGGCACGTTGTCGCAGACCACGCGCAACAGGAAGCGATCGAACAACGCGCCGAGCGCATCGTCCTCGGGCAGGTGGTTGCTGGCGCCGACCGCCATCAGCATCGGCAGCCGCCGCGTCTCCTTGCCGCGCCGGAACACGCGTTCGTTGAGCACGGTCAGCAGGCTGTTCAGGATCGCGCTGTTGGCGTTCAGCAGCTCGTCGAGGAACACCAGCGCCGCCTCCGGCAGCATGCCGGTGGTGTTGGTGACGAGCTCGCCTTCGCGCAGCCGCCGCAGGTCGAACGGCCCGAACAGTTCGCTCGGCTCGGTGAATCGCGTCAGCAGGTAGCCGAACACGTTGCCGTCGAGGCGCCGCGCCAGTTCGTGCACCAGAGCGCTCTTCGCGGTGCCGGGCGGCCCGAACAAGAACGCGTGCTCGCCGGCGACGAGGCACACGCCGAGCACGTCGACCACTTCGTCCTTGCCGACGAACGCGCGCTGCAGCGGCACGAGAACCAGCTCGCGCAGGCGCGCGGCGGTGGCGAACACTTCGGGGGCGACGGCGGTCATGGACGGGGGTCGGTGCGGAGCAGGGCTTCGTGCACGGCCAGCACCGAACGCGCGAACTCCCGGTGTTCGCCGACGGCCGCCGCGACAGCGCGAGCGATGCGCGGGTCCTGGACCCGCACGGCATCGTCGTGGCGCAGGATGCGGTCGACGTAGAGCCGGCGCAACCCTTCGTCGCCGGCGATCACCGCGACCGCGTCGTCGTCCAGCGGCCCGAGGTCGGCGATGCCGACCGACGACAGCGGCCACGCACACGCGAAGCGGCGCAGCGCCACCACCAGCGGATCGCCCGGAGCGACGCCGCGGGCTTGGGCCAGCAGTTCGCCGAGGTGGCGGAACGTCAGGTCGACCGCGAGGTGCGTCGCCGCGAGGCCCCGATCGCTCGGGCACGGCAAAGTGAACTGCGCCTCGACGTCGGCGGCGTCGAGGTCGCGGTGCACGAACAACGAACACGCCGCGTAGAGCCGTTCGGCCGCCCAGCGCGCCGCCGTCGCGTCGAACGGCGGCAAGCCGGCCGGCCCGTCGATGCGGATCACTTCGTCGACGTCGGCCAGCACGCGCAGCGCGTCGCCCGGCGGCGGCGGCAGTTCGCGCCCGACGGCGACGTCGCCGGAGCCTTGCAGGCGCAACAGGAACGTGCCGAGGTCCATCGCCGCCTCAATCGAAGTCGATCTCGGCGCGCAGCACGCGGCACTTCGCACAGCGGAACACGTGCGCGCACGGCGAGTGGTCGCGGTGCAGCGACGCGAACAACTGCTTCGCTTCCGCCAGCGACATCTCCATCTGCGCCTCGAGCTGCGGGATCAGCAGCGGCGGCAGTTCGGGATGCCGCGCGCGGATCTCGGCATGACCCGCCGGTTCGAGATACGCCATCGGCCCACCGCAGCACGTCGGCCACGCCACCGGGTTGAAGCT
>JBILEY010000100.1:0-14057 GCA_044351865.1 Planctomycetota bacterium | reverse complement strand
CGCCGTCGATCCGCTGAGCGCTGCGTGGCTCGAGAAGGAGGGCGCGCGCAGCCAGCAGCGCAACGTCAAGTTCCTGCAGGAACGCGCCGCCGCCGGCGGCAGCGGCAAGAAGAAGCGCCTGCGCTGCCGCTTCCTCGTCGGCCCGACCGCGATCCTCGGCGCCGGCAAGGTGCAGCAGGTGCGCATCGAGCACATGCAACTCGTCGCCGCCGCCGACGGCACGCCGCGGCCACAGCCGCGCGGCACCAGCGAAGAGCTCGCCGTCGACCTGCTGTTCAAGGCGATCGGCTACCGCGGCGTGCCGGTGCCGGGCGTGCCGTTCGACGACAAGAAGGGCATCGTGCCGAACGTCGACGGCCGCGTCGTCGACAAGCCGGGCGGCGCCGTGCGCACCGGCCACTACGCGGTCGGCTGGTGCAAGCGCGGGCCGACCGGCCTGATCGGCACCAACAGCCTCGACGCCAAGGCCACGGTCGAAGCGATGCGGCAGGACGCCGAAGCCGGCAAGTTGCTGCAACCTCGCATCGCCGACATCGCCCGGCTGCTGCAGGCGCGCGGCGTCGACGCGGTCAGCTGGCAGGATTGGCAGCGCCTCGATGCGTTCGAACTGCAGCAAGGCCAGCAGCGCGGCAAGCTGCGGCAGAAGCTGGTCGGCATCGACGAGATGATGGCGCAGGTGCGCACGCTGCGCGCGGCGGCGGCGAAGTCGGGCTGAATCTGGCGGCGCTACCTGCGCTCGATGCTGGCAGGACGTCAGTTGGCGGCAGGCAGGAACAGAAGGCTCGGCGTGTTCCACAGGGCGGCCATCACACCGCACCCCAGCAAGCGTGGCCCTTCCCGCCCCTTCTGGAACAGCTGGACGTCCTCGTGGAACCACACGATCGCCGACTCCCCATCGTCCGCGATCTCCACGAACGGCTCGGCCCCGAACCGCAACCGCTCGAGGTCGTCGATCCGCTGCCACTCGCCCACCGGCGAAGTACGGTCGCGGCAATGCAGTCGCGTGCGACGACCATCCTGGTCCACGACGCGGTGGAACCAGGGCTCGAGGAGTTGCTTCGTTGCCCCTGGCGGTGGCGCGACGTGGCCGAGCCCTGACCTGGCGTACATGCGCTCGGCCAGCACCGAGCCATCGCCGACTCGCCGATGGACCCAGACGAAGGACATGCCGGGGAAGTTCAAACCATCGCTCGGTCCGCTGCTGCGCGATTCGGAGTAGACGATCTCGTCGTCGTTGCACCACGCGAGTGCGATCCGCGGCGAGAGGCTCGAGTGGGAAGGCAGATCGAGGGGGATTCCCAACCACTCCTGCACGAGCGCTCGTTGGCCGACGTCGAGGATCTGCACACGGCCTTCCAACCTGCCGCCCCCAGAGTGACCCAACAAGCCAACTGCCAGGCGACGCCCCGACGGCGACAGCCGAGCGCACGACAAGGACTCGCACTCGGGAACCAGCACCTCCTCCAGCGACGTCGCCAGGTCGATCCGCCACAGTTTGTTGCCGGACACGACGAGAACAGCGTCTCCCAGCACGTGCTCGACAGCTTCGACGACCAGCTGGCTCAGGCGCCGCGGCGGCGAGTCGACCTGCCAGGACGATGCCCACAGCGCACCGTCGCAGTGCAGCACCTCGCTGCCTCGCACCGCGACGAACTCGGACTTCCCGAGCACGCGCGAGCTGCCGCGCTCGACGTCGACCACGGTGAGCTCCCCGCCTAGATCCAGCAACAGGCGCGTACGGTCGAGGCGACACTGCAACTCCGGCGAAAGCGTCGACGTGCGCAGGAACTCCATCGCGGGGCCCTGGCCGTGCAGGTCCGCCAACGAAAGGCGCACGTGGTAGCCATCCCCTGGCTCGTCGAACGCGAGGAAAACCGAGGGCCCGGCCGGAACGTCGATCGCGGTCAGCCGCGTCTCCTGCCCGGGCAGCGCGAAGCACAGGGTCGCGGCAGCTATGGCGAAGAAATGGCGCATCGTGCGAAGGACGGTTCCCCGGGACCTAGTCTTCCCGTCCGCCTCGGCAACGAGCGCGCACCGCTCACTGCGGCCAGCGCAGGTCCACCGGCAGCTCCGGCCGCGCGTCGCGGAACCAACCGGTCGCCAGCAACACGTGGTTGCCGTGCTCGTCCTTGGTCAGCTTGCCGGCGACGGTGACCGCGTCGAGCAGGCGCAGGTCGCCGAGCGAACCGGCGATCGGCTTGCCGTTGGCATCGCGCAATTCGACCAGCAGGCTGTTCGCCGTGCGCGTGTCGGCGCTGTCGCAGCAGTAGTCCCACGGCGTCTTGCAGCCGTCCTCCTTGTTCTTCTCGCCGCAGTACGGCAGCGACAGGTCCATCAGCGTGAACACGGCGAAGCCGGGCACGAGGTTGGCGACGCGGCCGGAGACCACGCAGGCGTCGGCGGCGCCGGCCTTCTTCGCCTCGACCACGGCGACGGCACCGTTCGGCTTGCTGGCGAGTGCGAGCTTGGCGAGGGCAGGTGCCGGCGGCTGGGCGGGAGGTGGCGACTTCGGGGCATCCCCACCGCACGCGGCGGCGAGCACCAGGAACGGAGCGGACAGGACGAGCGAGAGCTTCACGAGCGACCTCCGATGGCTTCGACCAGGGGAATGCGAACGGCGCGGACGGCAGGCACGATGCCCCCGAGCAGCCCCGATGCAAGCGCGGCGAGCAAGCCGATCGCGCGGCTCGGCAGATCCGGCTCGAGGCGCAGCGCCCCCATCGGGTAGCGCAGCGAGACGTCGCCGACGAGCAGCGCCAGCAGGACGCCGATGGCGCCGCCGGCGAACGCCACGAACACCGACTCGAGCACGAGCGAGAGCGCCAGCGACGGCGGCGACCAGCCGATCGAGCGCAGCGTCGCCAGTTCCTTCGTACGCGCGAGCACGGCGGCGAACATCGTGTTGGCGCAGGCGAACGCGCCGGCGACCACGGCCAGCAGCGCCATCCAGCGCGCCAGCGCGGCGATTGGCTGCAGGCTGCTGGCCAGCGTCTGCATCATCTCGGCCTCGGTGACGGCGGCGATCTCGAGGTCGAGGCGACGCCCCGCGAACAGGCGGACCTCGGCGAGTGCCCGCGGATCGGCGAGGCGCAGCACCACGCACGAGACGTCCTCGCGTCGGGTCGCGAGCATGACGTCGGGCAGACGGCCCCACATCTCGGCTTCGTAGACCGTGCCCGGCGCGGCGAAGCGGCCGACGATGCGAAACTCGCGCCGCTCCAGTTCGATCGTGCGGCCGATCTGCATCGCCTCGGCGGCGAGCCCCATGCGCGTGGCGGCGAGTGAGCCGACCATCAGTTCGAACGGTTCACGCGGCTCGCGCCCTTCGACCACGGTGACACGCGAGTGCACGAGGTAGGCGGCAGGCGTGACACCGCGCAACAGCCCGATCTGGTCGCCGGCCCGCGTCGCGATGTGCAGTTCGACCGAAGCGGCGCGCAGGCCGTTGGCGGTCAGCACGCCCGGGACGGCGGCAGCCGCGGCCTCGGCGCTGCCGCGCGGCACCACCGAACGCACCAGGTCGACCTCGGACGAGACCCCGAGCAGCAGCGCGGTGTCGTCGCGTGCGCTGCTCTCGCCGGCCGCGGTCATGCCGGCGGCGAACGCGTGCATCGCGATGACCAGCATCGTCGTCGCGGCGATGCCGGCGATCGTCACCGCGCTGCGCGCGCCGTGCCGCAGCAGGTTGCGCAGCACGTAGGAGAAGGGCAGCAGCGTCATTCGGCCTTCACCGCGAGGTGCAGCGGCCGCAGCACCACCGCGATCGCCGGCGGCAACGAGGCCAACGCCCCGGTGAGCGACGCGGCCAGCAGCGAGTGCACGATCGTCGCCCCACCGGGAACGAGATCGATGCCGTAGCCCTCGACGCCGAGCGTCACCGGCCAGAGCCACAGCGCGGCGAGCACGACGGCGGTGCCGAGCGCGCCGCCGACGAGCCCGAGGGCCGTGCCTTCGCAGGCGATCAGCGCCATCAACCGCGGCTTGGTCAGTCCGATCGTCTCCAGCACGCCCATCTCCGCGGCGCGCGCTTCGGCACTGATGAACACCGTGTTCGCCAGCACCAAGGCCACGACCAGCACCGCGAGGTAGCCGAGCCAGCGCGCGAACGCGACCACCTGCGCGATCTCGCCGATCGCCGCGGTGACGAACGCCTGCATGCTCTTGGTGTCGGTGCGCGCTTCGTCGGTGCGGAACTGCGCGTCGATCGCCTGCGCGATCTGCTCCGGATCGGCGCCGTCCTGCACCTTCACCAGGAACTGCGTCGCCGTGCCGACGCGCTTCCTGGCGAGGCCGAGCAGGTCGAGGTGCACGAACGCGAGGTTGGCGACGCCGGCGGTCTCGCTGCGCACGATGCCGGACACCTGCACGTCGATCTCACCGAGCCGCACGCGTTGGCCGACCGCGATGCCGCGGCGCGCCGCCAGCCGTTCGCCGACCAGGGCCCCGTCGGCATGCGTCCGCCAGTCCGCGGCGCTGCCGGCGAGGAACTGCAGCGGATACACGCGCTCGAGGTCGTTCGCGTCGACGCCGTGCAAGGTCACCAGGTCGAGGTTCGAACGGCACGAGTTGATGAACACCAGCGTCGGCAGCACGGCGGCCACGCCCGGCACGTCCTGGATCGTTCGTTCGTAGCGCAGCGGCAACTCGGACGTCAGCGGGCAGAACCGGCTGTCCTGGAACACCACCAGCACCGGCTGGTCGGCGCGCGCGGCCAGCAGCTGCACGCCATCGTCGACGGTGCGAACGAATGCGAACAGCGCCATCGCCAGCGCCGCGCCGAGCAGCGTCAGCAGCGAGCGCGTGCGCGCGCGCGATGCCGTGCGCAGCGCGTACGGCAGGAACGCCAGCAGTTCACGCATGCCGTGCCTCGTCGACGATCCGCCCCTTGTCGAGGTGCACGACGCGGTCCGCGGCCTGCGCTGCGACCGGATCGTGCGTGACCATGACCAGCGTCTTGCCGAACTCGTCGACGAGGCGCCGCAGCAACTGCATCGTCAGCGCAGCGGCGGTGCGATCGAGGTTGCCGGTCGGCTCGTCGGCGAACACCACCACCGGGTCGGCGACGATCGCGCGCGCGATGGCAACGCGCTGCTGCTGGCCACCGGACAGTTGCCGCGGCAGGTGATGGACCCGGTCCGACAAGCCGACGGCCGCGAGCGCCGTGGCGACCTTCGCTTCGCGTTCGCGCCGCGACAAACGCAGCAGCAGCAGCGGCACCTCGACGTTCTCGCACGCCGTCAGCACCGGGAGCAGGTTGTACTGCTGGAACACGTAGCCGACGGCGCGCGTGCGCCAGCGCGCCAGCTGGCTGGCGCTCATCGCCGAGACTTCTTCGCCGGCGACCAGCACGCGGCCGCTCGTCGGGCGGTCGATGCCGGCGAGCAGGTGCAGCAGCGTCGTCTTGCCGCTGCCCGACGGCCCCATCAGCACGACGAACTCGCCCTTGCCGACGACGAGGTCGAGATCGCGGATCGGCGTCACCTCTTCCGACAGCGAGTGGAACGTCTTGGTCACGCCCTGGACCTGGATCAGGCTCATCGCGATTCCTCGCGCACGCGCTCGCCGTCGGCCACCGGCACCAGGATCGCACGCTGCGCGACGGACAGCTCGCCGCGCACGACGATCCCGTTCGCATCCTGCTGCACGACCTCGACGGCGATGCCGCGCGCGGTGCCGGTGGACGGATCGAACACGAACACGCGGCCGTCCTGCACGGCCGCCGGTGGCAGCCGGAACGCCATCGGCGCCGACGCCGCGCCGGGCTCGCCGGCGTCGGCGAGGAAGCGCGCGCGGCACAGCGTCTCCGGGCGCAGCAACGGCGGCGGATCGACGAGTTCGACCTTCACCTGCAGCGTGTTCTTCAGCAGGTCCGACTCGCGCTGCACGCGCTGCACGCGCCCTTGCACGACGGCGGTGCCGAGCACTTCGCTGCGCAGCTCGACGCGCTGCCCGTCGCGAATGCCCGCGACCGAACCGAGCGGAACGTCGATGCGCGCGCGCAGCCGGCGGGGGTCGTAGAGGCTCAGGATCGGCTCGGCGTCCGGCCCGACGATCGCTCCCGGCATCGCCAGCACCTTCATCACCACGCCCGATGTCGGCGCCCGCACGGTCAGCCACTGCTCTTCGCGCGCGGCGATCTGCGACTCGGTGCGCGCCGCCGACACCTGCGCACGGACCCGTTCGACCTCGGCCTGCGCGATGGCGACCGCGACCGCGAGATCGACCGGGTTGGAGGCGACCTCTTCGGCCACCGCCGACGCCTGCACCGCGGCGGCCGCTTCCTGCTCGGCCAGGGCGACGTCGCGGGCCGCCGCTTCGGCGCTGGCGGTCGCTGCGGCGAACGCCGCTTCGGCCCGCTCCCGTGCCACCGCGTAGGAACCTCCGGCTTCGGCGAGCCGCACCTGGGCGTCGCGCGCCGCGAGGGCGCTGCGGGCTTCGGCGGCCGCGCGATCGCGAGCGCCGATCGCGGCAACCACCCGCGCCTGCTTCGCCGCAGCCTGGGCTCGTGCATCGGCCACGGCCGCACGCACCGCGGCGCGCTGCGCCAACTGCGCCTCGGCGGCACGCAGCCGCGCGTCGGCGACGGCGAGTTCCGCTTCGCGCTCGGCCAGGGCCGCGGCCGCACGTTCGCGTTGCGCCTGCAGCGGCGCACTGGCGAGAACGGCGAGCACGGTGACGTCGGCTTCGACCACCGAACCTTCGAGCTGCGGCACCTGCTCGAGGCGGCCGGCGACCAACGGCCGCACGAGGATCGGGAACGGATCCGGCTCGACCCAACCGGCCGCTTCGGCCAGGGCGAGCGACGGGGACGCGGACGCGGCGACGGCCTCGAGGCGAACCGTCGGCACCGCGCGAACCGGTCGCAGCAACGGCCAGACGAACGTCGCGGCGACGACGAGCACCAACCCGAGCGCCGCCGCGGCCAGCAGTCGCGGCCCGAGTGGGCGCTTCTGCATCGGCGGCGGCGGCTCGGACATGCGCAAGGCCGACAGGTCGATCGAACTCATCGTGCGTCCTCCGCGACCGGCCAACCGGCGGCGACCGCAGCGCGCACGCGAGCCCGCGCCGCCGCCGTCGCCGCATCCCGTGCCTCCATCGCCTCGCGCACCGCCATCGGCGCCTTCTCGGCGAGCCGTTCGAAGGCGTCGACCTCGACCTGCAGCGCCACGGCCGCGACCACCAGCGCCTTGCCCGCCGCCTCGGCATTGGCGCGGGCGGCGCGGGCCTTGGCCTCGGCGGCCTCGAGACGGGCGGCGGCGCTGCCGGCTTCGTTGGTGGCGGCCAGCACGGCGTCGCGCAGCCGGCTGCGCGCGGCCTCGCGCCGGTCGCGCGCTGCGGTGGCCGGGCCGGCGCCTCCGAGCGGCAACCGCAGGATCGCCATCGGATCGACGCCGCTGCCGCGCAGGGCGAAGTCGGGGCCGATCATCAGCGCCGGATACTGGTCGGCGACCAGCTTGCGGAACTCGGCATCCGCGACCTGGTAGCGCACCAGCGTCTCGGCGAGGTCGGGGCGGCGCAGCACCGTCGCTTCGGCGCTCGGCGGCAGCGGCGGCCAGGCGGCCGGTGGCGGCACCAGTTCGAGCTGCGAAGCCGGGGCCAGACCGAGCAGACGACGCAGCTCGGCCTGCAGCGTCGCTCGTTCGGCGGCGACGGCGAGTCGTTCGGCCTCGGCGCCGGCGACCGCACTGCGCACGGTGGCGGCAGCGTGCGGCGATGCCAGCCCGGCGGCGACGAAGGCGTCGACGTCGACTGCGATGGCCGGTGCCGCGGGCAGCGCGGCGAGCGCGCGATGGACCACGAACACTTCGGCGATGGCAGCGACCACGCGCCACCGTTCGCTGGCGAGCGCCGCCGCCGCCGCCAGCGCGCGCGTCTCGGCGAGTCGCGCACTGGCGCCGCGCTGCGCGAGACCGAGCAGCGCGAGCGGGTCGACCATCAGCGCCAGGTTGTCCTGCTGCAGCTGGCCCTGCAGCTCGGTCGGCATCACGTCGAGCCCGGCGGCGCGGCACTCGGCGGCGCGCGCGGCGAGTTCGCCGTTGTTGGCCAGCGCGAGCGCTACCGACTGTTCGAACGTCAACGGGCCGTCGTGGCGCGGCAGGCCTGCGGCTGCCGCCGGCAGCGTGACCTCGGCGGCGTCGTAGGAAGTGCAGCCCGCGGCGACGCCGAGCAGCAAGCCAACGACCGTTCGGGCGGTATGCAGCATCGGTCGTAGCTCATGTCGCGCGCACACCGATCGCGTGCGTCGATGTGCAGAAGTCTGGCGCCGGTGCGGCGGAACGGAAGCGACGTCTTGTCGAGGCTCGCTTGTCGAGGCTCGATCTGCGTTCCTGGCTTTCCCCGAAGGGAAGATTGGAGCGGGTGAAGAGATTCGAACTCTCGACCCTCACGTTGGCAACGTGATGCTCTACCACTGAGCTACACCCGCTCGCTTACGGAACTGCAGAGAGCTGCGACCGCCGATCCACTCGCAGCACTTTGTCGTGCCGCGGGTTGACCTCGCGATCGAGGGCGCACATTCCTATGGATCGCCCCCGTGGTTGTCAAGCGTCCCAACAAAGTTCCCGCGGCGCCCGCCGTCGCCCCTTCTGGCCCCCGCATGCCCGAGCCGGCCCCATCGACGTTTCCGCAACTCCTGCAGCGAACGGCCACCGCGCATCGAGACCGTGTCTTCCTGCCGCGCCGCCGCGCCGGGTCGACCGAAGCGGTGAAGTTCGGCCAGGCTGCCGCCGACATCGACGCGTTGGCGATGGCGCTGTTGCAGCTCGGGCTGAAGCGCGGCGACCACGTCGGGTTGATCGCCGAGAACCGCTACGAGTGGTTCCTGTGCGACCAGGCGATGGCCAGCATCGGCGTCGTCGACGTGCCGCGCGGCTCGGACACCACGCCGAAGGAGATCGAGTTCATCCTGCGCCACAGCGGCTGCCGCATGGCGTTCGCCGAAGACGACAAGGTCGCGCGCGAACTGCTGGCGCTGCAGAAGCAGCTGCCGCTGCTGCAGCGCATCGTGGTGATGCACGACGAGACGGCGGTCGACGGCGCGCTGGCACTCGGCGACCTGCTGCGCGAAGGCAGCAAGGCGCTGAACGGTGGAAGGACGTCGCTCGACAGCGCACGTGAGGCCGTTCGCCCCGACGACCTGCTGACCATCGTCTACACCAGCGGCACCACCGCCGATCCGAAGGGTGTGATGCTGTCGCACGCGAACGTGCTGTCGAACGTGCGCGTCGTCGCCGACGTGCTGCAGGTCGTCGCCGAGGACAGCTTCCTGTCGGTGCTGCCGGCGTGGCACATGTACGAACGCATCATGGACTACCTGGCGTTCGCGACCGGCGCGCAGCTGGTCTACACCGACCGCCGCCGCATCAAGGAAGACCTGGCGAAGGTGCAGCCGACGATCTTCGCGGCGGTGCCGCGCATCTGGGAGATGCTGCACGACGGCGTCGTCGCGCAGTCGCTGAAGATCGAAGGCCTGAAGGGCAAGCTGCTGCGCACCGGCCTGCGCATCGCGCGGCGCGTCGGTGCGCGGCGCGCCCACTTCGGCCATCGCCTGCTGCACCTGCTGCTCGAACCGCTGGTCTACAAGAAGGTCCGCCAGAACCTCGGCGGTCGGCTGCGCCTGTGCGTCAGCGGCGGCGGCGCCTTGCCGCGCCACGTCGACGAGACGCTGCTCGGCCTCGGCCTGCCGCTGAAGAACGGCTACGGCCTGACCGAGACGAGCCCCGTCGCGTCCGTTCGCCTGCCGGATCAGAAGCACCCCGGCCACATCGGCCCGCCGCTGCCGCACACGCAGATCGAGGCGCGGCGCGGCGACGGCGGCCGCTGCGGCACCGGCGAGACCGGCGTGCTGTGGATCCGCGGCCCGCAGGTGATGCGCGGCTACTACGAGAACGCGCGGCGCACCGCCGAGGTGCTGACCGACGACGGCTGGTTCAACAGCGGCGACCTCGGCCATGTCGACGCGCACGGCAACGTGTGGATCACCGGCCGCGCCAAGGACACGATCGTGCTCGCCGGCGGCGAGAACGTCGAACCCGAGCCGGTCGAGACGGTGATCAAGACCTCGGCCTTCATCGAGCAGGCGGTGTGCGTCGGCCAGGACCAGAAGGGACTCGGCGCCCTGCTGGTGCCGAACTTCGAGACCCTCGAGCGCGAGGTGCCGCGCAGCGACTGGGACGTGCGCGACGGCGAACTGCACGGCAAGGCCGTGCACACGCTGATGCGACGCGAACTCGACCGCCTGGTCACGCGCGACAACGGCTGCCGGCCGTGCGATCGCGTGACCACGCTGCGCGTGCTGGCCGAGCCGCTGACGCCGGAGAACGGCCTGCTGACGCAGACGATGAAGGTGCGCCGCCACGTCGTCGTCGAGCGCTTCGCCGCGACGCTGGCGCGCATGTTCGGCACCGACGACTGCTGAGCGCGCCGCGACCGGGCGCCCGTCGCGGAGAGCGCGCGGTCGCGACTTCAGCGAGTGCGGTCACCCAGCGTGGGCAGCGGCACCGCCGCCCACGGCAGCGGGCGCGGCAGGCCGTCGGCAGCTGGCGGCCCGAGGCGCTGCAGCAACGCCGCGAGCCAGTCGCCGGCGCGCTGGCAGGCGAGCGAGACGTCCTCGCCGGCGGCGAGCCGCACCGCGATCGCGCTGGCCAGCGCACAGCCGGTGCCGCGCACGGAACCGACGTCGAGGCGAGGGCGGCGGAACACGAACTGGGCGCCGGCGGCGAACAGCTGGTCCTCGGACCAGCGGCCGTCGCCGTGGCCGCCTTTCACCAGCACCGCGCGCGCGCCGGCGGCGAGGGCCAGCTCGGCGCGTCCGTCGCAGATGCGGCCGAGCTCGGGCAGGTTCGGCGTGAACAGGCTCGCCAGCGGCAGCAGCCGTTCGCGGTAGCAGGAAGCGAGTTGCTGCGCCGGCGCGAAGCCACCGGCGGTCGCCGACAGCACTGGATCGACGACGATCGGGACGTGGCCGCGCAGCGGCGCCAGCACCGCAGCGACGGCACTGGCGGTCGCCGCATCGCCGAGCATGCCGAGCTTGATCGCCTGCACCGGACCGTCGCCCAGCACCGCGTCGATGGCCGCGCGCCACGTTCGTTCGGGCACCGGCTCGGCGCCGCGGAAGCCGCGCGCGCCTTGCACGGTCAGACAGACCGGCACCGGCAGCGGCTGCGCCCCGTGCAACGCGACGACGATGGCATCGGCGGTGATGCCGGCTCCGCCGGACGGATCGACGCCGCCGAGCAGCAGGACGCGCCGGCTCACTGCACCTGTACGAAGGCCGACGCGAACGGGCGGCCGCCGATGGTGACCAACAGGTCCTGCGTGCCCAGTACCTGATCGGCTTCGACGCGCAGCGTGATCTCGCGCGCGGTGACGCGGCCGACGGTCAGCGAGCGCCCGCCGAGCGACGCCTGCACCGACGAACCGGCGACCAAGGCCCCACGCAGCGTGACCCACGTGCCACGGGCGACCTGCGTCGGCGCCTGCAGCAGCGTCGCGCGACCGAGCAGTACTTCGCGCAGCAGCGCCACGTCGTTGGTGGTCGTCACGCCGTCGCCGTCGACGTCGGCCTGCAGGTCGTTGCCGCCGAGGGTCGCCAGGCGACGCCGCAGGTCGACCGCGGTGATCGCACCGTCGCCATCGGCGTCGCCCGGCAGCGCGCCGACGACGAACAGGGTCCCGTCGACGCGGCCCGTACCGGCGACACGCACCGTCGGACCACTGCCGGCGCCCGGTGCGCTGATGCCCCAGGCGTCCTCGTCGCAAACGGCCAGCCCCACCTCGACCGTGCGCCCTGCGGCGTCGACAACGAGATCGGCGACGACTTCGAGGCGCAGCGACGCACCGGCGGGGACCAGCTGGCCACCGAGCGACAGCACGTGTTCGCGGTCGTCGCCGACCAACGTCACCGGCCCGGACAGCAGCGTGCGCAGCTGGCCGGCGACGGTGCCGAACACGCGCACGCCGGCCACCGCGTTCGCCGTGTCGCCAGCACCGGCCGCGAGCACCCGCAGCGTGTCGAGGCGCAGTTCACGCGCCGTGGTGTTGGTCACCGTCGTGTCGAGCAAGGTCTGTTCGCCAGCCGGCACGATCTGCAGCGGCTGCGCGGTCGCCGAAGCAACCTGCAGGCCAGCGCCGAGCGTGCTGACCAGATCGAACTTCATGACCAGGCCATCCTCGGTGCCGTTCATGACGTCGTCGTAGGCGGACGGCTCGATCGGGAAGTCGGCGGAGTAGGTCCAGCCGCCGACGACCGCGAGGCCACCATCGGTCATCCACGCACTGCCGAATGCGTCCTGGCCGACGCCGCCGAAGTAGCTCGACCACGTGCGGGTCGCCCCGTTGTTGGTCAGCAACGTCGCGAACGCGTCCGTCACGCCGCCGGCGAACTGCGTCTGCGGCGCGTCGAGCGTCACCGGGAAGTTCGCGCCGGCGTCGCCGACCGCGAGCACACCAAGCGTGGACAGCGCCACCGCCCGCACCCGATCGGGTCCAGTGCCACCGAGAAACGTCGAGTAGAGCAGCGACTGCCCGTTCGCGGCGAGTCGCATCACGACGCCTTCGGTCTCGCCGCCGAACGCGTTCTGCACGGCGTTCGGCGTCAGCGGGAAGTTGGTCGAGGCGGTGAAGCCGCCGAGCCACACGGTGCCGTCGGCAGCGCCGCGCACGGACAGCAGCGCGTCGTCGAGCAGACCGCCGGCGTAGGTCACGAACGTGGCGCCGGTGCCGTTCGGCGACAAGCGCGCAGCCATGCCGTCATAGGCGCCGGTGATCGACGAACGGAAGGCACCGAACGTCACCGGCAGGTCGTTGCTGAGCGTCCAGCCGGCGACCAGCCAGTCGCCGGTGGTCGGGTCGCGGTCGACGGCGAGCAACTGCTCGCTGATCGAACCGCCGAGGAACGTCGAGAACGACACGCTCTGGCCATTCGCCGACAGGCGCGTGACGAAGCCGTCGGAGGTGATGCCGGCGAAGCCGGCCAACGCCGGCTGGAACACGCCGGGTGTCGACGGGAAGTTCGGCGACGCGGTCCAACCGACGACCACAGGATTGCCGGCGGCGTCGACGCGCACGGCCTCGGCAACGTCGTCGAAGACGCCGCCCAGGTAGGTCGAGAAGCCGAGCGCGCTGCCGTTCGCGTCGAGCCGCGCCGCGAAGCCGTCGCCGATCGCCAGGAACGGCCCGGCGCCGCCGTAGCTCGTCTGCAGTGCACCAGGCGTCGCCGGGAAGTTCGTCGAGGTCGTGAAGCCGACGACGATCGGCGAGTTGCCAGCGCCGAGGTCGAGGCCGCGGATCTCCTCGCTGGCGCTGCCGCCGAGGTAGGTCGCGAACTGCAGCGCCTGGCCGTCGTCGCTCAGCCGCGCGACGAAGCCGTCGGCGCCGCCGGTCGTGCGGTAGGCCCCGACCGTGGTCGGGAAGTCGAGCGAACCGGCCCAGCCAGCGACGTAGACGCCGTTGCCCGGCACCCAGCGCATCGCGTTGACACGATCGGTCTGGCCACCGCCGAGGAACGTGCCCCAGACGACGCCCGGATCGACGACCGCCGCCAGTGCCGGGTCGAGCTCGTCGGCAACGAAGCCGTAGGTATGGTCGTCGAGCAACCGGAACTGCACACGCAGCGGCCGCGGCCCGTCCGGCGACTCCTGCCACGCGATGGGCGCCTGCTGCACCAGTTCGACGACGCCGTCGTCGGTCGCCACCGTCGCACACAAGCGACCGTCCGCATCGATGGCGAGGCGCTCGACGCCTTCGCAGCGCGCGGCGAACCGCGCGAGATCAGCGCCCGGTGCCAACAGCAGGTCGTATTCGAACGGGCCATTGCCGGCAGGCAGAGAGCCATTGCCGCCAGGCAGCGAACCGCCGCACGGCAGCGCACGGAAGCGCACGTCGATGCCGGGCTGCACATGCTGCAGGCGCACGGCGCGGCACGCCGGCACGCCTTGGCGCCAACGCTGCGGCTCGCCGACGAAGAAGTGGTATTGCGTCGCCAACGGCTGCTCGGCGATCACGTCGGAAGTGGCCGCCGCGAGGAAGCGCGTGCGGACGATGGCGCCGCGCTGCGT
>JBILEY010000099.1:0-14063 GCA_044351865.1 Planctomycetota bacterium | reverse complement strand
GTGGTCGAGCCGCGCGAGGGTGTGCGCCTTGATCGCCGCCGGCTGCGTGCGCAGCTCCTCCCAGTCGGGGATCGAGCCCACGGCGCCCAGACGACGTTGCGCGAACGTGTCGGTGGCGCGGCGCAGCGCCCCGGTCAGCACCGGGTCGCGCAGTGCGTCGCGCACGTTCTGCGCGAGGGTCTCGGGGCGCATCGGATCCACGTCGGGACCATCGCCGACCGCGCGCCGCATTGCACGTGTCGGGTGTCGCCGCCGCTTGCGACGGGCCGCGAGCGCATGGTGGATGGGGGGAAGAGCCACCAAGGCGTCGCTTCTCGCGGTCTTGGCCGATCGCCAAGAAGGCACCTCTATCTCCTCTGCCGTCCACCCCGAGGAATCATGCACACCACACTCCGAGTGTCTCTTCTCGCGCTCGCCTGCAGCAGCGCCCTGCTGGCCCAATACCCACAGTCGTCGACGCTGCCGCGCGGCGACGTGCGGCTCAACTCCACGCTGCTCAACAACAGCGTGATCGGCTTCGGCCATTGGCGCACCGCCTCGCCGAAGGAAGTGCTGCCTGCGGGCCCCGCCGGCACCGTCCCCACGGCGAACGTCGCCTACGTCACCTGGGCCGAGACCAACCTGAACGGTCAGGTCATGGTGATGTTCGCGCGCAGCACGAACGGCGGCTTCAGCTGGCTGCCGGCGCAGACGCTCTACACCGTGCAGACGGGTGAAGCGATCGACGGCGCGGAGACGCGCTTGCTCGCGATGGGGCACCAGGTGTTCCTGGTGTTCGCCAGCAACGGCCACACGCTGGTCGCCGGCCAGCAGGCCGTGTTCGCCATGGCTTCGGGCGATCAGGGGCAGACCTGGACCGGCCCGACGTTGCTGTCGACGCAGTCGCTGACGACGTTGCGTGACGTCGACGAGGTCAATGCCACGCTGTCGCAGAACTTGGTCGGCGGTCCCGCCTCGCTCAACGTCGTCTTCGAGTCCGACTACAACGTGCCGGTCAGCGGCACCGAGGACCTCTACTTCGTCCAGGCCGAGCTGAGCGGTGGGTCGATCGTGGTGACCGTGCCGGACCAGCGCATCAACCTCGCCGTCGCGCCGCGCGCCAGCGACGTCAACTTCACCTCGATCGCCGCGGACGGCCCGGTCGTCCACATCGCCTGGACCGACAATCGCGCCGGCGGCGGCGTGAACCAGTACGACTACTTCTCGCTGACCTCGCGTTCGAACGGCACCGACTTCGCCACGACGGCCGAGTATCGCCACACCACCTTCGCGGCACCGCTGATCTGGGATTCGCCGCGTCGCCCGCGCGTCGCCGTCGACCTGCCGCACGTCTACACGTTCATGGAGCACTCCCTGAACGGCAAGGACGACGTCTGGATGGACTGGTCGAACGACCTCGGCGTGACCTTCGCCGTCACCGGGATCGCCATCAACACCGCGACCCTCGGTGCGCTCGGCGACGTCGACGACATGCTGGTCGTCGCCGACGAAGGCCGTGTCGCCGTGCTCTACGTCGACGACCGTTTGAACGGCGTCAACAACAACGACAACAACCAGGCCATCGTGTCGGTCAGCTACAACGCTGGCGGCGACTTCCTGCTGGGCACGCACGTCGAGCGGCCGCTGAGCCTGAAGGATCCGAACCCGATCTTCGGCATCGAGATGGCCGGTGACATGATCGCCGTGCTCTACGAGACCAACTGCGTGCTCGCGACCGGCAGCGGCGCCGAGGACCTCACGCTGTCGCTCAGCGCCGACGGCGGTGTCACCTGGACGCACCGCGACGTCACCAGCTTCGGCGGCTGCGGCCTGTTCCCGAGCGGCGTCGACGTCGACGATCCGCGGCTCACGCTGACGCGCAACGGCGACGCGATCGTCACCTGGATCGACGACCGCACGTTGACCGGCTCGGGCGGCGGCAACACCGTCAACAACCAGTGGGTCACCAGCATCCACTACCCCGAGCTCGTCGACCAGACCGCGACGTTCCAGGGCGTGACCTACCAGAACGACTCGCCGCTCGCCGCCGGCAACACCTGCATCCTGCTGTTCTCGCTGTCGGGAACGGCGACGCAGATCCCGATCGACTCGCTCGGCACGAACCTGAACATCGGCTTCGACGTGCTCACCGATGCTTCGATCGCGGTCGGCTTCTCCGGCCCGGTCCCGACGGTCAATCTCGACCTGGTCGGCGCGAACGGCAGCGTGACGTTCCCGTTCCTGCCGAACCTCACGCAGCTGATCGGCCTGCCGGTCTGGGCCGTCGGCCTGACCATCACGCCGCAGGCGACGGCCGGGCGCTTCACCGATCCGATCCGCTTCCAGTGAACGGAGTCGCGAGGGCGGCACGCGGCGGCGCATCGCCGCCGGGCCGATCTTCGTGAGTCGGCCATCGCGCGGCGGCACGCGTCTTCACGCGGGGCCGCCGGTCGCGTTCACGGGCCGCGGGTCCAGTGTCGCGCCGTGACGATGCTCCCGCGCTCTGGCCTGCAGGCCATCTTCGTCGGATCAGGTCGCCCGTTCGTCTTCGAACGTCGCCCGCTGCCGGCGCTGCGCCGTGGCGAGGCCTTGGTGCGGAACGACTACACCACGCTGTGTCGCAGCGACCTGGCGACCTGGGCGGGAAAGCGCTGCGAGGCTGTGCCCACCGTGCTCGGCCACGAAGTCGTCGGCCACGTGGTGGACGTCGACTCGGCGGCGCCGCCGGTCGACGTCGTCGGTCGACCGCTGCGCGTCGGCGATCGGGTGACGTGGGCGATCTTCGCATCCGATCCTGCCTCCGCACGCGCGCGGGCGGGCATGCCGCAGAAGGCCGCCGGGCTGTTCAAGTACGGGCACGAGACGATCACCGCCGACAGCGCGCACCACGGCGGCCTCGGCGAGTTCACCCTGTTGCGCGAACACACGCCGATCGCTCGCCTCGACGAGGGCGTTCCCGATGCGGTCGCCGCCCTGGTCAACTGCTCGATCGCCACGGTTGCCGGAGCGCTGCGTCTGGCCGGGGAGATCCGGGACCAGCGGGTGCTGGTCAGCGGGGCCGGCATGCTCGGCCTGTGCGCCTGTGCCATGGCCACGGATCGCGGCGCCCGCGACGTGGTCGCCGTCGACGTCGATGCGGCACGCGCGGCGCGGTCGCTGGCGTTCGGCGCCGGTCGCTGCGAAGTGGTCGGCAGCGACGGGTCGGGCTTCGCGGGCCTCGGGCCGTGCGACGTCGTGCTCGAGTTCAGCGGCGCGCCGATCGCGATGGCGGCGTCGCTGTCGCGGCTGGAGATCGGTGGGCGCGCCGTGTGGGTCGGGGCGGTGTCCCCGCAGCCGCCGACGCTGGTCGACGCCGAACTGGTCGTGCGTCGGCTGCTGACGATCCGCGGTCTGCATAACTACAACCGCGAGGACTTCGTGGCCGCCGTCGACTTCGTCGCGGCGCGGCACGCACGCTGGCCGTTCCTGGAACTGGTGCACGACGCGTTCCAGCTCGCCGACGTCGACGCGGCCTTCCGGCACGCGGTCGAGCACAACCCCGTGCGGGTCGGGGTGCGCGTCCAGGGCGCTGCCGATCAGTTGGGGATCGTCAGCGGCACCGACGGGAAGATCTCGCCGTAGCGCGACTGGACCGGGTCCCAGGTGATGCCGCCGGCCCACAGCTGCAGACCGCCGAGCAGCTGCGACAGGAACGGCGGCCACACCACCGTGGCGGTGGCGCGACCGTCGGCGTCGAGCGTGCCGAGGAACTGCTGCAGCACGGGGTTCGGCAGCAGGCTCAGTTCGAAGAACGGATCGTAGGTCAGTGGCCAGACGCGCGGGTCGTTCGGCTGCAGCGCCGACATCGCGATGCCCGGCGTCGTCGACAGCGACAGCGCCAGCAGGTAGGTGCGGCCGGCGCTGGCCGGGGCGGCCAGCTGCAGCGTCGCCTGGCCGGCGGTCGCGGTTGCCACCGTGACGGCGCGCGGCCGCGGCGGCACCTGCAGCACCACGTCGTCCCATTGCACCGGCGTGCTGGCCCAGCAGTAGAGACCGGCGCGTCCCATCGCGAACGACGCATCGCGCACGTCGCACAGCGGCAAGCCGTCCCACTGGACGCGCAGGCGGTCGCCGCGGGCGCTGCACTGGATCGTGTGCCAGGCATTGGGCACGTAGTCGTCCTTCGACTCCCACAGCACGGTCCACACGCCTTGCACGACCTTGACCAGCCGGCGGTAGCCGCGTTCGGCGTCGAGCGAGAAGCGGTAGTGGTTCTGGCCGTCCTGCCAGCGCAGCACCACACCGATGGCGTCGTTGTCGTCGGTGCGCACGCGCGCGACCAGTTCCTGGTCGACCAGCATCGGCGGCAGCAGCGCGACGGTGCCGAGCTTGGGCACGCCGTTGGGCGAGCCGTCGCCGTCGCCGATGTTCGCGTCCTGCCGCAGCACGCCGCCCTGCACGCTCCATTGTGACGGCCCGCTGGTGCCGCCCTGGTCGACGATCGTCAGTCCGGTCAGGCCGCCGCTGGCGAAGTCGTTCGCGTAGAGACGCTGGCGGCTCCGGTTCGTGGTGTCGCCGGCGCGCACCACGATGTCGTCGAAGGCGACCATCGAGTCGGCCCACGCGTAGCAGCCGATGCGACCCTGCGTGTGCGTGCCGTCGATCACGTCGAACAGCTTCTCGCCGTCGCGCCAGACGACGTGGCGGTTGCCGATCGACGTGATGGTCAGCGTGTGCCAGGCGTTCGGCAGGAACCCGGCCAGTCCGGTGATCTCCGCCAAAACGGTCGGCGTGCCCTGCACGAAGCGCGTCAGCTGGGCCACGGTGCGCTCGGCGTCGAGGCGGACGCGGTAGTGGTTGGCGGCGTCGATGCAGCGGAAGACCACGCCGCACGAGTCGTTGTCGACCGAACGGAACCGCGTCGTCACGGTGACGTCGGTCCAGTTCGGGTCGCCCGCCAGCGCCAGCGTGCCGACGAAGGCCGGGGCGCCGGTGCCGCCGATGTTGGTGCGCTGGTTCAGCGCGCCGTCGATCACCAGCCACGACGACGGACCGTTGCCGCCCTGGTCGACGATCGTCCAGCCGGCAGCCGGGCCGAACGGTGCGTCGAAGCTGTCTTCGAACAGCAACGGATGGCTCGCGTCCGGCACGTCCTCGTGGTCCACGGCGACGTGCACGTCGGCGCCCGGCGGCACCACGAGGTCCATCGTCGCCGGGGAGCCTTCGCCGTAGGTCAGGTCGCGCGCCAGCAGCCGGTAGGTACCCGGCCGCAGTCGATCGCGGTGCGCGGTCGCACCTTCGTCGCGCACCAGGTGCGGGCCGTCGGCGAGATGGAACCCGGCCTCCGGCACGTCGCTGGTGAACTGCAAGCGGGCCGCTGTGCCGGCCGGCAACGCGACGTGTTCGCGCAGCACGGCGCCGAACGCGTCGTGGAAGACGATGCGCAGCCGCGCCGGGGTCGTCGAGGTGTCGACGTGCACCATGCCGAAGTTGCGCTCGATCGCGTGCCAGCGCTGCTCGGGCTCGCGCACGTGCAGGTTGCTGCCGGTGAACTGCGCCATCGGGCCGGTCTGCACCTCGAGCAGTCCTTCGCGCAGCTCGCGGATCGCGGCGATGTGCTGGTCGGCGGCGAGGAACACCACGTCGTCGACGTGGTTGTCGCGCAGGAACGCCAGCATCTGCTCGCGTTCGTGCACGAAGCCATCCCACGAGTCGGTGCCGCCGTAGAAGGTCGGCACCGACGTGGCGACGAACTTCCAGGTCGCCGTCGACTGCTGCAGCGCCTGCAGCAGCCACTGCAGCTGCACGGCACCGAGCATCGGCTTGCCCGGGGCGGGAACGGCGTCGTTCAGCGCGCGGTAGCGGCGCGTGTCGAGCAGGAACAGTTCGGCCGCCGCGCCGAAGCGCAGTCGCCGCCAGATGTCGTTCGGGCCGTCTGGAATCGGCATCCAGTCGCGGAACGCGGCGGTGCCGTTGGTGACGAGGGATGGCGACATCGCCGCGTCCCAGTTGTTCGACACCTCGTGGTCGTCCCAGATCGCCACCATCGGCACCTTCGCCATGCACGCCTGCCACTGTGGGACGGCGCGCACCGTGCGGTGGAAGGCCCAGTAGTCGGCGCGCGTCACCGCGCCGTCGCAGTACGGGAAGTCGCCGAGGCACACGAAGAAGTCGGGGTCCTCGAGGGTCAGCGCATCGAAGATGCCGAACTCGGCGACCGTCTTGATGTCGCCGCCGAACGCGAACGACACCGGCGCCATCTGGTTCGCGGCCGGCGCCGTGCGGAACTGCCCGATCGGCCCGAGTGTGCCCGCGGCTCCCGGCGTGGCGGCCAACCGGCATCGGTAGTAGTAGGTGGCGCCGGACTGCAGTCCGGTCACCGGCACGCGCACCGTGAAGTCGCGTCCGGCCAGCGCCTGCACCGGTGCCGTCTCGACGGCTCCGGCGAACGTGGGACTCGTCGCGTGCACGACGCTGACGAACGCTGCCTGCGAGCAGCGCGTCCAGACGATCGCCGAGTTCGAGGTCGGTTCGCCGACCATCTGGCCGTGGGTCTGGACCTGGGCCGCGGCGAAGGTGGCGAGCAGCAGCGTCGGCAGGAGAGTCGAAGGTCGAAGAGTCATCCCGCCAATCTCGCGCAGTGGTTGGTGAGCGCGGCAAGAGCCGGTGAAGCCTCGAACAGGGGCGGCCCGGTGCGCAACCGAGGCGTTCGTCGGCGTCGGAGTGCGTTCGCTTCTCGGCGGCTTGGTCGCGCCTTCTCGGGTGTCGACGAAGACCGCCTTCGTGAACGGCGGCTTGCTGCGATCGGCGCTGACCACGGCCGCCGCGTTCGGCACGTACTTCTGCATGTACGCGTTCCGCAAGCCGTTCACTGCGGCGCCGCACACCGGCGAGCCGCTGTTCGGCATCGAGCCGAAGGCGCTGCTCGTCGGTGCGCAGGTGCTCGGCTACACCGTCTCGAAGTTCGTCGGCATCGCGGTGGTCGCGCGCATGCCGCGCGAGCGGCGGGCGATCACGCTGCTGGCGCTGGTGCTGGCGGCCGAACTGGCGTTGCTCGGCTTCGCGCTGGCACCCGCACCGTGGAACGCGCTGTTCCTGTTCGCCAACGGTCTGCCGCTCGGCATGGTGTTCGGGCTGGTGCTCGGCTTCCTCGAAGGGCGGCGGCACACCGAAGCGATGACCGCGGGACTGTGCGCTAGCTTCATCTTCGCCGACGGTGCGACGCGTGCGGTCGGCGCCTGGCTGCTGCAGGCGGGTGTGTCGGTGGCGTGGATGCCGGCGGTCGCGGGATCGCTGTTCCTGCTGCCGCTGGTCGGCTGTGTGGCCGGCCTAGCGCGCACGCCGCCGCCGAGCCAGGACGACGTGCAGAGCCGCAGCGAACGTGTGCCGATGGCGCGCGCCGAGCGCGTCGCGTTCTTCCGCCGCTACGCGCCCGGGCTCGTGCTGCTCGTGCTGGGCTATCTGGCGGTCACCGTGCTGCGCAGCCTGCGCGGGGACTTCGCTCCCGAACTGCTGCGGGCGCTCGGCGCCACCGTCGATCCGTCGATGTTCGCGTCCTCGGAGGCCATCGTCGGCGCCGGTGTGCTGCTGGTCAGCGCCGCGACCGTCGCCATCCGCGACAACCGCAAGGCCTTCGCCTGCTCGATCGCGATCGCCGTCGGCGGCTTCGTTCTGTGCCTCGCCGTGCTCGGTTGGCGCACGACCGGCGGACTCGACGGCTACGCGTTCCTGGTGGCGCTCGGCCTCGGGCTCTACATCCCGTACGTCGTCGTGCACACCACGGTGTTCGAGCGGCTCGTCGCGATGACGCGCGACCGCGGCAACATCGGCTACCTGATGTACCTCGCCGACTCCTTCGGCTACCTCGGCTACGTCGCGGTGCTGTTCGCGCGCAGCGCCATCCAGGGCAGCGGTTCGCTGCTCGACCTGTTCCTCTCCGTGGCGTGGATCGTGGCCATCGGCGGTGCTTGCTGCTTCGGCGCGGCGGGAACGTGGTTCCTGCGGTCGGTTCGCACCGGGGCCAGTGTGTCCACCGAAGTCCCGGCGCCTCAGCGCAAGCAGCGGCTGGCGATCGCGAGGAAGTGACCTAGCGTCGGTGTCGCGCGGCCCGGCACCTTGGCGGCCTCGTCCCAGCGCCGCACCTGGACGGCGGCCGGCGTGGGCCGGGCGGCCGCGAACGCCGCCACTTCGCGATCGCTCATGGGGCCGCCTTGCAGGGCCAGTGTGTGTTTCGACGCCGGCGACAGCGTCGCCGCGTAGTGCGGGTCGACGCGGACCAGGTAGCGCTTGGCCGCCACGTGCAGGGCGATCGGCTTCGTGACCTCGTCGACGAACCAGCGCGCGAGCCACTGCCCGCCGAGCACTTCGTGGCGGTCGTCGACGCCGGCCGCGAACGCTTGCCCGGCATCCGCGTGCAGCATGTGGCCGACGTCGTGCAGCAGGGCCGCCGTGATCAGCGCGGCGTCAGCGCCGTGCCGTTCGGCCGCATGCGCGCACTGCAGCGCATGCTCGAGTTGCGTCACGGCCTCGCCGTAGATCTGCTGGCCGCGGCGCGCGAACAGGGCCTCGACGACGACGAGCGCATCGTCGCTCGCGGCTTCTGGCAGGACGTCGTTCATCGTTCGCTCCAGCTCGCGATCGTCTGTTCGCCCAGCGCCATCGATCGCGTCATGCCGCTGCCGCCGACGCCGGTGACGATCTCGACGCCCGGGAACGGCTCGGCGCGGAACACCGATTCGCCGCCGCGGCGCAGCGCGTAGCTGCCGCTCCAGCGGCGCGTGATCGCGAGGCTCGGCGGTCGCAGGAAGGTCGCCAGGTAGTCGAGGATGGCGCGCTCGGTGCTGTCGTCGAGCCCGGGCGCGAAGTCCTCGGCGTACTCGTGCGAGTCGCCGACGATCAGGCGGCCGTCGTCGCCTTGCGACACCAGCACGTGGATGCCGCGCCGCAGCCGTTCGGTGTGGCTTGCTTCGAGTCGCGCGCGCAGGCGACCGAGCGTCGGGCAACCCGCGAAGCCGCGGTAGTGGAGCAGCGTCAAGCCGGCCGCGAGCATCGGTCCGAGCTCGAATCCAGCCGGTTGCGCGCCGAGCGCCAGCATCTGCAGCTTGCAGCGCTGCAGGTCGCTGGCGGCGAACAGCGTCGGGAACAGCGTGGCGAAGTCGTCGCCGCTGCAGACGACGATGTGGTTCGCGGCGAGCCGCGAGCCGTTCGCCAGCGTCGCGACGCCCGGTTCGACGTGGGTGACCACGGTGCCGCGGCGCAGGTCGACGCCCTGGGTCGGCAGCCACGCGTGCAGCGCCGCGATGGCCGCCGGCGGGTCGACGTTCGCTTCGTGCGGGCTGAACAGCCCGCCGGCCAGGTCGTCGGCGACGATGGCCGGTTGCCAGCCGCGTACTTCCTCCGGTGTCAGCACCACGAGCCCCGGCAGCGGCGATCCGTCAACGAACTCATGCAGCACCGCCAGCTCGTCCGCGCCATAGGCCAGGTGCAACGAACCCGTGGCGCGCAGCGGGAACTGCGCCAGTTCGGACACCTCGCTCCACAGGCGCCGGCTGCGGCGGGCGAGATCGAGGTTGGGGCCGGCAGGCTGGCCGATCGGCCAGACCATGCCGAAGTTGCGGACCGAGGCGCCGCGCGGCACCAGCGTTCGCTCGCACACGGTGACCGAGAGACCGGCACGCAGGGCGGCGACCGCGTGGGCGAGGCCCAGCGCGCCACCGCCGACGATCAGGACGTCGGTTCGGGAGTCAGTCATGGTGCAGGACGACCGCCGGCAGCGTCGTCAGGTCGGGCAGCAGCAGCGTGTGTGGGTGGGGCGCCAGTTCGTCGAGCCGATGCGATCCGCAACCGACGCCGACGACCATCGCGCATGCCGCGGCGGTGCCTGCCTGCAGGTCGGCCGGGGTGTCGCCGGCCACGCCGACGTGGCGGGGATCGAGGACCCCGACGAGCTCCATCGCGCGACGGATCAGGTCCGGCGCCGGGCGACCGCGGGGGACTTCGTCCGAAGCGACGCTTGGAAAGTCGGCCCATCCCATCGTCTGCAGCACGAGATCGGCCGTGGCCCGAGCGAAGCCGGTGTTGAAGGCGATGTGCACACCTTCCAGGTCGAGCTTGCGCAGGGTGGCGAGGGCCCCGGGAGTCGGTCGCAGCGGGCGGCGAGCCACAGCCGCGGCGAACTCCTGTTCGAAGTGGCGGGCCATCGCCTCGGCGGGCGCCGTGTCGACGCCGGCTTCGCGCAGCAGGGTCTCGAACACGTGCTGCTTGTGCCACCCCATCCGGGCCTTCAGCACGTTCGGGTCGGCGCGCAGTCCGTGCAGGTCGGCCGTGGCGACGAACGCGTCCAGCACCTGGCCGTCGTCCACGACGGTCGTGCCGGCGAGGTCGAAGACGAACAGTTGCACGGGCGGCGCTGCCATGGTGACCACGTCACCGGCCGGCGGTGCAGGCCCCATGAACGCCACGAGAAGACCGCCGCGTCGCGGGCCGGCGGGCGGCCTCGTGGGCAGGACCTGCGCGTGGCGCGGGTTCCGGTCTAGGATCTGGTCCGGCCTCGCCCCGGCCTCCGTTCCATGCGCCACCCGCTCTCCCTCGTCGTCGCGGCCAGCGTCGCCGCCTTCGCTTCCGCCCAGGACGCCGTCACGCTGCACAGCGTCACCGTGCGCGCCGACGACACGGTCGCCGTCGTCTACTCGAAGAACTTCGCGACCTGTGCGCACATGCGCTTCAGCAACGCGACGTGCTCGCAGACCGGTGCCATGACGCACACGCAGAACCTGTTCTGCGGGCAGGGCACGAACGTCACCGTCACCTTGCCGGCCAGCGCGTTCGTCGCCGGCTTCGAGGTCGGCGATCCGGTCTACATGGTGCACGGCAACAACTCGGGCGTGGCCAGCCCGTGCGTCACCGTCGGCTACGACGGCGCGTATGGGATCGGCTGTGCTGGGACCAGCGGCGTGCCGAGCTTGACCACAAACGGCGATGCGCCGCTCGCCGGCACCGCGGTCGACTTCACGATCGGCAACGGCGTGCCGGCGTCGATCGCCGTGCTCGGCTTCGCGACCGACCAGGTGAACGTGCCGGTGATCGGCTGCACGCTGTTGATCTTCCCGGTGCTCGGCATCGTCTCGGTGCCGTTCGACGCGGCCGGCAGCGGAACGTTCGTGTTCCCGACACCGGCCAGCGCTGTCGGCGTGCAGTTCGCGGTGCAGGCCTTCGCACTCGATCCCGCCGGCCCGCAGGGCTTCTCGGCGACCGTCGGTCGCGAGATCCGCGTCCGCTGAACCCGTCGACCACGCGAACCGATCGAACGATGCGAACCCGATTCCCGGTGGGCGCTGCCGCAGCGCATGTTCTCGCAGCTTCGGTGCTCTTCAGCCTGGCGGTGGCCGCGCAAGGTCCGGCCGCGAACGACTGGCGCGCCCGCATCGCCGAGCACGTCGATGCCGCGCGCGATCGCACGCTCGCCGCATGCAAGACGAAGGGTCTCGAGCTGCCCGCCGACTTCGTCGCGTGGATCGACGGCGATCCGCAGCTGCGCACGTCGGTCTACGGCTGCCGTCGAGACCCGCTGCCGGTGCTGCTGGCGCTGCGTTCGCTCGAGCTCGATCTCGGCAGTGAGCTGGTGCGCCGCGACTACCCGCAGCTGGCGCTCGCGTTCGCGATCCAGAACTCCTACGCCGGGCCGCGCGCCGAAGCGCTCGGCTGGAACGACGGCGCCGACGAGAAGCCTGGCGACGCGTTGCCCGACGTGCGGCCGCGCGCCCCGCTGCAGCTGGTGATCCCCGGCGATCCGCGTGTGCCCGTCGACACCAAGGACCCGAAGCGGAAGCGCGACCGCGACGACCACATCGTCAACTTCCTCGAGGACCACGCGCCGATCGAGGTCGACGTGAAGGTGCGCGAGCTGCCGCCGCTCGAGTACGACGACAAGGGCGTGGCGAAGCCTCGCGGCAAGGAGCGCGACGTGCTGCGCAAGGTGTCGCGCCAGCCGCTCGCCGCCGACGTGATCGCCTCGGCCGCGCTGCAGGCGGAGTTCAACGCCTACATGGCGGCGAACGGTCACCCCGACGTGCGCATCGACTGCGGCGAGCGCGCCGTGCACTGGTACTCCGAGGCGGCGGTCGAGGACGGTGCGCTGAAGAAGCGCATCGCCGACGCGCACGAGTTGTTCCTCACCGCCTACCGCAACAAGGGCCGCATGCCGGCCGCGCGCGACCGTGCGCCGACGATGGCGGAGTCGATGGCGTGGTTGGTGCGCAACGACCGCCATGCGTTCCCGGCCGACGTGCGCGCCGAACGCAAGTGGCCGCGCTTTCCGCTGACGGCGCCGTGGCCGCTGCTGCTGATGCTGGCCGCCGACGACCAGCCGCTGCGCGAACGCGAGGCGATCTGGGAAGCGTTCCGCGACCATGGCGAACTGAAGACCTACGGCGAGTACATCGGCGGCATCGCGCAGCAGTTCGACATGCAGTCGGCGCGTCGCTTGTCGCCGTTCGCCTACGCCTACGGCTCGATCCAGATGATGTGGAAGGACGGCGGCGTGTGCGGAACGATGGGCAACATCGGCGCGCGCACGTGGCGCATCGTCGGTGTGCCCGCCGCCACCGCCGGTCAACCCGGCCACTGCGCGTTGGTGCGCATGGACCACGATGCGAAGACCGGGCGCTTCCGCTGCGTCGGCGAGCAGTACGCGTCGGGCGGTGACGAGGTGACGACCGTGCACGCTGGCTGGAACCACGACGACCGCGGTGGGCGCCGGCCGATGGTGTTCCATCAGGCGATCGCCTGGGCCTGCAACCACGGCGTCGCTTCGCACCTGGAGACGATGGTGCTGCGGCGCGTGTTCGATGCGCTGCCGGCGGCGGAGCAGGGCAAGCAGGCGCTGGCGTTCGCCGAGGCGGCGCTGGCCCGCAACCCGTTCGCGCTGGTCGTGCTCGATGGTGCGATCGCGGCGCTGGCCGACGCCGACGACGCGCTGCAGTTCGTCGATCGCTTCGAGAAGCTCGCGGTGCCCGCGCTCGATGCGAGGGAGCACGCGCTCTACCGCGCGACCGTCGTCGATCTCGCGCACGCGCGCATCGCCGCACTGCCGGCGCCGGCTGGGGTGCCGGCGAACCAGCGCCTGCTCGGCGAACTCGAACGCCAGGGATGCCGCGACACGGCGCTGCTGGCGCGCACGTGGCGCGCGATCGACGGCGAAGCGGGCTTCACGCAGCGCTGCAAGGACGAGCTCACCGGCTACCTCGCCAACGGCAAGCGCGGCAGCGACCGGCGCGTCGGCCGCGAGCAGGCGCGGCGGATCGGGGCGCTGGCAGCGACGGTCAAGGGCAAGGCCGCGAAGGCCGCGTGGGCGAACGAGCTGCTGCCGCTGTTCGCCGGCAAGGAGACGCTGACGATCCGCGGCAAGGCGGCGATCGATCCGGTCGTGCTCGAGCTGTGCAAGCTCGCCGGCCGCGAGCCACCGGCGGTCGAGGCGACGAAGTAGTCGCCGGTTCAGCGCGCCGCCAGGATCTCGGCGAGGTGCAGCGTGCGCACACGCGAACCGCGGCGCTGCAGGCGGCCGCGCAGCTGCATCAGGCAGCTGCCGTCGACGGCGGTCAGCACGTCGACGCAGTCCTCGTCGAGGCCGCTCAGCTTGTGGTCGACCATCGCCGTCGACAGCTCGGGGAACTTCACCGCGAACGTGCCGCCGAAGCCGCAGCACGCTTCGCCGGTGCGCAGCTCGACCAGTTCGAGGCCCTGCACGGCGCGGAGCAGCGCGCGTGGTTCGTCGTAGAGGCCGAGTTCGCGCTTGCCGTGGCAGGCGTCGTGCACGGCGACACGATGCGGGAAGCGGGCGCCGAGCTCGGTGACGCGCAGCTCGCGCACCAGGAACGCGGTCAGCTCGTGCGTCTTGTGCGCGATCGCCGCGGCGCGCGCGCGCCACTCCGGTTCGTCGGCGAACAGTTGCTCGTAGCGGTGCACCATCGCCGTGCACGAGCCCGAGGGCGCGACGATCGCGTCGGCGCGTTCGAAGGTGCGCACGAAGTGGCGCGCCACTTCGCGCGCCTCCGGCCAGTGCCCCGAGTTGAACGCCGGTTGCGCGCAGCACGTCTGCGCGGGATCGA
>JBILEY010000476.1:0-4145 GCA_044351865.1 Planctomycetota bacterium | reverse complement strand
GGGCCGGCTGACGACGACGGCGGTCGACGAGGTGCGCGAGCATGCGGCGCGCATGGGGCAGCCGCTGGCGGACAGCCTGCTGGCGGGCGGCTATCTCGACGCCACCGAACTCGAGGAGCAGTACCGGCTCGAGCTGGAGGAGGAGATCTACGACCTCTTCTTCTGCCGCGACGCGAAGTTCGAGTTCCACGAAGGGGTGACGACGCTCGAGGGCCGCGACGGCGTCGTCGACGAGCGCTTCTTCAGCAACTGCGACACGGTGATCATGGAGGCCGCGCGTCGCATCGACGAGTGGACCTACATCAGCGAGCGCGTGCCGACGACCGGCGAGGTGCTGGTCGCCACCGCCGACAGCATCAGCGGCAGCGACTTCGGCAACGACGGACCTGCCGTGTTCGAACTGCTCGACGGCCGCCGCAACGTCGCGCGCATCGTCGAGCTGACCGGGCTGTCGACGTTCCAGGTCTGCAAGGTGATGAGCCAGCTGCTCGACGCGGCGGCGATCGCACCGGTGGCGACCGAGGAACTGCTGCCGATGGCCGCCGAGTGCATGAACGAAGGGCGGCTGCCCGACGCCATCGCGCTGTACGAGCGCGCGATCGAGCTCGGCGCCGGACTGCCCGACGCGCACTCCCATGCGGCGAAGGCCTACCAGGCCGCCGAGCAGTACGAGAACGCGATCTACCATCTCGAGTGCGAGGCGGAGCACCGCCTCGCCGGCGGCGACCGCCAGGGTGCAGCGCAGCGCCTGTTCGAGGTCAAGCAGCTGGTGCCGACCGACCTGCAGGCACGCGAGCGGCTGGTCGAACTGACGCTCGGCCCGGGCGGGGTCGCGATCGACGGCTTCGATCCACTCGCCGAGGGCAAGGAACTCGTCGACCTGCTGATCGAGTTCGGCGACATCACGCGCGTACGTTCGCTGCTCGAACGGCTGCTGCTGGTCGAGCCGAGCGATCCGGACCTGAAGAAGGCGCTGGTCAACGTGCACGTCAAGGCCGGCGACCAGAAGCGCGTCGCCGAGCTCTACGAGTCGATCGCCGACGACCTGGTGCGGCAGCAGAAGCCGCTCGAGGCCGTGGCCTACCTGCAGAAGATCCTGCTGATCGACCGCAGCCGCAGCGACATCAGCGAGCGCGTGCGCAAGCTGTACGAGTTCGACGAACGCTCGCGTCGCCGTGGCCGTGCGCTCGGCGTGCTGGCGGTGCTGTTCTGCCTGCTGCTCGTGCTGGGCTCGGGTTACTGGTTCTACAACGAGCGCGCCGAGGAGGACTTCGCACGCATCGACGTGCGCGAGATGCTGGCCCGCGACGACTTCGCCGGGGCGCGCGCCGCCTACGACGACTTCGTGCTGGCGCACCCGCTGACCACGGCGGTGCAGAAGGCGAACGGCGAGCTGCAGCAGATCGAGGCGGCGCAGCAGAAGTTCGAGGCGCGCCGGGCCTCCGAGAAGGCGGAGCGCGACCGCGACCTGAAGAAGCTGCGCGACGAATACAAGGCGGAGTGGGCGCGCCATCGCGAACTGTTCCTCGGCGGCAAGCCGGAGGAGTCGTTCGTCGCCCTGCAGAAGGTCAAGGAGCTGGTCGAGAAGGCCGGCACCGCCGACGACATGGCGTGGGGCCTCGAGCAACAGGTCGAACGTTCGTGGACGCGCCTGCGCGACTACCTCGCCGACGCCGAGCGCCTCGCCGCCGAGTACGACGGCAAGCTCGCGGCCGGCGACTGGCAGGCGGCGCGCACGCAGGCGCTGCGCCTGTGGCAGGACTTCGAGAACACCGGGCACGCGCAACGCACCGGCATCCCGGTGCAGGTGGTGACCCGGCCGGCCGGTGCCCTGGTGGTGCAGCAGGGGCAACCGTTGCTGCGGCGCGGTGCGAACGGCGACGAGCCGATGCGCACGCCGGCGCTGATCCTGTGCCAGGGCAAGGCGGCGTTGTCGCTGGAAGTGCGCCTCGACGGCTTCGAGCCGCGCCAGCTCGTGATCGAGCCGGCGAAGGCGGCGGTGGTCGACGCCGTGTTGGCGGTGGTCGCCGAGCGGCGCATCGCCTTCGACGCGCCGGTGCAGACGGGCGTCGGCATGGGCGAGGGCTGGCTCGCCGTCGGCTTGCGCGGCGGTCGCCTCGGCCTCGTGCACACCGACGGCACCAGCCGTCACGTGCGCGCCTTGCCCGGCCTCCGCGCCGTCGACTCGACGCCGGTGGTGCAGGGCGGCCGCGTGTTCTTCGCCTCGAACGAGAACACCGTCGAGTGCATCGCCCTCGAGGGCACGCCCGGCAGCGCCGGCTGGTCGATGGCGATCGGCGGCGGGCCGGCGACCGAGCTGATGGTCGCCGATGGCCGCGTCGCGGTCGTCGACCGCGCCGGTGTGCTGCACTGCTGGGAACAGGCGAACGGTCACGAGGTCTGGTCGGTGTCGTTGGACGGGCAGCCGTCGGGGCCGCCGACCATCGATCGTCGCCACGTCCACATCGGCACCACCGACGGGCGCGTGCTGGTGTTCGACGCCGTCGACGGCAAGAGCCGAGGCGTCCTGAAGAGCCCGGTCGGCCTGACGACGCGGGTGCTCGCCGAGCGCGGCCAGCTGTTCTTCGGCGGCGCCGACGGCAACGTGCGCTGCTTCGACGTCGACCAGGAGCGCGTCGTCTGGGTCGTCACCACCGGTCAGCCGCCGGTCGACGGCCAGCTGGCGCTCGGTCGCAGCACCGTGCTGGCCATCGGCGCCGACAAGAAGCTGCTCGCCATCGACCGCACCAGTGGTTCGATCGTGGGCCAGGCCGCGCTCGACGGCGACGTGCAACACGGTCTGCAACTGCGCGGCAACCGCCTGCTGCTGCAGGTGCGGCGGCCGAAGACTCGCACCCAACCGCTGCGCGACGTGCTGCTCGCCTACCAGGGCGACTCGTTGGCGCTGCTGTGGGAGTACTCCCAGAACGGCACCAGCCCCGGCATGGCCGGGCTCGACGACCTTCTCATCGCGCTCCCCGCGACCACGGGCGAGCTGGTCCTGTTCCGCTGAGGCCAACCATGCACCTGATCCAGCGCATGAAGATCTGGAAGGAGCTGCGGCGCCTCGAGCAACGGGCCCGCGAGCAGCCTTCGCCCTCGACCTTCGTCGACCTCGGGCAGGTCTACATCAACCTCGACCTGCACGACAAGGCCGAGCGCATCGCCGAGGACGGGCTCGCCTTGTTCCCGAAGGCTCCCGAACTGCGGCAGCTGCTCGACTGCGCACGCCGCGGCCTGCGCGGCAAGCAGGCCGCCGAGCTGCGCGCGAAGCTGACGCGGGCGCCGAACGCGGCGACCTACCGCGAACTGGCGCAGCTGCAGATCGAGCTCGGCGACCAGGCGGCGCTGCACACGACCTGCCAGGAGTGGAGCCTGCGCTTCCCCGACGATCCGGGTTGCTGGCTCGTGCTCGGCCAGGCGCGCCTCGTCGGCTTCTACCGCGACCTCGCCGCGCGCGAGGGCCAGGAGGCCGTGCGCTGCCTGCAGCGCGCGGTGGCGATGGCGCCAGGCGATGCGCAAGCCCGCCGGCTGCTCGGCGAGGTGCTGTACCGCATTGGCGCCGTGCACGGGGCGATGGAGCACCTGCAGAAGCTGCAAGAACTCGACCCGCAGGACGCCGAACTGCAGACGCTGTTGGCGCACGTGCAGGGGCTCGCCGACCGCGGCGACGACATCGACGGCTTGCTCGAGGACGTCGAGGCGCACGGCTCGCTGGCGCACCCGTCGTTGGCGGCGGTGCCGAAGCCCCAGGGGGACGAGGCGATGGCGCGCGTGCGCGACGGCCTCGCCCACGTCGCCGATCTCGCCGGCGTGCGCAAGGCGACGTTCATCCGCGGCAGCAAGGCGCTGGTGAAGGGCGCGATCCGCGACGGGCGCGACCCGTTCCTGCGCGTCGTCCGCGTCGTGGCCAAGGCCGCGCACCGCTTCGCCAAGCGCCTCGACATCGGCAGTGCCAACAAGACCGTCGTCGACGGCGCGTTCGGCCACGTCTGCATCTGCGTCTACGGCGAGGCGCTCGCCGCGGTGCAGTGCGACGAAGGCACCGACCTCACGCAGGTGATGGCGGAACTGCAGGAGATCGTCGCCGGTGCGCTGCACGCGGCCGAAGGGAGCGGAACATGAGCAAGATCCACGATGCCGTG
>JBILEY010000098.1:0-14073 GCA_044351865.1 Planctomycetota bacterium | reverse complement strand
TGAACTACGTGTTCCGCCACGCGATCCGGAAGCAGCCGGCGCCGGACACCCCAGCGCACTGACCGCGAGCGTTCGTCAGCTCTTCGCCAGCTGGAACTTCTCGACCATGGTGCGCAGCGCGGCCGAGTGCTCGCTGCTGTGCGACGCCGTCGCCGCCAGCTCCTGCGCGCCGGCAGCGCTCGACTGGATCGCCTTGTCGACCTCCGCCAGCGTTTCGTTGAGCTGCTGCAGCTCCGTCGACTTCGAGCCGGCGGTGGCGCTGACCTCGGCCAGGTGGCCGTCGACCTGCTCGACGGTGGTGACGACCTGCTGCAGCGTCTCGGCAAGCGTCTTGGCGACACCGGCGCCGCGTTCGGCACCTTCGCGCGACCGCTGGATGATCGTCGCCGAATTCTTCGCCGACTCGGCGCTGCGTTTGGCCAGGCCGCGCACCTCTTCGGCGACCACCGCGAAGCCCTTGCCCGCCTCGCCGGCGCGCGCCGCTTCGATGGCCGCGTTCAGCGCCAGCAGGTTGGTCTGGAACGCGATCTCGTCGATGACCGCCGCCACCTTCGTCGCCTCGACGCTGGCTTCGCCGATCTCGCTCATCGCCCGGCTCAGCGCCTGCATCTGATCCCAGCTCGACTTCGTCTTGTCGCGCGACTCGGTCGCCAACGCGCGCGCGGTGGTCGTCGCCTCCAAGGTGCCGGCCATCTCGCTGCTGATGCCGCCGAGGCGGCGCGACAGCTGGTTGATGGCGCCGGCCTGCGTCGCCGACGACTCGGCGATCACGCCGCTGGTCTGCCGCAGCGACTTGCTCTGCTCCTCCATGTCGCGCGCCGACGAGCGCACCTGCCGCAGCGAGGCCTGGAACTCCTCCGACAGCAGGTTGATCGCCGCCGCCAGGTCGCCGAGCTCGTCCTTCGAGGTCACGGCCACCTTGGCGGTCAGGTTCTTGTGCTCGGCGATGTGCCGCACGGTGTCGGCGACGGCCACGATCGGCCGCACGAAGCGGCGCGACAACACGGCCGCGAACGTCGACATCAGCAGCGCCACGACCACGAACGTGACCCAGGCCACGGTGCTCGGCAGGTTGCGCACCGAGCGCTCCTCCGCACCCGCCGCGCGGATGACGTCGCGCATGCCCACCAGGACCTTCGTCAGCTCGCCGTGCAGCGTGCTGAGTGCGTCCTCGGCGAAGGACGCATGCTCTTCGACGCCGTCCTTGTCCTTGGCACTCGCAGCCGACTTCGCCGCCGCGGCCTCCTTCACCGCTTCCGCCTGCTGCGTCTTCGCGGCGGCGAAGAACTTCGTCAGCTCCTCGCTGGCCGCCGGCACCGCCTCCATCTCGCCGATCTGCCGCTGCGCCTCCTCGAGGTAGACGTCGGCGGTCTTCAGCATCTCGCCAGGCTGCTCGGCGGCGACGGCGTCCTTGAACGCCTTGCCCGCACCACCGAGCGCCTCGAGCGCCAGGCTGCCCGCCTGGCTGACGGTGACCGCGTGGTCGAGGTTGACCACGGCGCCGGCCATTCGGTCCAGGTAGTGCTGCGTGACCAGCAGCTGACCCAGCACGAAGACGAGCGCGCTGGAGAACGAGAAGAACAGCTTGCGACGGATCGACACGGAGACCTCGGTGAGGGGACGGCGATGCGGCCGATGCGAACGCGACTCAGAACTCGAACAGGATCTTCACGCCCTCGGCGCCCTTGGCGGCGTCGATCTTGACGACCCCGAACGCACCGTCGCTCTTGGCGATGTGCTTCAGCAGCATGCGCTCGCTGTCGACGTCCTTCGGCGGCGTCGTGCCGTTCGTGTTCTTGACCTTGAGCCAGTGGCGCGCGAGCTCGGCGTCGGTCATGCCGAGCACGTCCTTGAGGAACGCGACCTGCTCGGCCGCGGCAGCCTCACGGGCGTACGGCTTGGCTTCGACGCCGCCCGGCCACTGCGTCAGTTCGCGCAGGAACAGCTTCTTGATCAGCGCCTTGGCCTCGTCGCCGGTCAGCGTGCACTTGCTGTTGGCGTTGACGACCAGCGCGTAGGTGGTCTTCTTCTCCTGCTTGTCCTGTGCGACGCACAGCGACAGCAGGCCGAGGACCGCGGTGATGGCGAGTTTCGTCATGGGTGGCTCCTCCTCAGAAGCTGGCCGACCAGCTGAAGTTCACGTAGTCGACCGTGTCATCGCTGTTCGGGAGATTGGTGTGGTGGACGTCGAGGCGCAGGCGCACCGACGGGTTCGGGTTGAAGTTGACGCCGATCACGTGCTCGGTCGCCCAGCCGAGCGACGTCACCGCCGCGGCGAAGATGTTGAGGTCGCTGCCGCGCTCGTAGTAGTCGAAGCGGTAGGTCACGCCCCATTGCGGGTGCAGCCAGTAGGTCCACTCGGTCGACGCCGCCTTCTGGTCGAGGAAGCCGTCCTCCCGGCTGTAGTACGCCTCGGTGCGCATCATCAGGTCGCCGGTGCGCCAATCGATGTCGAGGCCGCCGAACTCGTAGTCGCGGCCGAGATTGAACTGACCCGAGTACGGCGACTGCAGCGCGCCGAAGTTGGTCAGCGTCAGGTTGACCGGCGCGGTGGGCAGCGTCTCGCGCGTGCCGCGGCCGTAGTTGCCGGCGAACGTCAGGCCGGCGTCGCTGAACGTGTAGGCGAGGCGGCCGCCGTAGATGGCGTCCGACGCGCTGTCGGGTTCGGTGCCGAAGTAGACGTCGTAGTCGAGCGAGTTCGCGCCGACCGGGAACTTGCCGGACAGCTTCGCGCCCTCGAACAGCTGCGGATACAGCTGGTTGCTCAGGAAGATGCGGGAGTGCAGGTTGCCGGCCGCAACCGCGCGCGACGGGATGAAGTACTCACGGTTGGTGACACCGTGCGGCGAGCCCACGACACCGCCCTGGACCACGAGCGCGTCGCTGTACTTCCACTGCGCGAGGATGCGCGACAGGAACGTGCTCGACGTGCCGATCTCGTCGCGCGTGAACGTCGGGTCGCCGTTCGTCGCCGGCGTGCCCGGGTTGTCGAGCAGCGCGCCGTTGAACGTGTAGAAGCCCGGCGTCGCGAACAGCGACCACTGGTCGTCGAGCTGCGCCTTCAGGTAGAGCTCGACGAGGCTGACCTGGTGGCCGATCTCGGTGTCGCTCTCGCCATTGATGTACGAGAACACCGACGTGACGTGACCGCCGACGTCGAGGCTCAGCGCGGTGTAGGCCTGCGCGAGCGCGCGGCTGCCGAGTCGTTCGGAGGTCTTCGCCTGCTGGTCCTCGACTTCGTCGAGGCGTTCGCGCAGGGCTTTCAGCTCCTTCTGCACGTCGGGATCCTGTGCGCGCAGGCCGCCGACGGCGAACAAGGACGCACAGACGAGGAGGACTTGGTTCTTGCTCATGATTCCTGGGTTGGCACGAGTCGAATGGCGGAGAGTCGATCGACGCCGCCATGGCGCGGCCCGAAGCGATTTCCGACCGCCGTTCGTGCGTCCGTTCACGGCGTCTCGGCGTCGGACTTGTGATCGGGGAAGTCCCTGACGCGGCGCTGCTCACCTTGGGGAGTTCGCACCCAAATCGGCGATTCCGTGGCGTCCGCGGGCGAAGACGACGGTCGCCGGGTCGGCGCCGCGATCGCGCAGTGCGGCACTCCGCTGCAGCGACTCCGAACGGCCCTCGAGCCGAACTAGGGGAGATCCCCGAGGCGAAACCCCATCACGCGATCGCGACCTGCGCCGCGATCGACCGCTCGAACGCGGCGAATCGCCGTTCGAATTCCGGGGGCGGCGCGAGGGGGGCGGCCCGCCACTGCTGCCAGACCTGCTTCAGTGCACGCCGCGTCGAAGGATCGGTGACGGCCCAGCATCGGGCCTTCTGGTTGCCCAGTGCTTCACCGAACCGCCGCCAGGTGACGCTCGGCCGATGCCCCGCGAGCAGCGCTGCGAGCAGGTCGGGCACGACCTGCCAGCCCAACTTGCCGACGTCACTCGTCAGCAGATCGTGGGCACGCTCCCGCACCGCGACCTCCGTCGACTGCGTGAGCCGCCGAACCGCGTCGAGCCACGACGATCGACGAGTGCGTCGCAACATGCGCATCGCCGTCCGAGCTGCCGCGTCGTCGTCCGCCTCCATCCAGTCTGCGGCGAGATCCCACATCGCATCGCCGACGAGTCGCTGCAGCGCCATCAAGGCCGCACGACGATGCCGCCGGTCGGGGGCTGCGAGCCATGCTTCGATCTCGCCGCGCCGCGAACGATCGCCACACTCGCCTAGAGCTTGCAGCCAACCCGACACTTCGTTCGCCGAGGCACTGGCCAACTGTTGCGAAACGAACGCCGGGAGGTCCACGCCGAGGCGCGCCAGATGCCAATGCGCCTGCATGCGCACTCGTCGCTGCCGACTGCCGCAGGCGGCGCGCAGCTGCGGCTCGTAGCGAACGGCTTGCGTCGAGGTGAGACCAGCGAGGAAGCGGGAGCACGCCTCCGGTCCGGCCGACCCAAGAAGGAAGTCGACGGTCGCACCGTCGAGCTCGACTGCCCGGCGAGCGAGGCGGCTGGCCACCAGTTGGCGCACCGAGCGATCCTGGGCCCGAACGATCGCCGCCAGCAGGGACAGGTCTGGGTCTTCGAGAGCGAGCAGCAACCGCACGATCGGCCCACAACCAGTCGCCTGCGACAGCACGAACGCACTCACGAGTTCGCGACACTCGGTCGACAACGAGTCGGCGAGCACGCGTACGAATGTCGTCACCTCGGCGCGTTCCTGGCTCAGCAACCACCGGGCATGTCGTCGACAGAGCTCGAAACGCCGGCCGGTGTCGAGTCGCTCGAACAACTGCACGGCGACCGCCAGCGCAGCGATTCGAACCTCCGGCACCCAATCGGCGAGGCGCGACAGCATCCAGCGCAGCGCTGCGGGGTCGGACCAGTCGCCCGCCAGGCGAACCACCGCCTCACGAGTTCGGCCGCTTCTCGACAACGAAGCACACGCCAGCAGCGCTTGCCGCACCGCCGGCGGAACGGTCTGGATGCGCTGGAGATCGTCGATCCCCCAGGAAGTGCGCGAGCCGGCGAGTTTGAGCCATTCCTCGTCGGAAGTGACCTGCCAGGCGGCGGCCACCTCGAGCGACGAGCGCACCAGCTCGTCCGGCGTGCTGGCGCCACCGCGCCAGGATTCCAGCAGCCACCGGCGCATGGCGACCCAGCCTCACACCACGACGAACGGATCGCGATCGCTCTTGGCGACGCGCACGTCGAGGTCGCCGTCGAACGACTCCGCGAGGCGGCGGCGCAGCACCGGCAGGAAGCCGCGCTCGGTGTTGCTGTGGCCGGCGAGCACGACCGAGGTGCCGGCGGCGACGGCGGCGAGCGCATCGTGGTGCGACAGCTCGCCGGTGATCCAGACATCGGCACCGGAGCCACGCAGCACCGACGCGCCGGCCCCGGCGGCGACCGCGATCGAACGCACCGAGGACGGCGCCTTCGCCGGGCGCGCCACGGTCAGCGTGCGCACGCCGAAGCGGCGCTTGCAGCGCTGCAGCAGCGTGCGGAACGGCATCGCCTTGGCCAGCGTGACCACGCGCCCGAACTCGCCGTCGCCGCAGGGCCGCAGTTCCTTCGGCACGTCGCCGGCGAGCACGCATTCGACCAGCCAGTCGGCGAGGCCCGTCGACGCGGCGTCGAGCGCCGTGTGCGGCGAGTAGACCGTGAGCCCGGCGGCGGCCGCGCGCAGCACGGCTTCGCGCACGCCGCCGTCGGCGACGAGGCGCTTCAGCGGCTGGAAGATCGGCGGGTGGTAGGCGACGACGAGGTCGGCGCGCGCGGCGATCGCCTCGTCCACGACCGCCAGCGTCAGGTCGACGCACAGCAGCACCCGCGCGACCTTGCCCGGCTTCTGCTTCGCCTGCACGACGATGCCGACGTTGTCCCAGTCGGCGGCGAGTTCGAGCGGCGCGATCTCGTGCAGGATGTCGACGACTTCGGCGAGCGAGGGAGTGGGCATGGGCGTTCAGGAAGCGCCGGCGCTGATCACCACCAGACGATCGGGGTGCAGGTGGCGTTCGGCGGCCTCGCGCACCTGCTCGGCCGTGATCGCGCGGATCAGTTCCGGGTAGCGCTGGATGTAGTCGAAGCCGAGGCCGAAACGACGGGCCCGGATGGCGTAGGCCGCGAGGTTGCTGTTCCGCTCGAGGGCGAAGACGAAGCTGCCGGTCAGGTAGTCCTTCACGTCCTGCAGCTCCTGCGCACTGACCGGCTCGCTGCGGATGCGGCGGATCTCGTCGAGGAAGCCGTCGATCGCGCGCTGCCGGTGCTCGGGGCTGGTGCCGATGTAGGCGGTGAACGTGCCCGGCTCCTCGCCCGCACTGGCGGTGATGCCGGCGCTGACCGAGTAGCAGAGTCCCTGTTCGTCGCGCAGCTTGCGCGAGCAGCGCGAGGTGAAGCCCGGGCCCGTGCCGAGCACGTGGTCCATCACCGACAGCGTGTAGAAGTCGGGGTGCGTGCGCCGGATGCCGACGTGGCCGAGGTAGACGTGCACCTGCTCGCGCGGCATCGGCAGATGCGCGTCGCGCGGGGCGTCGCCGAGGTCGACGTCGGGCGTCGCCGGGTGCTTCGGCGCCTTGCCGCGGAAGCTGCGGAACGCCTTCTCGAGGCGATCGAGCTGCTTCTCCGGATCCTCCGGGCCCGCACAGGCGACGAAGCCGCCCGCCGGTCGGAACGTGTCGCGGTGGAAGCCGCGCAGATCCTTCGGCTTCAGCTTCGAAACACCCTTGGCGGTGCCGTGGCCTGGCCGGCCGAGTGGATGCTCGCCGTAGATCTCCTTGCGGAAGCGCCGCGACGCGACCGCGCGCGGGTCGTCGTCCTCGGCCTTGATCTCGGTCAGTACCTCGGCCTGCACACGCCGCACCTCGCGGCCGGGGAACGCCGGCTCCAGCGTCATCTCGTGCAGCAGGCCGATCGCGTCCTTCGCCACCGCCGCCGGCGACAGCACCATGCCGCCGCGATGGTTGCCTTCCATCATCGCGCCGAGTTCCTCGACCGCGGCTGCGAGCTCGAGCGCGTCGTGGCGCTCGGTGCCTTCGTCGAGGCACTCGCCGACCAGGTTGGCGAGGCCCGAACGATCGGCCGGCTCGTCGCCGGGCCGGATGTCGAGCGACATCACGCAGGCGAACGTCTGCACGCCGGGATTGTGCACCGCCAGCAGCGTCAGCCCGGAGGGCAGCTCGCGCTCGGCGATCGACAGACGGATCGGAACGGTCATGCGCCCCTCCCCTTCTTGCCGGCCTTCTGATTCTTGCCCGCCTTGGCCTTCTTGCCGGGCCCGCCCTTCTTCGCAGCCTTGCCGGCCACCGCCTTCCTTTCGCGGGGCTCGCGCTTCCCGGCCTTCTTGGCCGTCTCGACCTTCTCGAGCTTCGCCGGCTTGCCCTTCGCCTTGCCGGCGGCCTCGTGGCGCTTGCCGGGCACACCGTAGACGACGGCGATGCGATCGAAGTCGAAGTACTTCGCCGCCGCGGCGCGCAGCTCCTGCTGCGTCAACGAGTCGTAGGTGCCGAGCACCGTCGCCAGCGTGCGGTAGCCGCCGGGTGTGCCCGCCTCGAAGCGGCCGAGCTTCATCGCCAGATCGAGCACCGACTCGTCCTGGAACAGGAACGACGCCTTGATCTGCGCCAGGATGCGCGCGAGGTCCTTCTTGGCGACGCCTTCGCGGATCTGCGCACGGATCTCCTCGCGCACGATCGCTTCGACCTTCGCCGGCTGCACGCCATCGCGCAGCTCGCACAACAAGAACAGGGCGCCCGGCTCCTGCCGCGTCTCGTTCATCACGTTGACGTCGGTGACCAGTTCCTCCTTCAGCACGAGGCGCCGGTAGAGGCGGCTGTTCTTGCTGTTGCCGAGGTCGTGCGCGAGCACGTCGAGCGCGTAGTCGTCGCGCTCGCCCATGCGGCAGGTCGGGAAGCCGAAGCAGAGGCGCGTCACCGAGTGCGGCGTGCGCAAGGTCGCGCGGCGTTCGCCCTGCGGGGCGGGCTCGGCCAGCGGTTCGCGGCGCTCCTCGACGCGCGGGATCGGACCGAACAACTCGCGGATGCGCTGGGCGGTGCGCGCGCGGTCGATGTTGCCGACGACCACCAGGAAGGCGCGGTTCGGGCCGTAGTGGCGGCGGTAGTAGTCGCGCATCTGCTGCGCACTGAGCCGCTCCAGGTCCTGGCGGTAGCCGATCACCGGATGGTGGTACGGGTGCACCTGGTAGAGCAGCGACTCGGTGGCCTGGTAGAGCGGACGCCACGGGTCGTCCTCGCCCATCGCCAACTCCTCGAGCACGACGTTCTTCTCGCTGGCGAACTCGTGCGGGTCGAGCAGGCAGTCGCGCATGCGGCTGGCCTCGATCTCGAGCGCCGTCTCCCAGCGATCGGCGGCCATGGCGAAGTAGTAGGCGGTGCCGTCGTTGTCGGTGAAGGCGTTGTTGCTGCCGCCCATCTTGCTGGTCTGCAGGTCGATCTGGCCCTTCGCGAACCGCTCGGTGCCCTTGAACATCATGTGTTCGAGGAAGTGCGACACGCCGGTCTCGCCGGTGAGCTCGTCGCGCGAACCGACGCGATACCAGAGCAGGGACGCGACCACGGGCAGCGGACCGCGCTCCACCAGCAGCGCCTTGAAGCCGTTGTCGAGTTCCACCACTTCGACGTCGGGCAGCATCGTCGTCTCGGTCACGATCCTTCCTCCTCGAGCATGTTGCCGTCGGCGTGCGATCGTGCGAGCGCACGCAGCGCGTCGATCTCGTGCTTCTGCACGAAGCGCCAGCCACCGGCCGACAGACCGTGCAGGTTCAGTTCGCCGATGCGCACGCGCTTCAAGTCGATCACCGGGTAGCCGAGCTTGGCGAAGACGCGGCGGATCTCGCGGTTCTTGCCCTCGCGCAGCGTCACCTTCAGGTAGGTGCGGTCCTTGCCGGTGCGCTCGATGCGCACGTTCATGCCGGCGGTCGGCCCCTCCGACAGCCAGACGCCGCCGCGCGCCTTGTCGAGGTCCTGCTGTTCGACGCGGCCGCGCAGCAGCACGGCGTAGAGCTTGGGCACGCCGTAGCGCGGGTGCGTCATCTCGAGCGCGAACGAGCCGTCGTTGGTCAGCAGGATCAGGCCCTCGCTGTCGAGGTCGAGCCGACCGACGGTGAACAGGCGGCCGCGCACCTCGGGCAGGAAGTCGATGACGCGCTTCTTCTGTTCGTGCTTGGCGTTGGTGCAGACGACGCCCTTCGGCTTGTTGAACAGCACGTAGGTCGGCCGTTCCGGCTGCACGCGGCTGCCGTCGCAGCGCACGTCGTCGCTCTGCGGGTCGACGCGCGTGCCGAGCTCGGTGCACAGCTCGCCGTTCACCTCGACGCGGCCGCCGCGGATGAAGCCGTCGGCGGCGCGGCGGCTGCAGACGCCGCACATCGCCAGGAAGTGGTTCAGGCGGACCTTGCCGTCCTTGGCGCCGGCCTCCGGCGCCCCGGCCGGCGTGACCACCAGGCCCTGGGTGCGGCGCTTGCTCGTGCGCACCGGTCGTTTGCCCTGGAACGGGGCGCCAGCCCCCTGCTTCTTGAACGGGCCACCTGCCCCCTGCTTGCCGCCGTCGCGGACGAATCGTCGTCCGGGTGCGCGGTCTTCGTGCCGTCTGGCCATCAGCGGATACCCGGGTCGCAGATCATGAAGTTCACGTGGTCGGTGGGCACGAGCGAGTACTTCGCCACGCAGGCGGGCACCACCGCCGTATCGCCCATCGCCATGGGTAGCGTGCCGATCGTGCGCTCGCCGGGCCACTGCAACGTCGCCTTGCCGCTGATCACGGTGATCGTGGCGAAGCGGCCGTCGGTGGCCATCTGGATCGGCTGCCGCAGCGAGTAGCGGCGCACGCGGAAGTCCGGGGTGGCGATCAGCTGCGTGCCGCCGTCGGGCAGCTGCGTCGGCTTCACCACCGGCCGCTCGTCGTTGGCGGCGTCCTGGCGCAGCACCGAGAGCGCCTTCTGCACGTGCACGGCGCGGCCGCGGCCCCAGTCGTAGAGGCGGTAGGTCAGGTCGCTGTTCTGCTGCACCTCGAACACCACGACGTCCGGGCCGATCGCGTGCACCGTGCCCGGCGGGATGTGGATGGTGTCACCGACCATCGGCCGGAACGCCAGCAGCAGGTCCTCGACCGCTTCGGTAGCGGCGTTGGCGACGAAGTGCTCGCGCGTCACTCCAGGCTTCAGGCCGCGCACGATCCGGGCCTCGGGGCCGGCGTGCAGGATCACGCAGCACTCGTTCTTGCCGCTGTCGCGGTCGCGCTGCGCCTCGGCGTCGTTCGGGTGCACCTGCACCGACAGGCCGTCGTGCGCGTCGAGGAACTTCAGCAGCAGCGGGAAGCGCCCGCCGTGGGCGCGCGGCACGTCGCGGCCGACCAGGTCGTCGCCGCACTCGCGCATCAGCTGGCCGAGCGTGCGCGCGCTGTGGCGAAGGCGGCTCGAGCCTTCGGCGCGGTCGTAGAGCTCCCACGTCTCGCCGATCGCTTCGCCCGGCGGCAGCTGGATGCCCATCACCTGGGCCAGCGCCTGTCCGCCCCACACCTTGGGCATGAGGATGCGTTCCACCAAGAAGGGCTCGAGCGACGGCATCAGGGCTGCAGATTCAGGCGGGGCAGGGCGGTTCGAAGCCAGCAGTTCTATCCGGGCCGCGGGCGAGGCGCCACGCAAGCGTCGCCGCGCGCGCCGGCCGCCGGACACCGCCTTGGACAAGCCGTCGACGAAGGCGGATGCTCCCGCCCCCTCTCTCCCCCAGGACCCACGTCATGGCCAACTCCGACGCCTCCTCCGCCCCGCTCGACCCACGGCTGGCAGCAATCCGCGACTTCCAGGGCAAGTACCCGAAGCAGCTGTGGTGGCTGTTCCTGTCGGAGATGTGGGAGCGCTTCTGCTTCTACGGCATGCGCGGGGTGCTGACCGTCTTCATGATCACGCAGCTGGCGCTGGGTGAGAAGGAGGCCAGTCTCCAGTACGGCGCCATCCAGTCGTTCGTCTATACGATGACCTTCGTCGGCGGCTTCTTCGCCGACCGCGTGCTCGGCTTCCGCCGCTCGATCACTTGGGGTGGCCTGCTGATGGTCATCGGCAGCTTCACCATAGCCGCCAGCCCGAAGGACCTCTTCTACATCGGAACTTCGATCTCGATCATCGGCACGGGGTTCTTCAAGCCGAACATCTCGGGCGTCGTCGGCATGCTCTACCACGACGGCGACCCGCGCCGCGACGCCGGCTTCTCGTTGTTCTATTCGGGCATCAACATCGGCGCGATGCTCGGCGGCATCCTGTGCGTCAGCCTGGGCAAGAGCTACGGCTGGAACTGGTGCTTCCTGAGCACCGGCCTCGTGATGATCCTTGGCCTCCTGGTCTTCACGGCCACCGCGCGACAGCTCGAACCGCTCGGTCACTCGCCTCTCTGTGGCCCTGATCAGCCCCCCACGCTCGGCACGATCGAAAAGGTGATCGGCGTCTACGCAGGATCGATCCTGATGATCCCGCTTGTTCTGCTCCTGGTCAGCAACAGCACATACACCGACTACTTCATGTGGACCGTCGGGCCGGTCGTGCTCGCTTGGTTCCTCTGGTCGATGCTCTCCTGCACCGCCGAAGAGTCCAAGAAGCTGGTCGTCGCCCTGGTGCTGGTGCTGTTCTCGATCATGTTCTGGGGCATCTTCGAGCAGAGCGGCAGCTCGCTCGCGATCGTCGCCGAGAACAACCTGGCGACATCGGAAACGGACACGCTGCCGATCTCGGTCAACAACAGCTCGAACTCGGTGTTCGTGATCCTGTTCGCACCGCTGCTCGGCATCCTGTGGATGAAGATGAAGGACAAGGAGCCGGACTCGGTCGTGAAGTTCGCGCTCGGCTTCTTGTTCCTCGCCGGCGGCTACTGGGTCTTCCAGTCGCTGATCCAGTTCGCCGACCCGACCGGCCGCTCGTCGCTGGCCATCTTCACGACGGCCTATTTCCTCGTCACCGTCGGCGAACTGTGCCTGTCGCCGATCGGCCTGTCGGCGATGACCAAGCTGGCGCCGCGCCGGATGTATGGCGTCATGATGGGCATGTGGTTTCTGGCGTCGGCCTACGGGCAGTACGTCGCCGGGCAGCTCAGTGCGAGCATGGCCTCGCCGAATCCGAACGCGACCAAGCTCGAGAAGCTGCAGTCCTATACCGACGGCTACGGCCAGCTGGCGATCTACGCGGTGATCTGCGCCGTGCTGATGCTCGCGCTGTCGCCGATGCTGAAGAAGCTCGCCAAGGGTTCGGCCTGAGCCGAGCCGTCAGCCGAGCGCCGCGGTGACCACGTCGGCAGTTGGGAGCATTGAGATCCGGTTATACGCAGAGTGTTCGCACTCTGCGTATAACCGCCATCACCCCGCCGCCGCACTCTGCCGCGCCTTCTCGACCAGGCTGCGCGCCTGCTGCAGCGCTGCCGCATCGGCACCGTCGCCCATCGCCATCGCGGCGAGCTCCTTCTCGACGTCGGCACCCGCCAGCAGCCGCACCGACGAACGCGTGCGCTCGTCGCCGCCGTCCTTGCCGCCGTCCTTGCCGACGGCGATCGGCACCACCGACTTGTTGACCAGGAAGTGGTGCGTCGCGAACGCCGCGACCGGCGCCAGGTGCGTCACGATGACGACCTGATGGTGGCGCGCGACCTCGTGCAGCTTCTTGCCGACGGCGAGGCCGAGGCGGCCGCCGATCTCGGCGTCGATCTCGTCGAACACCAGCAGCGGCACCCGATCCTGGTCGGCGAGCGACTTCTTGACCGCCAGCACGATGCGCGCGAGCTCACCGCCGGAGGCCGTGTCGCGCATCGAGTGGAACGGCTCGCCCGGGTTGATGCGCACCTCGAGGTCGACCGGCACCGGCCCGTACTCGGTCGCCGTCGCCAGCAGTTCGTCGGCCGCGAACTCGTCCGCCATCGCCACGCGCACTTCGGTGTGCGCCATGCCGAGGTCCTTCAGCTCGGCGCCGATCGCCTTGCAGAACGGCCCCGCCGCCTTGCTGCGCGCCCGCAGCAGCTTGCGGCCAACGGCGGCCGCGGCGTCGGTGGCGGCGCGCAGTTCGCCGGCCAGCGCCTCCGGATCGCTGTCGCGCCCTTCGGCGGCGGCGAGCTCGGCGGTGACCTTGGCGAAGTTCGCGCGCAGGTCCTGCTCGGTCGGGCCGAAGCGCTTCAACGCGCCGTGGATCTCGTCGAGGCGTTCCTGCACCTGCTGCAAGCGCGCTGGATCGAGGTCGAGCCGCGCCTGCCCCGACTGCAGCTTGCGGCAGACGTCGGCGACCAGATCGTCGATCTGCGCCAGTTGCTCGGCGGCGTCCTCGAGCCGGCGGTCGATCGCCGCCGCCTCCTGCACCGAACGCAGCGCGCGCGCGACCTGCTCGGCGACGTTGTCCTCGCCGTCCTGCAGCACGGCGAGGCCTGCGTCGAGCTGCTGCCGCATCGCGTCGAGGTTGCTGAGCACCTGGTGTTCCTGCTCGAGCTCGGCCAGCTCGCCGTCGCGGAGCTGCAGCTCGCTCATCGCCTGGTGCTGGAAGCGCAGGAACTCGAGCCGCTGGCGTCGCTCGCGTTCGCCGTCGGCCAGCTCGCGCAAGCGCGCCGCGATGCCGCGCGCCGTCGCCAGCGCCGCTGCGAACTCGCGGCGCAGCGGCGAGCAACCGGCGAACGCGTCGAGCGTCTCGCACTGCGCCTCGGCCCGCATCAGCGCGCGCGAGTCGCCCTGGCCGTGGATCTCGAGCAGCATCGCGCCCACTTCGCGCAGCGCCGATAACGTCGCCGGCCGGCCGCCGAGCCGCACGCGCGTGCGGCCCTGGCGGTCGACGATGCGCGTCACCAGCAACAGGTCGTCCTCGACGACGCCGCCGCAGAGCTCGTGCACGAGCTTCTGGATCGCCGCGCTGCGCTCGCCCTTGCCGAGGCGGAACTCGCCGTCGACCTGCAGTTCGTCCTTGCCGTGGCGGACCAGCGAGCCCGCGACCTTCTCACCGCGCAGCAGCTTGAGGGCGGTGATCAGCAGCGATTTGCCGCCGCCGGTCTCGCCCGAGATCACGGTCAGGCCATCGGCCAACCGCAACTCGGCGCGCTCCAGCAGC
>JBILEY010000475.1:0-4148 GCA_044351865.1 Planctomycetota bacterium | reverse complement strand
AACGGAACCGACGCATGGCGGCCCTATCGGCCGTGGCATGGGCGGATGCTGAGCACCTGTGGCGGAAAGCCGGAAGCCGACCCGTCAACCGGCCGGCGCGAAGCCTCGGCTCAGGGTCTCCAACGCGCGTTTGGCGAACGCCAGCGTCGTCGGCACGTCCCAAGGCTGTTCGTCCTCGCCGTCGAGCATGCGGGTCATCGCCAGCGTCGCGATGCCGTGCACGGTCGACCACGCGACGTAGGCGAACTCGTGCGGATCGCCCTTCCGGATGTAGCCGTCGCGCTGCGCCTGCTCGATCAGCTGCACGAGCCCCGCGAACGCCGCGTGCCCAGCGGTGTGCGACGCCACCACCTGCGGACTCGCGTTCGTCGCCCGCCGCAGGTCGGCGGCATCGCGGCCGAACATCACGCTGCAGTGGGCCGGGTGTTCGAGCGCCAGCGCCACGTAGGCGACACCGGACCGCTCGAGCGCGTCGATCGCGTTCTTGCCCTTCTGCGCGGCCGCCTGCATCGCCTTCTGCAGGGCCAGGAACCCCTCCTCGGCGATCGCCGCCAGCAGGTCGCTCTTGTCGGCGAAGTGGCGGTACGGCGCCGTGTGCGAGACGCCCGCCTTGCGCGCGGCGGCGCGCAGCGTCAGCGCCTCGGGCCCGGACTTCTCGAGGATCGCGATCGAGGCGTCCAGCAGGGCGCGGCGCAGGTCGCCGTGGTGGTAGGGCTTGCGAGGGCGGCGTGGCATCGGCGGCGGCGACAACCTTCGGCGACGGCCGGCGCCGCGACAAGGGCGCGTGCCCGCCGCCGCTCCGCGCCGCGAGTTGACAGTGTCAACTTTCGGCTCTATGTTGTCGATGTCAACTTCGGCCAGCGCACAGCCCGCATGAACTGCGACCACCCCGACCACGATCGACGCCCGCGGCTGCACCGCCGCCGCTCCCGCCCGACCGCCGCGACCCTGCTGCTGGCGCTCACCGCCTGTTCGCGAGGCGCCGGCTACGAGGCCGCCAGCCCGACCCCGACCGCAGTCACCGTGCAGAGCGTTCAGCTCGGCCAGCTGGCGCGGCCGCCGCTGCGGCTGCCCGGCCGCATCGAGGCGGTGCAGCGCAGCGCGGTGGGCTTCGAGCTCGGCGGCGTCGTCGCCGAAGTGCTGGCCGACACCGGGGACCAGGTGGCCGCCGGCCAACCGCTGGCCCGCCTGGACCGCGAGCGCCCGCAGGCCGCGTTCGACGCCGTGGTCGCTGCCGAAGCCGCCGCGCAAGCGCTGCTGGCGGAGCTCGTCGCCGGGCCGCGCCGCGAAGCCATCGAACGCGCCGAGGCGGCGGTGGCGGCGGCCCAGGCGGAGGCCGCACGGGCGGCGGCCACCGCGACCCGCACGCGCGACGCGCTGGCCGCGGCCGCGGTGTCGATCGACGACGAAGACCGCGCCAGCCGCGCAGCGACGATCGCGGCGGCGACACTGCGCAGTGCGCAGGCGCAGCTCGCCGAACTGACCAACGGCACCCGCCCCGAACAGCTCGACGCACAACGGGCGACGGTGGCCCGCCTGCAGGCCGAGCGCCGCCGGCTCGCCCGCGACCTCGCCGACCTCGAGCTGCGCGCGCCGTTCGCCGGGCGCGTGCTGGCGCGCACGATCGCCAAGGGCGAAGTCGTCGCCGCCGGCGCGCCCGCGTTCGACCTCGTCGCCGACGACGGCTGGCGCATCCGCGTCGGCGTGCCGATGCGCGCGGCGGAGCGGGGTGCCACCGCCCTCGCTGCCGCGGCCGTCGCCACCCGCGCCGAACGCCCGCTGGCCTTCGTGCCGACGAACGCCAGCCTGGCCGGCGCCGTCGACCCGCGCGTTCGCACCGTCGACCTGCTGCTGCCGCTGGCCCCTGGCCCGGACCTTCGCGACGGCGAACTCGTGCACGTGGCGCTGCCGGACGGGGAAGTGCAGGGCCTCGCCGTGCCGCCGGCGGCGCTGCGCGGCGGGCCACGCGGCCTGTTCCGCTGCCTCGTCGCCGCGCCGGACGGCAACGGCGCCCACGTCGCCCGCCATCGCGACGTGCAGGTCGCGAGCTGGCTCGGCGAACGGGTGGTCGTCACCGGCGGACTGCAACCCGGCGATCTGCTGATCGTCTCCGGCGCCGACCACGTGCTCGCCGGCATGCCGGTGCGGCCGACGGAGGTGCGCTGATGGCGACGGCCCTGTTGCGCAACCCGCACCTGCTGGTGCTGGTGCTGGTGATCCTGTTCGTCGGCGGCTTCAACGCGCTGCGCTCGCTGCCGCGGCTCGAAGACCCGCGCTTGACCAACCGCAATCCGGTGGTGCTCACGTTCCTGCCCGGGGCTTCCGCCGAGCAGGTCGAAGCGCAGATCACCGAGCCGCTCGAACGCGAGCTGCGCGAGGTCGCCGAGGTCAAGGAGATCGAGTCGACGTCGTCGCTGGGCGTGTCGTCGATCGCGCTCGAGCTCGCCGACGACGTCGGCGATCCGGCGCCGGTGCTCGCCGATCTGCGCAGTGCGCTCGATCGCGCCGAACGCACGCTGCCGCCCGGCGTCACGCGGCCGTGGCTCGACGACCAGCGCGGGGCCGCGGCCTATGGCCTCATCGTGGCGCTGCGCTGGCGCGCGTCCGCTGCGCCGGACCAGCTGCTGTTGCACCGCTACGCCGACGAACTCGCCGACCGCCTGCGCCGCCTCGACGGCACCGAGATCGTGCGTGTGCACGGCGACGTCGACGAACGCGTGCTGGTCGAACCAGCGCCCGGCGAACTCGGCGCGCGCGGCCTCGGCATGGACCAGCTGGCCGCAGCGCTGGCGGCCGCCGATACGCGCCAGCCCGCTGGCTCGCTGCGCCTGGGCGCCGCCGATCCGCTGGTGACCGTCGCCGGCGAGTTCGCCACGCTCGACCGCGTGCGCGCGGTGCCGATCGCCGCCGCGGGCGCCGCCACCACCGAGCTCGCTGCGATCGCCACCGTGCGGCGCGGACACCTGGAGCCGCCGGTGGCGCTGGCGACCGTCGACGGCGAACGCTGCGTGCTCGTCGGCGCGCGCATGCAACCCGACCGCCTCGCCGACGCCTGGTCGCAGTCGGGCCGCGCCATCGTGGCGTCGTTCGCCGACGAACTGCAGGGAACGGTCGCGCTCGAGGTCGTGTTCGACCAGAGCGTCTACACGAACGCGCGCCTCGCCGACCTCGGCTGGAACCTGTTCCTCGGCGCGCTGCTGATCTGGGTGGTCACCGCCGCGTTGCTCGGCCGCCGCGTCGGCACGCTGGTCGCGGCGACGCTGCCGCTCGCCGCGGCGGCGATCCTGCTGGTGATGCAGCTGCTCGGCGTGCCGCTGCACCAGATGAGCCTGTTCGGCCTGCTGGTCGCGATCGGGCTGCTGATCGACAACGCCATCGTCGTCTGCGACACCGTCGCCGACCTGCGATACCACGGCCACGCACCCGCCGACGCCGTGGGCACCGCCAGCCGCACGCTGGCGATGCCGCTGTTCGCGTCGACGCTGACCACGGTGCTGTCGTTCGCGCCGATCCTGCTGCTGCAGGGCAACGTCGGCGAGTTCGTCGGCACGATCGGCACGACGGTGATCGTGTCGCTGCTGGTGTCGCTCGTGCTGTCGCTGACGGTCGTCGCGGCGCTGGCGGGCCTGCTGCCGTTGCCGCCGGTGATCGCCCCCGCGCACCCGTCGACGCCGCACCCGCCCTCGCCGGCGACGCGCCTTCTTCGACACCTGCGGCGGCCGCGCCTGCTGCTGCTGCTGACGCTGCTGCCGGCGCTGGCCGGCTTCGCTGTGGTGCCGACGCTGCGCGACCAGTTCTTCCCCGCCGCCGATCGCGACCAGTTCCAGGTCGAGATCTGGGCCGAAGGCGGCGCCTCGCTGCAACGAACGCACGAACTGCTGCAGCGTGCGGACGCTGCGCTGCGGCGCGAAGCGGACGTCGTGCACACGATGTGGGTCGCCGGCCAGAGCGTGCCGTCGGTCTACTACAACCAGATCCTCGAACAGGACGACGCGCCGTTCTACGCACAGGGAGTCGTCGTAGCGCGCGATGCCGCGGCGGCGAAGGCGCTGGTGCGTCGGGCCGAGCGCGAACTGCCGGAGCTGGTCCCCGAGGCGCACGTGGTCGTGCGTCCGTTCGTGCAAGGCCCGCCGATCGCGGCCCCGGTC
>JBILEY010000474.1:0-4162 GCA_044351865.1 Planctomycetota bacterium | reverse complement strand
TCGACGGCGCCGCCCGTCATCGGCCTCGAGTTCGTGGGCACCGGCGGCTACACGAACGTGATCCCGGCCCGCAACACCTACTACGGTGCCGGCTGCGGCGGCTCGCCGTCGACGTTCCACCAGTCGTACATCAACGGCGATGCCTGGGACAACGGCTCGGGCTTCACGCTGCTGCCGGACAATGCGGCGGCCCCGAACTTCTACACGGTCGTCGCCGGCGCCCCGGCCGTCGACGCGACCAAGATCGGCGCCGCGGCGCTGAGCACCGCCGACGACGCGGTGGTCACGCACACGCTCGGCTGGACGTTCAACTACCCCGGCGGCAACACGACCTCGGTCAAGCCGAGCACCAACGGCTTCGTTTGGCTCGACGCGGCGATGACCCTCTCCGACTTCAGCCCGACCATGCTCGAGTGGCTCGGCAACACCGCGACGACGCCCCAGACGGCCCGCTTCGCGCCCTACTGGCACGACCTGAACGGCGCCCGCAACACCGCGCTGAACCCGCTCGCGGGCCTGCACGCGATCACCGACACCACCGGCGGCCCGGGCAACAACGTCACCTACGTGACGTGGCTCAACGTCGGTGAGTTCAATGCCGTCGCCCAGCCCGGCCACACCAACTGGACCTTCCAGGTGGTGATGTTCGAGGCCACCGGCAACGTCGAGTTCCGCTACCAGAGCATGCCGGCCTTCGTCGGCAGCTCGGGCTCCACGGTCGGCGGCAGCGCTGGCATCGTCGGCTTCACCCGCGGTCGCCTGGCGGCCGGCAACTCGGTCGATCCGCAGAGCCGCGACCTGTCGGCCGAAACCCCGTTCAACACGTCGGTCGAAGGCAGCAGCGGCAACCTCGGCATCGTGCCGGTGGCGACGCCGTTCGTCGGTGGCGCGCAGTACGGCGGCCGCCTGTTCGCGGGCCAGAGCCTGACCTGGAACGCCGTCAACGTGCCGGTGGGCGCGACCCTCGGCGCGCAGTTCGTCGACTTCGGCGGCTTCACGCCGGGCCTGCAGATCCCGGGCCTCACCGCGCCGGGCTGCATGATCAGCCTGACCCCGAACGCGATCCTGTGGGAGACCTTCCTGGCGCCGACGCCGTCGACCACGGGCACGGTCCCGCTGGCGCTCGCGGCCGGCTACAGCCCGGGCCTGCTCGGCGTCGACCTGTTCGCGCAGTTCTTCGTGCTCGACGGCCTGTTCTTCGGCCCGAACCTGATCACCGCCTCGAGCAACGCCGTGAAGCACACGATCGGTCTGAACTGATCGCGCCTTCCCGCTGCTGACTGGAACACGGCCGCCATCGCGCGGCCGTGTTCGTTTGCAGCGACGTCTGCCGCGCGGTGGCGACCCGCCCTGCGCGCCCCTGCCACCTGGGCTTCGCCTCGGGCGTCGCTATTCTCGGCCGTTCGGCGCCCTCGGTCGGCGCGCCCTCGTTGTAATCCCATGCGCTACTCCCTCCCGCTCCTCGTCTTCGCGGCGCTCGCCGCTTCGACCACTGCCCAGGTGCAACAGGCCCTGGTGCCGTCCACCCACCACCTCGGTGCCGACGTCGGCCACACCGCCGGGTCGCTGAACCTGTTCCGCAGCTCGGCCGGGCGCTTCGTCGTGGTCTACGAAGCCGCCCACTTCACCGCGTCGGGCATCACCGGCCCGATCACGATCAGCAAGCTGCGCTTCCGCGGCGAGGACACCGAGTGCAACCAGGGCGGGCAGTCCTTCGCGGGCGCCACGGTGCAGCTCGGCACGACGTCGCTGACGACGTCGACGCTGAGCCCGTCGTTCGCGACCAACTGGGCGCCGATCGCGCCGGACACGACCACGCCAGCACCGGTCGGCACGATCGCGTCGCTGAACGTCGCCCCATCGCTCGGCACGTCGCCGAACAACTTCCACATCGAGATCGACCTGTTGGCGCTGGGCTCGGCGATCAGCCTCGACCCGAACTCGGCGGAACCGAACCTGCTGGTCGAGATCGTCATGCCGAACGCGCCCGGCTTCACGATCGGCTCGTCGATCGGACTGGTGCCGACGCAGCAGGTCGCGGCCAACACGCCCGGCGTCGCCTGCTTCTCGTCGAGTGACGCCAGCGGCGCCACCGGCGGCCTCAGCGAGAACGGGCCGGTGATGAACCTCGAGTTCTTCGGCACCGGCGGCTACCAGAACCTCGTGCCGGCGCGCGTCGACACCTACGGCGCTGGCTGCAACGGCTCGACCTCGGGCTTCTACGAGGAGTGGAAGCACACGCAGCGCTTCGACCTCGCCAACCGCACGCTGGTGATCACGCCGGACAGCCCGGCGACGCCGAACGTGTACACGGTGACGGCCGGCACCACGCCGCCGGACCTGACCAGGCTCAACGCGACGCCGAACAGCACCGCCGACGACCTGCTGATCACGTTCCCGCTCGGCTACGTCTTCAACTACGTCGGCGGCGTCGCCACGCAGCTGCGCGTCAGCACCAACGGCTTCATCTTCCTCGACAACGGCACGACCACGCAGACCTGGGTGCCGACCCGCGACAAGTGGCTCGGCACCGCCGCGACCGAGACCGTGCGCTTCGCGCCGCTGTGGCACGACTTCCACTGCGGCCGCAACAGCAGCAGCAACCCGAACTCGGGCCTGCACATCCAGAACGACACCAGCGCCGGTGCTGGCCAGGCGGTGACCTACGTGACCTGGTTCGAGGTCGCGCGCGCCAACGTGCAACAGACCCCGGGCGGCCACTCGGTCAACACGTTCCAGGCGGTGTTCTTCCAGGCCACCGGCGTCGTCGAGTTCCGCTACGGCAACATGACCGAGATCGCCGGCGGCGCGTCGTCCGGCACCACGCGCGAGTGGGTCGGCATCACCGGCTTCACGCGCGGCAACATCGCCGGCGTGCCGTCGAAGAACCCGCAGTCGCGCGACCTGTCGCTCGAGCTCCCGTTCTCGACCGGCCCCGAGATCGCCAACCACATCGGCCTCGTCGCCGTGCAGTCGGCGACCACGCCAGCGGGCCCCGCCGGCCGCATGTTCCCGGGTGCGAGCATCACCTGGAACGCCACCGACCTGCCGCCGACGACCACGATCGGTGCCTTGTTCGTCGACCTGGCGCCGCTGGCCCCGGGCCTCAACCTGCCGGGCCTGATCGCGCCGGGCTGCCTGATCAGCGTCACGCCGTCGGCGTTCGCGTGGGAAGTGTTCCTGCTGCCCGGCACCACCGCCACCGGCACGCTGCCGCTGGTGATCCCGGCGGGCTACAACCCGGCCTTCCTCGGCGCGCAGTTCTACACGCAGTTCCTGGTGCTCGACGGCCTGTTCGGCGGCCCCAACCTGATCACCGGCTCGAGCCCGGCGTTGAAGCACACCGTCGGCCTGCAGTGACGCCCTGACGAACGCGCCGCAGAAACTTCCTGCGGCGACCCTGGCGCGGGGCCTGACAGCGGACCGCGCGAGCGGCAAGATGCGCCACGCGCCGCCCTGCCCCCGGCGCTCCCGCCCATGCCGCCGATTCGTCTCGCTGTCGGCTTGTGTTCCGTCTCGCTCGCGTTGGCGCCTCTCGCCGCGCAAGCCGCTTCGTCGGTCCGCTACGACCGCGACGTGCGGCCGATCCTGGCGGACAAGTGCTTCCGCTGCCACGGCCCCGACGCGAAGACCCGCGCCGCCGAGCTGCGGCTCGACGAACGCGACCCCGCGATCCAACCGCGCGGCGACGACGCGCCGGCGATCGTGCCCGGTGACCCCGAGGCCAGCGAGCTGTGGCGGCGCATCGTCCGCGACGACGACGACCGCATGCCGCCAACCGACAGCGGCAAGACGGCGCTGACCGCCGCCGAGCGCGCGATCGTGCGCACATGGATCGCCGAAGGTGCTGTCTACGAGCCGCACTGGTCGTTCGTGCCGCCGCAGCCGACGCCGGTGCCGGCCGGCGCCGACCCGCACCCGATCGACCGATTCCTCGCCCAGGCCCGCGGCCCGCTGGCCGCGAACCCACTCGCCGACGCGGCGACGCTGTGCCGCCGGTTGTTCCTGGTGCTGACCGGCCTGCCGCCGACGCCCGAAGAACTCGCGGCGTTCACCGCCGCCTACGCGCGCGACGAACGCGCCTACGAACAACTGGTCGACCGCCTGCTCGGCCAGCAGCCTTACCAGAGCCGCCACGCCGAACACCTGGCGTCGATCTGGC
>JBILEY010000096.1:0-14129 GCA_044351865.1 Planctomycetota bacterium | reverse complement strand
CAGCGACGCGGCGACCAGCTCGGCTTCGCGCGCGCGGAACGCCGGCCAACCGTGCTGCGCCACGAACGCGGCGATCGGGCCATGCAGCGCGACGAAGCGCTCGTCGACGTCCACGAACCCAGCGCCGGTGCGGGCCGCCAACGTGCGCCCGAGCGTGGTCTTGCCGACGCCGCGCATGCCGACGAGCACCAGCGGCGGCCGGGCCGCGAGCACGAGGTCGAGGTCGCGCCAGAACGTCGGGTAGCTCTTCGCCACGCACGCTGGATCGGCGATTGCGATGCCCGGCGACAATAGACCGAGCAGCGCGAACGCCATCGCCACGCGGTGGTCGTTCGCCGGATCGACGACACCGCCGTGCAGTGCGCGGCCGCCGTGCACGACGAGGCCGTCGGCAAGTTCGGTGACGTCGGCGCCGAGCTTCGCCAGTTCGCGCGCGGCCACGGCCAGACGGTCGCATTCCTTGACGCGCAGGTTGGCGCCGCCGACGAACGTCGTCGTGCCGGGCCGCAGCGCGGCCAGCACCGCGAGGTTCAGGAACTGGTCCGGCATCGTGGCGACGTCGATCATCGTGTCGCCGAGTGCTGGCAGCTGCTCGAGCAGCGCACCGAGCCCTTCGTCAGCCTGGCCCGAATCGCGCACGAGGTTGCGCGCCGTCAGCTGCGCGCCGGTGGCGTGGGCGAGGCACGTCCAGACGCCCATGCCGCTCCAGTCGCCGTCGACGAGCAGCTCGCGCTTCGCGGCGGCGCGGCCCGGCTGCACGCGGGCGCCGTGATCGTCGGTGCTGGCGTCGATGCCGAAGGCTGCAAGGTTGCGACAGGTCAGTTGCGTGTACTCGCGCGACGCCGCATCGCCGGCGTAGCGCCCATCGATCCCGTCCGGCAGCGCACTGCCGACGAGCAGCAGCGACGACACGAACTGGCTCGACACGCTCGCATCGATCGTCACCACACCGCCGCCTGGCGGCCCTTCGCTGCGCACGTGCACCGGCGGGCAACCGTTCGTGTCGCGCACGTCGACGCCGAGCTGCCGCCACGCCGCAACGAGCGGCCCGATCGGTCGCCGCTGCATCGCCGCATCGCCGGTCACCGTCCACGTGCCCTTCGTGATCGCTGCGAGCGAGACCAGGAAGCGCAGCGCGGTGCCGGCGTTGCCGCAGAACAGTTCGCCGGCGCCGGGCGTCGCGGCCGTCCGCGGTGTCACCGTCACGGTGGCACTGTCGCCGAGGCCGCCATCGCCGCGGTCCACATCGACGTCGACGCGATGCCCGAGCGTGCGCAGCCCTTGCAGCAGGTGCTGCACGTCGTCGCTCGCCGGCACACCGCACAGACGCGTCGGTGTGGCCGCGATCGCGGCAGCGACCAGCAAGCGGTTGGCGACGCTCTTGCTGCCGGGCAGCAGCAGTTCGGCGCTGCTTGGCCAGCCGAGCATGGGCACCGCGCGCGGGGCGCTCACGTCGCCGCTCCTGCGGTGGGCCGCCGACAGCCGCGTCGCGCGTTCATGCCAACGCCTTCGCCAGCCGCACTGCGTCGAGCGGCACCACGGCGCCGCTGCCGATCGCCGTCGGCACGATCATCGGCACCACGCCGTCGCGCGCCTTCTTGTCGTGCTGGGCCAGCGACCACAGCTGCGCTGCGTCCGCGAACGCGCGCGGGAACTCGACCGGCGCGCCGAGCGCCTGCAGCAGGGCGCGCAGCCGTTCGTGCACCGCCGCGGGCACGTGGTCGGCAGCGGCGCGGCACTCGGCGAGCATGCCGATCGCGACGCACGGCCCGTGGCGCAGCGCACCCGCGGCGAGGGACTCGAGCGCATGGCCGATGGTGTGGCCGAAGTTGAGCCAACGGCGGCGATCCTGTTCGGTCTCGTCGGCGACGACGACCGCCATCTTCATCGCCGCGGCGTGGCCGATCGCGACGAGCGTTGCGTCGTCGTCGCGCGCACGCAGTCGCGGCGCCAGCCGTTCGAGGGCTGAGAAGCGTTCGGCGTCGAGCACCGCCGCCATCTTCGCGGCTTCGACGAAGCCCTCGGCGAACACGTCGTCGGGCAGCGAACGCAGCCAGGCGATGTCGCCGGCGATCAGGTCGGGTTGGCGGATGGTGCCGAGCTCGTTCTTGCGACCGTCGTGGTCGACGCCGTTCTTGCCGCCGAGTGCTGCATCGCACAGCGCCAGCGTCGTCGTCGGCAGCGCCACGAACGGCACCGAGCGCAGCCACACCGACGCGACGAAGCCGACGAGGTCGACGATCGTGCCGCCGCCGAGCGCGACCAGCGTGGTGCCGCGATCGGCGCCGCTCGCCCGCAGGCGGCTAGCCAGCGCGCCGACTTGCGCGAGCGACTTGACCTGTTCGCCGCCGGGCAGCGCGATGCAGAGGCGCGCGCCGATCGCCGCCGCCAGCGGTTCGGCGGTCGGCGTCAGCACTTCGTCGTGGACCAGCACCAGCGAACGCGCACCGAGCTCGCGCAGCATCCCGGGCAGTCGCGCGGCGACGTCGCGGCCGAGCACGATGCGGCTCGTCTGCCGGCGGACGAAGTCGAAGCGCTGGTCCATCGCCGCGTCTTACTGGCTCGGCTGCGGCGGGGCGAGTCTGCGGCTCGCGAGACGGGGCAGTGGCGCCCGCCGCCACCTCCGCACCGCAGCAGGGCCTTCCCGCGCGCTCGGCGCGTGCCAGAATGGGGGCGCGGGGAGTGAACCGACAGGCGGGGACCCACGTTCGGGTCGTCGCTAGAGAAGCGCCCTCTCTCTCCGCACCTTCCCGCTTGGCCCTAGCCAATTGGTCCGATGCGCCTGTCCCAGACCCCTCTCCCCGTTCCTTCCTCCCTGTTCGCCTGGTTCGCCCCGCTGGCGGGCCTGGCCCTGTCGACGATGCCCGCGGTGGCGCAGTGTGCGCTCGCCTCGAGCTTCGCCACCAACGTTGCGCTGCCCAGCTCGCTCAGCGTGAGCCAGCTGGTGCTCGACCAGCTCCCCGCCGACTTCGACGGCGACGGCCGACTCGACCTCGCCGTCGTGCGCAACGGCGTGGCGCTGACGATCCTGCGCAACCTCGGCGGCGGTTCGTTCGCGAACGTGCCCGTGCCAGCGCTCGGGCTGACGCCGCGGGTCGTGGTCGCCGACTTCGATCTCGACGGGCGGCCCGACTTGCTGATGTCGCGGGCCGTGCAGGTCGGCTCTCCCGCGCAATGGGACCCGGTGGTCGAGTTCTGGCGCAACACGTCCAGCGCGCCCGGCAGCATCGGCTTCGTCCTCGCCGACTCGCGGCAGCTCGGGCAGCCGTCGTTGCAGCCGGTGGCGCAGCGACTGCTGGTCGGCGACGTCGACGTCGACGGCATCCCCGATCTCGTGATGGTGCGCGGTGGGGTCACGACGATCCGCGGCGGCGGCTCGCACGGGGTGCCGAACGGCACCTTCGGCGCTCCTGTGCTCTCGCCGGCCAGCACCGGTTCCTACGTCTTCCTGCAGCTGTTCGACGTCGACCACGATGGTGCGCTCGACGTCGTCTTCGGCAGCAGCTTCTTCGCCACCGTGCATCCGGGCTTGCTCGGTGCGTCCGGGCGGCCGACGGGGGTGTTCGGGGCGCCGACGACGCGCATCCTCGGCGGTGGGGCATTCAACGCGACCGCCGGCGACATCGACGGCGATGGCAACCTCGACATCGTCGCTGCGGACCAGGGCCAGCTGCGGCTGCATCGGGGTCTGCCGGGCTTCCAGTTCGCGAACGCCATCACGGTGCCGGTCGCGTCGGGCGCACTGCCGTTCCTCGGCGATTTCGATCGCGACGGCCAGCTCGAGATCTGCCTGCCGCGCACGACGCAGTGGTGGAACCAGAACGTCGCCTTCGTCGACGATCCGTTCGGCGCCGCCACCGTCTCGCTGACGCAGATCGACGCCGGCCTGCCAGCCAGCGGCGTCGCCGCCGACTTCGATCAGGACGGGCGCGTCGACGTCTCGATCGGCAAGGAGAACGGCGAGATCGTGTTCGGCCACAACACGTGCCCGATCGGCTCCGCACCGCAGGTCACCGTGTTGTCGCCGAACGGCGGCGAGCAGTGGATCGCGGGCACGCAGCAACAGGTGCAGTGGAGCGTCGCCGGCAGCTTCGCGACCTTCGACGTCGACCTGTCGACCGACGCCGGCGCCACGTGGCGGCCGCTGGCGCGCGCCGTGCCCGGCGCCAGCTGCAGCGTGTGGGCGACCGAGCCGAGCAGCAACACGGCGCTCGTGCGCGTGCAGCCGTCGGGCGTGCCGACGCTCGGCGACGTGAGCAATGGCTGGTTCACCATCGGCGGTGCCGGCCTCGCCGCGGCGAACGCGTTCGGCCAAGGCTGCGGCGCGCCGGTCGGGCTGTCGACCTTCGCCACGCCGCCACGCTTTGGCGCCACCAGCACGATCGCCGTGCTCGGCGCGGTACCCGGGGTGCCGGTCGCGTGTTGGCTGTCGCTGCCGGCGGTCGTGCCGTTCCCGTTCCTGCCGGGCTGTGCGTTGCATCTGGAGCCGGCGTTCACGTCGCTGGTCGGGGCGCCGCTCGGCGATGCCTCGGGCGTGACGCTGCTGCCGCTGCCGGTGCCGAACGTGCCGCAGCTCGGTGGGCTCGAACTCGTCGTGCAGCCGACGGCGTTCGCGTCGTCGCCGGCGGCGGGGCAGATCGGCAACCCGGTGCGCTTGACGCTCGGCTTCTGACACGGGCGCCGAGATCGCGCGGCGTCAGCGGATCTCGGTGACCATCGCTGCGAGCCCCACACCCAGCGCGAACGTCAGCGGATCGAACGACGGGATCGTGCCGGTGCGCTGCAGCTGCCAGCCGTTCTCTACCGCGGTGATCGTCGTGAGCTCGCGGCCGAGGTGCGGCAGCAGCACCGACGGCCGCGGCAGATCGGCGACGTCGAAGTCGAAGCCTTCTCGCTGCCACTCGCGGTCGAACGTGCGCAGCGCGGCGATCAGCATCGGATAGCCGACGGCGACGACGTCCTTGGCGTTCCACTGCCACAGCAGCGACGCCGCACCGCGCCGTGCGATCTCCGGCAGCTTCGCCAGCGACTGCTCGGGATTGGCCGGCTGGCCGCCGAGGAACGCGCGCACCGGCTGCGGCAGCAGGCTGCCGATCAGGTGGCCGTGCGCCACCGACCACGTCGGCGCGAACGGATGGTCGTCGAGGTCGTTGACCCAGTGCGCGACCGCCTCGCCGATCTGGAACGACTCCAACGTCTCCATGCCGCGGCGCAAGCGGTCGCCGCGGGCGACGAGGTCGGCCTTGCTCGGCATCTGCTGCTGGATCACGCCCATGACCTTGGCGAAGCCGGCGGCGAACACCTTCGCATCGCGCAGCGGCACGATGCCGGTGAGGCCGGTGAAGCCGACACCACCCTGGCCCGGTGAGTTCCACACGGTCAGCTGGTCGCCGATCTGGTCGAGCAGGTCCTCGCGCCAGCGTGCGCCGCCGAGCTGCTGCGGGAACTCGTCGACGAAGCTGCGTTCGTACTCGGCCGCGACGTCTTCGCCGGTCACCGCCGCCATCAACTGCAGCAGCGCCTGCTCGACCTTGCGGCCGTCGAGGCGCGCGGCCAGCGTCAGCTGCGCGTCGATCGGCACCTGCAGCAGTTCGTCGACCAGCAGCGGCTGCGGCAGCAAGGCACCGAGCAGGCCGTCCTTGGCCGGCGCGTGCATGGTTGCGCGCTGCACGAAGCCCTGCCCTTCGAGTCCGGCCTGCGCGACGATCGCCTTGGCGCCGGTGAGGCCGAGGGCGGCGAAGACCGCAGCGGTCTGCCGGCCCTCGGCGCCGAAGTGCTCGAACGTTGCGCGCAGCTTGCCGAGGTCGACGAACGACTTCGTGCATGGGCGTGCGACCGCACAGCCACCTGCCAGCGTCTGGTAGTCGGCGTGGTCGGCGATGCCGCGGCTCTTGCCGCGCAGGCCGGCGACGATGCCAGCGGGCGTCTCCTTGCCGAACGCGAGCGCGACCCAGCCGTCGACTTCGGCCCAGCCGACGAACAGCTTGTCGGCCGGCGTGCCGAACGAATGGAACGTGACGCCGTCGACGACGATGTCGGCATGCACCGCACCGGTGCCTTCGTTCTGGTCCTTGGCGCGCTGGCTCACGGTCTGCAGCAGCGCGATCGCCGCCGCCTTGCCGTCGCCGAACTGCACGACCACGCCGGCGTCGAGGATCGGCTTCGGGCCTAGGTTCCGCACGAACACGCAGCCCGGGCGCTGCAGCGCGTCGGTCAGCACCGTCATCGTGTCCGCCGCCAGCGTCTGGCCCTCGCGCGCGACCATGGCGACCAGCCCTGCGCGCAGCTGCGCCACCATCGCGCGCACCTCGGGTTCGGCGGCGAGCCGTTCGGCGCGATTGTCGCTCTTCGGATCGGCCTCGGCGGTGCCGTTCCAGGCGAGGAAGGCGAGGGCGTCGGCCGGCACGACGTGCAGCAGCGTCGGCTGGTCGGGCAGCGGCGGCACCGCCATCGGCATCGGCACGCCGAGCAGGCCGGCGAGGCCGAGCATCATCATCTGCACGAAATAGAAGAAGCTGACGTTCATGAGCGGCCTCCTATCGGACGACGATCGTCCGCGGGCCGCATTGCACGTCGGGAACCGTGCGAACGCTCGCCAGAAATAGTGGTCGTCGCGGGTCGCCCCGCGCGCCTCACGCACCCATGATGCTGTAGCCGGCGTCGACGTAGATCGTCTGGCCGGTGATGCCGCGCGACAGGTTGCTCAGCAGGAACAGCGCGGTGTTGCCGACGTCGGCCTGGTCGACGTTGCGGCGCAGCGGCGCCTTCTGCGCCATCGTGTCGAGCAGCGAGCCGAAGTCGGCGACGCCCATCGCCGACACCGTCTTGATCGGGCCGGCCGAGATCGCGTTGACGCGCACGCCCTTCGGACCGACGTCGTTGGCGAGGTAGCGCGTGTTTGCTTCGAGCGCTGCCTTGGCGACGCCCATGACGTTGTAGTTGGTGACGACCTTCTCGGCGCCGTAGTAGCTGAGGCAGACGACGCCGGCGTCGCGGCCTTCCATCAGCGGCAGGGCGCCCTTGACCAGGCCGATCAGCGACCAGGCGCTGACCTGCTGCGCCAGCGCGTAGCCGTCCCACGAGGTGTCGGCGAAGTGGCCGCCGAGCTCTTCGCGCTTGGCGAAGGCGATCGAGTGCACGAGGCCGTCGAGCGGGCCGAAATCGTTGCCGAGGCGCTGGAAGCAGCGGTCGATGTCGCCGGGCACGGTGACGTCGCACGGCACCAGCACGGTGTCGCCGGGCAGCTCGGCGGCGAGCTTCTTCACCGGCTCCTCCATGCGATCGTTCTGGTAGGTCAGCGCGAGCCGGGCGCCTTCGCGGTGCAGCGCCTGGGCGATGCCCCAGGCGATCGAGCGCTTGTTGGCGACTCCGAAGATGACGACGTTCTTGCCGGACATCAGGCTCATGGCGGGTTCCTCGTGGCTGCGCGAAAAGTCAGGGCGGGAACCATAGCGAACGGTCCGGCGAGGTCACGCGCGCAGCGTGCCGTCGGCACCGAGCGCCTGCCGGAACAGCTTGCGCGCCAACGTCGTCCACGGCGCGTCGCCGGCGAGCGGGAACCACTGCAAGCGCCCGATGGCGCGCGCCCCGGCGGCGAGCGTCGCGGCGTGGCCGTGCATGGTGATGCGATGGTGGGTGATCGCGTGCTTGGCGCGGGCCAGCACCGGCCCGACCGTGAGGCGGGCATCGAAGCGTTCGCGCAGCAGGCCGGCGAGGTCCGCGGCGTCGACGCTGCGCAGCGGGCCTTCGCCCGGCAGGTCGACCTGGCCGGCGTTCGGCTCGCCGTCGGGCACACGATGGCCGAGCAGGCCACCGGGGCCGGGAACCAGCACGGCGCGCGCAGTCACTTCGACGGCGGCGCGAGGCGGCTTCTTGACCGGCAGTTCGCTGGTGAGCCCTAGTGCGCGAGCCTGGCAGTCGGCGGCGACTGGGCAACGTTCGCAGGCTGGCGACGTCGGCGTGCAGACGGTGGCGCCGAGCTCCATCAGCGCCTGGTTGAAGTCGCCGGCGCGGTCGCGGTCGAGCCAGTCGGTGACCGCGTTGCGCACGGCGCGTTTGCCGACCGCGGTGTCGACGCCGTCGCGGATGCCGCAGTGGCGCGCCGCGACGCGGTCGACGTTGCCGTCGACGGCGAGCTCGGCGAGGCCGAACGCGATCGAGGCCAAAGCACCGCGCGTGTAGTCGCCGATGCCCGGCAGGTCGCCGAGTGCTTCCACGTCGCGCGGCACCGCACCGCCGTGGCGGGCGACGACCGCGCGGGCACCGTCGCGCAGCAGCCGCGCGCGGCGGTAGTAGCCGAGGCCGCGCCACGCGTGCAGCAGCTCGTCGTCGCTGGCGGCGGCGAACGCGGCCGGCGTCGGGAAGCGGTGCAGGAAGCGGGCGAACGGCTCCTTCACCGCCTCGACGCGCGTCTGCTGCAGCATCACTTCGCTGACCCAGATCGCCCACGGGTCGCGCGAACGCCGCCACGGCAGGTCGCGGCGCGCGGCTTCGTACCAGCGCAGCAGGCGGGCGGCGAACGGCGGCGTGCGAGCTCCGCCGGTGGCGGCCGGGCGCCGGCTCAATCGCCGAGCACCGACGCGTCGGTCGGCCGCGACCGCAGCTCGAGGCCGAGGCGGTTGCGCAGGTCCTGTTCGGCCTTGTCGAGCAGGTCGTTCAGCTGCACCGCGTCCTCGTGCTCGGCGACCAGGTTGAGGCGGATCGTGCGTGCGCCCTCGATGCCCTGCACGCGCGTGCGCAGGCTGACGTGCGGGTGCCGCTTGGCCAGTTCGGCCAGCGCCTTGTTGATCGACGACTCGTCGTGGCCGTGGTAGTCGACCTGGCGCTCGCCGCGAACGGTGTCCGGCCCGGCCGCACTCATCACCGGCATCACGTGCTGGGTGAAGAAGCGCTGCATCTCGGCCGGCACGCCGGGCAGCAGGAACACCGTCGTGCTGCCGACCGTCAGCTGCACCGCCGGCGCCGTGCCGACCGTGTTCTCGTAGACGATCGAGCCGGTCGGGACCATCGCCATGCCGCGGCGGGCGTCGGTCATCTCGGCGTCGTCGACGACGTCCTTGGCGTGCAGGCGGCGGTAGGCGTTCTGCACGAACTCGAGCGCCTTCTTGTCCTCGACCAGCGGCACGCCGACCGCCTTGGCGAGGCAGCCGCGCGAGCTGTCGTCCCAGTTGGGGCCCATGCCGCCGGTCAGCAGCACGAACGTCGGCTTCTGCTCGAGCGCCCACTTGATCGCCGCGGTGACCTCGGTCTCGACGCGGTCGACGACCTGGATGGTGCGCACGCGGTAGCCGATGTCGTCGATGCGGTTGCTGATGAAGGCGGCGTTGCGGTCGACGACGGAGCCTTCGAGGATCTCGCGCGAGACGACGAGGAGGATGACGCTCTTGTCGAACAAGGTGGGGCTCCGGAGGTGCGGGTTGCTGGTGGGCGGCTGGTCCTGGCGACCGCCGTCCGGGCGTCCGCCAAGCCGGCGATGCTAGCGTGGCGCCAGCGATGTTGAAGCCTGCGCAGCGGCCGTGAAGAATGAGCTTTTCGCCGACAGTCTCCACCGACCCGACTCCGTGCGCTCATGACCGATCCGACCCCGCCGACCGGCGGCCGCATCACCGATCTCCTGCTCGAGCGGGAGATGCGGGAGAGCTACCTGAACTACTCGATGAGCGTGATCCTGAGTCGCGCTCTGCCCGACGCGCGCGACGGTCTGAAGCCGAGCCAGCGCCGCGTGCTGGTCGCGATGAACGACCTCAACCTCGGGCCGCGCAGCAAGCACCGCAAGTGCGCGAAGATCTGCGGCGACACGTCGGGCAACTACCACCCGCACGGCGAGTCGGTCGTCTACCCGACCCTCGTCGGCATGGCGCAGCCGTTCTCGACCCGCTACCCGCTGGTCGACAGCCAGGGCAACTTCGGCGCCATCGACGGCAGCCCGCCCGCGGCCATGCGCTACACGGAGGCGCGGCTCGGCTATCCGGCGATGCACCTGCTCGAGGACCTCGACAAGGACACCGTCGACGAGATCCCGAACTACGACGGCACGCGCATGCAGCCGTCGGTGCTGCCGGCGCGCTTCCCGAACCTCGTCTGCAACGGCTCGACCGGCATCGCCGTCGGCATGGCCGCGAGCCTGCCGCCGCACAACCTGCGCGAGGTCGCCAAGGCGATCGAGAAGCTGCTCGACAACCCGAACGTCACGCTCGACGAACTGCTCGAGGTCGTGCAGGGCCCCGACTTCCCGACCGGCGGCACGATCATGGGCCGCGGCGGCATCCGCAACGCCTACGCCAGCGGCCGCGGCAACGTGGTGGTGCGCGCCAAGTACCACGTCGAGGAGAAGAAGGGCCGCAAGCTGCTGGTGTTCACCGAGGTGCCCTACCAGATCAAGACGACGACGATCCTGGAGCGCATCGACCACCTGGTGAAGAGCGACCAGATCGACTCGATCTCCGACGCCAACGACGAGAGCAACGACCGCGTCGGCCTGCGCCTCGTCGTCGAGCTCAAGAAGGGCGTCGAGGACGAGACGGTGACGGTGAACCAGCTGTTCAAGCTGTCGCCGTTGCAGAGCACGTTCTCGATCATCAACCTGGCGATCCTGGACGGCCGCCCGCGCACGCTCGGCTTCAAGCAGATGCTCGAGTGCTACCGCGATCACCGCATCGAGGTGATCAAGCGGCGCACGCGCTTCCTGCTGAAGAAGGCCGAAGAGCGCCTGCACATCCTCGAAGGCCTGCGCCTCGCGGTGCAGAACATCGACGAGGTCATCGAGATCATCAAGAAGTCGGCGAACAGCGACGACGCGCGCCTGAGGTTGATGGCGCGCTTCCAGTTCTCCGACCTGCAGTCGCGCGCGATCCTCGACATGCGTCTCGCGCGCCTGACCGGCCTCGAGATCGAGAAGCTCGAGCAGGAGCACAAGGAGGTCACCGACAAGATCGTCTACTACAAGACGATCCTCGCCGACCGCACGGTGCTGTTCGGGCTGATGAAGCAGGACCTGCGCGAGATGGTCGACCAGTACGGCGACAACCGCCGCACGGTGATCAGCGACGAGGAGGTCGGCAGCTTCGTCGCCGAGGACCTCATCCCGGAGGAGATGATGGTCGTCACCGTCACCCACCAGGGCTACATCAAGCGCACCGCGCTCGACCAGTACCGGACGCAGGGACGCGGCGGCAAGGGCGTCAGCGGAGCCGAGACCAAGGAAGGCGACTTCCTGTGGAACCTGTTCGTCGCCAGCACGCACGACTCGCTGCTGTTCTTCACCGACCGCGGTCGCTGCTACTGGCGGAAGGTCTACGAGCTGCCGAGCTTCGGCCGCACCGCCAAGGGCAGAGCCCTGGCCAACGTCGTCGAGACGCAGGATGGCGAGAAGATCACCGCGATCCTGCGCGTCGAGGCGTTCGACGATCGCTTCCTCGTCACCGCGACGAAGAAGGGCCTGATCAAGAAGACCGCGCTCGAGCAGTACAGCCGCCCGCGTTCCGGCGGCATCATCGCGGTCGGTCTCGAGGAGGGCGACAGCCTGGTCGGCGTCAACCTCTGCCGCGCCGGCCAGACGATCGTGCTGGCGACGCGCGACGGCATGTCGATCCGCTTCGAGGAAGCGGACGCACGCGCCATGGGCCGCAGCGCCGTCGGCGTCTGGGGCATCCGCCTCGAGGACGGCGACGCGGTGTGCGACATGGTCGTCACCGACGGCACCGGTTCGCTGCTGACCGTCTGCGAGAACGGCTACGGCAAGCGCACGCTGGTCGAGGAGTACCGCCTGCAGTCGCGCGGCGGCAAGGGCATCATCGACATCAAGACCAGCGACCGGAACGGCAAGGTCGTCAACGTTCTCGCCGTCGCGGACGACGACGAGGTCATGATGATCACCAAGGACGGACAGATCGTCCGCACCAAGGTCGGCGAGGTCAGCATCGTCGGCCGCAACACGCAGGGCGTGCGCTGCATCGCCCTCAACGGCGACGACAAGCTCGTCGGCGTGGCGCGCATTCCGCGCGAAGAACCCGAGTCGACCGAAACCGCGCCAGCCGCGGAGAAGAAGTGACCATGGCCAACTACCTCGAGAAGCTCACGGCGGACATGAAGACGGCGATGAAGGGCGGCGACAAGCCGCGCCTCGAAGTCGTGCGCATGCTGATCAGCGAGCTGAAGAAGAAGGCGATCGACGCCAAGGTCGACAACCTGCCGGACGACGAAGAAGCCGCGGTGCTGCAGAAGGCGATCAAGACGCGTTCGGACTCGGTGGCGCAGGCGAAGGCCGCCGGCCGCGCCGACGTCGTCGCGAAGGAGCAGTTCGAGATCGACGTGATCACCGCCTACCTGCCGAAGCAGATGTCGGCCGAGGAGGTCACGGCCAAGGTCAAGGAGGTCGCCGCGGCGATCGGCTACCAGGGCGGCAAGGACATGGGCCGCTTCATGAAGGAGTGGATGGCGAAGTACAAGGGCCTCGCCGACGGCAAGCTGGTGCAGGACGCGCTGAAGACGCTCGGCTGACCGGCTGCTTACGGGCGGTTCCCTGGCCGCGGTAGGCTCTGAGAATGGCGCCACGAAAGGGCTCGCGGATGCTGGCGGTCGCCCTGCTGGCGCTGTTGCTGGCCGCCGGTCTCTGGTCGACGACCCTTTGGTCGACGGTCGCGCCGCCACCGCAGCCCGCGGCGACGGATCCAGCCGCCGCCGCTGCGTCGCATGCCCTCGCTGCCGACCGGCCAAGCGTGCCCCTGCCCGAGTTGGGGCGCAAAGCACCCGATGCGCACGGCGACGTTGCCGAGTCGTCTCCGCGCTTCTCCCTGCGGATCGCCTGCGTCTTCGCCGGCGACGGGCGGCCTGCAGCCGGCGCCGAGGTCCGCTACAGCGAGCAGGAGATGCGGCAGGAACGGGCGGACGTCGAGCAGCTCCTTCGTGCGCGTGGACGTTCGACCACGACCGACCCGACCGGCCGCGCCACCGTGACCGTTGGCCACGGTTCCGTGGTGTGCGTGCGTGCGGGGGATCACTTCGGGTTGCTCCGTTGCGACGACCTGCGCGTGCAGAGCCGATTCGAGCAGCGGATCGAACTGGAGCGCGACCTGACCGCGAGGGTGATCGTTCGCGATGCGGAAGGGCGGCCGGTGTCGGACCTGTCGCTCGTGGCGACATGGGAGCGGCAGGAAGGTTGGGTGCCGCAGCGGGTTCTGCTGCCACCGACCGACGCCGACGGGGTGACGGTCCTCTCGCATGCCCAGATCACGTTCTTTCTGTGGGAGTGGCAGCGGTCGCGCACCCTCGTCATCGCACCGGACGACCTGACGTCTTCGGAGAACGCGTGCCGCGTGACTTACGCGATGCTGCGGGCCGGGGAGCCGATCCAGGTGACGGTGCCGGTCGGCGGCACCCTTCGGGTTCGGATCGAGGACGTGTTCGGGCAGCCGCAGGTGACGCGCCTGTTCGCCGACGACCGCGCCGCGGGCACCGACGCCGCGGGGCTCGCCGTGTTCCAGCAGGTGCCACTGGGGCGGACCTGGTCCCTGCGGCGAGCGACGGGAGCGGGCGAGCCGGTCGCCCTCGACGATCCCCACGCGACCGTCGTCGGTCCGGAGCGCCCCGGCCAGGTCCTCACGCACCGCGTCGTGGTTCCGGCCAGTCATCTGCGCCTCCGCGGCACGCTGCGCCGCTCGGACGGGCAGCCGCTCGGCCCGTTCCGAGTGAACGCGCGGCTCGACCGGGACTCCAAGCCGGGCACCAACGTGCCGCGCGCCCCCGAGGGCGGCGTCGAGAACACCGGGAACGGCAGCTTCGTCGTGAGGGTCGACTGTCCGGAGGCGGCGGAGTCGGTCGACGGATTGCTGCTCGTCGATGCCGCGTCGCTGGCCGAGCCTTGGACGCATCGGATCCCTGCGGCGAAGTTGGCGCGCCCCGATGCGACGGGAATCGTGGACGTCGGCGTGCTCGAGGTTCCGGTCGACGCGGAGGCGCCGTCGTTGCTGCGGGTCACCGTTCGCCATGAGGACGGATCGGCTGTAGGCGACGACGTGGTCACGATCGCCGACGCGAACGCGCCGCGGCAGCCACTGCGTCTGCTGCGATCGGCCGACGGCGACACCTTCACCTTCCGGGGTCGCAGCGAAGTCGAGGAGTTCGTCGTGACC
>JBILEY010000473.1:0-4174 GCA_044351865.1 Planctomycetota bacterium | reverse complement strand
CACCACGCGCGCCGAGTTCGACCTGACGCCGCAGGTGCCCGCGAGCGACGAACGCACGCTGCGCGCGCGACGGCGATGGCTGCGCCTCGCGTCGCTGCTGCCGATCCCTTCGCTGCGCCACGTCGTCGACGCCTTCCTCGGTGGCATCGCGCTCGAGCGACTGCACCACCGCCGCCTCTGCTGCTACCGCGCCCGCATCGCGGTGCGCACCATCGAACGCCCATGACCGCTCGCCCCGACGACGATCGCGACCTGCGAACGTGGACCCCGCGGCGCACCTGCGTGGCGCTGACGATCCTGCTCGTGCTGCAGGTCGTGGTCTCGGCACCGTGGAGCCTCGACGTGCCGGCCTGGCTCGCCACGGCGTGCCGGCCATCGCCGGACCTGATCGCGCTGGCGGCGCTGGCGCTACTGGCGCGCGCCGCCGGGCGCGTTCGCCTCGGCGCTTGGATCGCCGGTCTGCTGCTGTGGATCGTCACGCTGCTCGGCCAGCCGATCGTGCTCTTCCCGTTGATCTTCCAGCGGCCGTTCGAGCTCGTCGACATCCTGCAGGTACAGGGCCTCGTGCACCTGCTGATGCAGCGCTGGCCAGGCTGGCTGCAGGCGACGGTGCTGCTGGCCATCGTCGCCGCCTTGCCGCTGTTCGTGCTCGCCTTCGCGCGCGCGACCACCGCCGTGCAAGACCGCCGCGCGCTGCGGGCGCCGTTCACGCTGTTCGGCGCGTGGCTCGTGTTCGGCCTGATGCCGTCGCTCGGCTGGCAACCGTCGACGCTGCTCGCCCTCGGCAAGTGCACGCAGCGCGCCATCGTCGTCTGGCTCGACCTCGACGGCAGCCGGGCCCGCATGCACGAGGAGATCGCGGCCGGCATCGCGCGTATGCAAGCCGCTCCGCACGATCTCCAAGGCCTGCGCGGCATCGACGTGCACGTGCTCTTCGTCGAGTCGTATGGCGGCGTCGCCTGGCGGCATCCGGATCTCGCCGCGCGCACGACCGCGCTGTGGACCGAGCTGGACGCCGAGCTGCGTGCGCGCGACTTCGCGTCGACCTGCGGCTTCGTGCATCCGGCGTTCACCGGCGGCGGCTCGTGGAAGGCGCACCAGGAACTGTTCACCAGCATCCGCGTGCCCGACCAGCGCACGTGGGAAACCGTGCTGAAGACGGACGGGCCGCGGCTGCCGAAGCTGTTCGCCGCCGCCGGTCGGCACACGGTCGAAGTGATGCCGGCGATGCCAGTGCCGTGGCCGGAAGGCGCGACCTTCTACGGCTTCGCGCAGTCGCTGATGCAGCCGGACCTGCCCTACGACGGGCACGTCTACACGTTCGGACGCATGCCCGACCAGGTGGCCTTGCTGCACCTGTTCGAACGCGTGGTGCAGCCCGCCGAGCGCGCGCTGTTCACGACGTTCATCTCGGTGTCGAGCCACTCGCCGTGGAGCGAGACGCCGCGCTACCTGCCGGACTGGACGGTGCGGCCCGGCGACTTCGCGCGCCCCGGCATCGTGCACAACGTGTCGTGGACGCAGGTGCCGGCCGGCGACGAGCTGCTGCCGGCCTACGCCGACTCCCTCGACTACGCGCTGCGCACCGCGGTTGGCTACGTGGCGCGCCTGCCGCGGCCGTCGCTGGTGCTGCTGCTCGGCGACCACCAGCCGCCGCTCAGCGCCGTCGACGTTGCGTGCCCGGAGGACCGAAGGCTCGACGTGCCGGTGCACGTGATCACGAACCGCCCCGACCTGCTGGCGCCGTGGCGCGAAGACGGCTTCGTGCCGGGCAACGATCCGCGGGCGGTCGCGGGCACGTGGCCGCTGTACGAACTGGCGCCGCGCCTGCTGCGCCACTACGCGCAGAACCGGTGAGCCGCGCTCAGCGATTCTGCAGCGCCCACAGCTCCGCCTTCTTCACCGCCTCACGCGCGCCCTCGGCGTCGCGATCGGCGAGCGGATCGAAGCCGAACGTGTCGCCGGCGATCGCCGCCAGCGCCTTCGCCGCAGCGCGCCGCTGCGTCACCACGTCGCTGCGCATGCCCTTCACCACGTCCGCCATCGCCGCCTTGCCGCGCGCCGTCAGCTGCTGCGCGCACGCGTCGACGTCGGCATCCTTGCTGGCGGGGCCGAGGTTGGCGAGGTGGACGATGCGGGGCGTGTAGGGCCCACTCGGCGTCTTCTGGAACTTGCGCCGCAGGAACAGCACCGCGAACGAGGTCGGCACGAGATCGCCGCGACCGTTGCTCTGGTGGCCACCCGGCATGCCGTCGGTGGGGCTCTGCCAGCCACCACCGGTCAGCTGTTCTTCGAGCAGCATGCCAGCGCCCTCGGCGTACCAGTCGACGCGCCCCGCGACCTTGTCGACGTCGCACAGGATCGCCGCGCGTTCGAGCCCGTAGTGGAAGTAGAAGCTCCAGCGCTCCTTCTTGTCGCCGATCGACTTGGCGTGCGCGTCGAACCAGGTCCAACCGCGCGCGATGCGCTGCGAAAGCCTGGTGTCGTTCTTGCCCGACTCGCCGAGTGCTTGCTGGCAGATCGCCAGCACGGCGATGCCGGCCGCAGTCATCGACGCATAGCCGTTGTCGCCGTCGGTGCGGCGCTCGACGTAGCCGAAGCCGCCGTAGCTGTCCTGCTGTTCGCCGATCTCGGCGGCGAGCTTCGCCCAGACGCCGCGATCGATGTCGACGCCCAGCGCCGCGGCCGCGCGCAGGCCGAGCGCGCCATACTGCGTGTTGCTCAGATCCCACGTCGACGGCGAACGTCCGTACTGGAACGCACCCTGCTTGCTGCGATGCGCCAGCAGGTCGCGACCGTCCTCCTTGCTCAATCGCTCGCGGTCCGGAACCTGCGGGCAGGCCTCGAGCACCAGCAGGCGCAGCGCGATGTCGTACGTCTGCTCCGGCCTCGCCTTCGCCAGCTTCTGCAGCGCCTTCGCCATCAGCTTGTCGTCGGTCGGCACGCCGTCGTGCACCGCCGCCAGCGTGACCAGCGCCAGCTCGCCGGGTGCGCCTTCGTTGGTCGCGGCCGCGAGGTGTGCCAGCAGCGCCGGCCGCGCCTTCTTCAGCGCCGCGTCGACGCGCTGGTGCAGGTCGTGCTGCGCGTTGGCAGCGGCTGCGAACCCGGCGATGGCGACGGCGAAGCGAAGCAATCGGGGCGAAGCGACCATGTCGTGGCCATGATAGACGCGATCTGCATCCGGCAGCGACTCCCCCACGAAGCCGGCCCGCCCACCCCATGCGCATCGCCATCACCGGAGCTTCGGGATTCGTCGGCCGCGCGGTCGTGACCGCGCTGCAGCAGCAGGGCCACGAACTGGTCCGGCTGGTGCGGTCCCGCGATCCCGCGGCCGGGACGGCGCACTGGGACGCGGCGAGCGGTGCCGTCGACGTCGCTGCCCTCGGTGCGATCGACGCCGTCGTGCACCTCGCTGGCGAGAACGTCGCCGGCGGCCGCTGGAGCAAGGCCCGGAAGCAGCGCATCGCCGACAGCCGCGGTCCGGCGACGCTGGCGCTGTGCCGCACCTTGGCCGCTTTGCCGAAGCCGCCGCGCGTGCTGGTCGCAGCATCGGCGATCGGCGTCTACGGCGACCGCGGCGACGAGGTGCTCGACGAACGGAGCCCCGCCGGCGACGGCTTCCTCGCGAACGTGGCCAAGGCCTGGGAGGCCGGCGCCGAGCCGCTGCGAGCGTGCGGCACGCGGATCGTGCACCTGCGCATCCCGATGGTGCTCGATCCGTCGGGCGGCGCCCTGCAGCGCATGCTGTTGCCGTTTCGCCTGGGTATCGGTGGCCCGCTCGGCAGCGGCCGGCAATGGGTCGGCTGGATCACCCGCCACGACCTCGTGCGCGTGATCACGACGACGCTCGCCGACGAGCGCTACCGCGGGCCGGTGCTGGCGACGACGCCGACGCCGGTGACCAACCGCGAATTCGTGCGCGCGCTCGGCAAGGCGCTGCACCGGCCGGCGTTCGTGCCAGCACCGGCGTTCGCGCTGCGGCTGCTGCTCGGCGAGATGAGCGACCTGTTGCTGTTCAGCCAGCGACCGGGACCGGGCGTGCTGCCGGCCAACGGCTTCGTGTTCGACCACGCGCAGCTCGATGCAGCGTTCGCTGTGTTGTTCGCGCGCGGCGCGCACACCGCCACGTCGTAGTCGCGGTCATCCCTGCGGTAACGCCGCGAGCATTGCAGCA
>JBILEY010000472.1:0-4199 GCA_044351865.1 Planctomycetota bacterium | reverse complement strand
CTCGGCGCCGTTCGTGCTGTGCCTCACGGTCGGCATCGCCAACGGTGCTACGGTGACGCCGACGCCGTTCGGCAACGCGTGCTTCCCGCTGCTGCTGCCGATCGACATCGGCAGCTCGACCGCGCCCTACACGCTGGCCGTGCCGCCCGGCATTCCGCTGACGCTGCCGCTGACGTTCCAGGCGGTGATGGCGAGCCAGCCGCTGAATCCGTCGGTGATCGAACTGACGAACGCCATCGGTGCGCAGTTCAGCCTGGCGCCGGCGCCGACGATCAGCGGCGTCACGCCGAACTCGGCTGCGGTCGGTGGCACGATCACCGTCAACGGCAACAACTTCTCCCTGTTCGCCACCGTGCAGGCCGGCAACATCCCGGTGACCCCGATCACGATCACCAAGACGCAGATCACCTTCGCGATGCCGGCCGGCGTGCCGTGCGGCTCGCAAGTGCGGGTCACCAATCCGGACGCGGCCCAGGCGACGTTCGCGTTCAATCCGAACCCGGTGGTCAACACGACCCCGTTCAACAGTGGCACTGCGGCCGGCGGCCAGACGTGGCTCGCCACCGGCACCGGCTTCGCACCCGGCACGACGGTGACGTTCAACGGCAACCCGGCGAACGTGACCTCGGTGTCCGCCACCGTCGTCCTCTGCACCACGCCGCCCGGAGTCTCCGGCCCGGCGACCGTCGTCATCACCACGCCGGGCGGCTGCTCGGTGACCCGTCCCTACACCTACCAGTGACCCCTTTGCCGCGTCGGCGAACCCACGCGGCCCACAGGATGCTCCCGTGACTCGAATCCAAACTCTCGCTGCGTCCGCGCTGGTCGTCGCGTTCGCCGTGGCCGAAGCCGCGGCGCAGACGCTGACACTGGACAGTCTGCCGGCGGTCACGCGTCCGCTCGGCGCGTCGGTCACCGTCGATCTCAATGCCGGCGCCGGCCTGCCGGCGCTGCTGCTGTTCGACACCACGCCGGGTCCGACCTCGGTGTTCGGCGTGACGGTGCCGCTCGGCCTGACGCCGGGCCTCGCCATCGTGCCGCTGGGCCTCGTGCCGGCGAGCGGCACGCTGTCGTTCCCGCTGGCGGTGCCGCACAACGAAGTGCTGCACGCGGTCACGGGCTACTTCGCGGCGGTCGTGCTCGACCCGAACGCGCCGAGCGGCCTTTCGGTGTCGAACGGCGCGTCGCTGACGATGGTGGCGCGGCCGCAGCTGGCCGGCCGGCCGCTGGCGACGGCGCCGTTCTTCGAGCACGTGGCGGCGATCAACAAGCAGACGCCGGTGCACCTCGGCATCGACCCGCGCTTCAGCTACGTCGCCGGCAAGACCGCCGACGTCTACGTGACGGCGAAGAAGACGGCGGCGCAGTGGGATGCGACCCCGGCGCTGGTCGACGTGCGCGGCGCGGCGCAGGTCGTGACCTTCCCGGCGGGTGCGACGTCGATCACGCAGAACACGTTCCAGCTCGACACCGGCACGCTGCCGTGGCCGAGCGAAGCGCCGGCCAGCGGCGACCCGCGCATCGGCATCGGCTACGACGTCGTCATCGACTTCGATCGCGACGGCGTGTTCGACGCCGACAGCGACATGATCGACGGCTACAGCGACGAAGCCGGCTTCTACGTCTGCCGCGACCTCGCGCGCGGCGGCACGGCGACGGCGACCGGGCAAGGGCCGTACGCGGTCACGCGCATCCAGTACACCGGCGGCAGCTTCCTCGGGCAGTTCACCTACTTCCCGAGCAACATCGCTTCGCTCGGCCAGCTGCCGCTGGTCGTGGTCAGCCACGGCAACGGCCACGACTTCAGCTGGTACAACCACATCGGCTACCACATCGCGTCATACGGCTACGTCGTGATGAGCCACCAGTGCGACACGGTGCCGGGCAGCCACACCGCGGCGCTGACGACGCTCCAAAACACCGACTACATCCTGGGCAACCAGGCGACGATCGGCGGCGGCATCCTGAACGGTCGCATCGACGGCGACACGATCGTCTGGATCGGCCACAGCCGCGGCGGCGACGGCGTCGCGCGCGCCTACGACCGGCTGTTCAACAACACCTTCACGCCGACGAACTACAGCATCGGCGACATCAAGCTGGTCTCCAGCATGGCGCCGGTCGACTTCGGCGGCTGGAGCGGTGCCTCGCCGACGCTCGGAGGTGCTGGCAACGGTTCGCACCCGCACAACGCCAACTACCACCTGTGGGTCGCGCAGGCCGACGACGACGTCTACGGCTGCGCCGACGCGCCGCAGGTGTTCTGGTACGGCATCCACGAGCGCGCCACGAACAAGCGCCAGAGCATCTCGCTCTACGGCGTCGGCCACGGCGACCTGCACGACGGCGGCGGCAGCTCGGTGGCCGCGGGCCCGAGCCTGATCGGCCGCACGACCACGCACAACCTGATGCGCGGCTACCTGCTGGCGCTGATCAGCCACCACATCAAGGGCGACGTGCCGTCGCGCGACTACCTGTGGCGCCAGTTCGAGGCGTTCCGGCCGGTCGGCGCGCCGACCGGCACGGGTGTCGTGGTCAACATGACGTTCACCGACGACCCGAGCGCGAAGTACGTCATCGACAACTTCCAGAGCCAGTCGGCGGCGGCGCCGAACGTGGCGACGTCGGGGGCGACGGTGACGATCGGCGTGCAGTCGTTCGTCGAGGGTCGCTGCGACGACGCGAACACCGACTTCAGCAACAACGTCAACGATCCGTTCAACGGGTTCACCTACGACGAAGCGGGCGCGCAGCGCAGCGAGGCGTCGGCGTGCGTGTTCGGCTACGACGGCAGCGGCAACTTCGCGCTGACCTACGACCTGGCCACGGCGCCGGGCCGGCCGAACTTCCGCGACTACGGCTTCCTGTCGTTCCGCGCGGCGCAGGCCACGCGCCACCCGCTGACGACGGCGGTGCTCGGCGACCTGACGTTCTCGGTGTCGATCGAGGACGACGCTGGCAACCGCGGCACCGTGAACTTCGGTGCCTACGGCGGCGGCATCGAAGAGCCGTACCAGCGCACCACGTGCGGCACCGGTGCTGGCTGGAACAGCGAGTACGAGACCATCAAGATCCGTCTGACGGACTTCCTCAACAACGGCAGCACGCTCGACCTCGCGCGTGCGCGCAAGGTGATCTTCAACTTCGGTCCGGCCCACGGTTCGGCGCAGGGGCGCCTCGGCATGGACGACATCGAACTGACCCGCAAGTGAACGGTGCTCCCATGAACAACCCTTCTCCGTCCACTCGTTCGGCGTCCGTCGGTCGCAAGCTCGGCCTCGGCGTCGCCATCGTCGCCGCGGCCGTCGTCGTCGCCGTCACCGTGATGAATCGGCAGCCTGCGGCGTCGACCGCCGCAGAGCCGGTCGCCACGCCGAAGGCCGTGGCCCAGCAGCCGCGGCCGCGCGTGCAGCTGGCGCTGCATCACGCCGAGCGCTTCACGCTCGAGACGCCCTACCAGCACCGTTATCGCGTCGACGAGCCGTGGGTGACCAACGGCTGGCTGCTGGTGCTGTCGACCGACCCGTCGCTGCTGAAGCCGCGCCAGGTCAAGGAGCCGGTGCTCTACGTCGGCGCGCAGACGGCCGAACGCGTCAACGCCGGCCTGTCCGGCAAGATCGTCGTGCTGGTGCCCGGCGACTTCGCGCTCGGTGCGGCGCCGATCTTCCTCGGCGACGCGGCGCTGCCGGAGGAACTGCGGCAGGCGGACATCGATGCGCAGCTGGCGGCGGCGGTGGCCGCGGGCGCCATCGCGACGCCGGCGGACACCATCACCAAGGTGACGGCGCCGGCGCGCACGTTCGAGACCGACTTCGAGCTGCGTCAGCGCGCCATCGACCTGGTCGAGATCCACTCGCCGCAAGAGAAGGACCTGATCGCCGGCTGGCGCCTGCCGCGCGTGCGCTGATCGACGTCGCCCTCGGTCGGCAGCCGCGCGCTGCCGACGATCTCGCGCTGCCGCGCTCCAGGCCTCCGTCGCTCAACGCGGCAGGTCGCCGCGGCACGCGTGTCCGAGCCCGGCCAACGCCGCGCGCGCCGCGTCGAAGTTCGCAGCGCTGACCAGCAGGTAGTCGGTGTCGTAGGTCGACACCACGAACACCGGCACGCGCACCTTGGCGAGCGCGCCGCACAGCGACGCCAGCACGCCGATCGTCGTCATCGGCACGACGCCGGCGATGCCGAACGCGACCTTGTCGCGC
>JBILEY010000471.1:0-4200 GCA_044351865.1 Planctomycetota bacterium | reverse complement strand
GCGCTGCGATCGCGTGCCGCACTGCCAGGCGCTGATCGAACCAGCGGTGGTGCTGGCCGCCGTGCAGAAGTGGGTCGCCGCGCCGGCGGCGCGCTGACGGCGGCGCATGGCACCGACGGCGTTCGCCGACTAGCGTGTGTCCGTGGTGTTCCTTGGACTCGACGTCGGCGGCAGCCAGTGTCGCTACGAATGGTGGCCGGCCGGCAGCCGGCCCGGTGGTGACGCGCGCGCCGTGCAGCCGGCGGTGCACGGCCTCGACGCAGCCTGCGATGGCCTCGCGGCGGCGCTGCGCGCGGCGGCTGGTGACACACCGCCCGAAGCAGCCGTCTGCGCGATGGCCGGCGTCGGCGACGCGGCGACCAGCCAGGCGCTCGTCGCCGGCGTGCGCGCGCGCGGCATCGACTTCCCGGTCGCCGTCGTCGGCGACGTTCTCGCCGCCGCCGCGGCCGGTCTCGCCGACGGCCCTGGCGTGTTGCTGTGGGCGGGCACCGGCTCGTTCGCGATCGCGCGGGCTGCGAACGGCGAACTGCACCGCGTCGGCGGCCGCGGCTACCTGCTCGGCGACCAGGGCAGTGGCTACGACCTCGTGCGCCGCGCCGCCGCCGCCGTGCTGCTCGCGGTCGACGACCTCGGGCCGCCGACGTTGCTGACGCAGGCGCTGGTCGAAGCGTTCGAAGCACCTGCTCCGCAGCGCCTCGGCGCGGTGCTGCAGCGTGCGAGTTCCGGCGACGTCGCCAAGCACTTGCCGGTGGTGCTGGCGACCGCCGCGGCCGGCGATGCGGTCGCCAACGAAGTGCTCCACGGCGCCGTCGACGCGTTGGCGATGCTCGCCTCGGCCGCGGTGCGCCGCGCCGGGCTCGACTGGAACAACCTGCCGGTGGCGGTGGGCGGGGGCGTGCTCACCGGGGCCGTCGCCGTCGCCGACCTGCTGGCCGAACGGCTGCGTTCGCTCGGGGCGCAGGCACCTCGGCCGATCGCGCCGCGCGCTGCCGCGCACGCCGCGGCGTGGCTCGCCGAGGGCTTCCAACGTCGCGAACAACCCCGGTATGGATGGGTGACCCGTGTCGCGCTCTGACCTCTGGCTGCGGGACGGCCGCATGATCCCGAAGGACTGCTTCCACCTGAGCTTCTCGCGCAGCGGCGGCGCCGGTGGCCAGCACGTCAACAAGACCGAGACCAAGGTCGACCTGCGGCTCGATCTCGTCGCCGCCGAAGCGGTGCTCGGTCCGTACGACGTGCAGCGCATCCGCACCGTGCTGGCGAAGCGGCTCGACGCCGACGGCATGCTGTGCGTGGTCGCGAGCGAGCACCGCAGCCAGTTCCAGAACTACGAAGCGGCGATGGCACGCATGGCGACGATCCTCGCCTCGGCGCTGGTCCGGCAGAAGCGCCGCGTCGCCACCAAGCCGACGCGCGGCAGCGTGCGGCGCCGCGTCGACGAGAAGCGGCACCGAGGCGACATCAAGCGCGGCCGGCAGGGCGGCGGCGATGGCTGACGGCGAACGGGTGGCGCTCTATCGCTACGGTCCGATCGCGTGGGTGTGGCGGGTGCTGATCCTGGCGGTCGTCCTCGGTTGTGCGGCGGCGCTGGTGGCGGCGCCGACCAGTTGGCAAGTGTGGCTCGCCGCGGCGCCGCTGTTGCTGCCAAGCCTGTTCTTCGGCCACGTCGTCGCCGCTCGCATCGACGCGATCGGTGCGTCGCTGCACGTCGTGACTCTGCTCGGCTTGCCGCGCCGCATCGCGCGCGACCGTCTTGGGCCACCGAGGCTGCGGCAGCGGGCCTACACGAACGGCCACGCGGTGCACGCGCCGCGTTGGTGGGTGCCGGTGCGCGGCGGGTTGCCTCTGCACGTCGATCTGCTCGGCACGATCGTCGACGCCCGCGCGATGGAACGAGTGTTCGGCGCGCGCCCGCGGCGCTGAGCCGGGTCGCCCTGCGGGCGAGCGGGCTTTCTGTTGGGCGACGCAGCGGGGCCGAGTGCGTCGACTTCGCGGTGGATGGATCCCGCGTTGCGGCGCCCTGGCAAGCGCTGAGCCGGGTCGCCCTTCGGGCGAGCCGGCCTTCAAGTGGGCGACGCAGCGGGGCCGAGTGCGTCGATCTCGCGGTGGATGGATCCCGCGTTGCGGCGCCCTGGCAAGCGCTGAGCCGGGTCGCCCTTCGGGCGAGCCGGCTCAGGCGTAGATGCCGCGCATGCGCGTCGTCTCGGCGACGCGGTTGACGCCGAGCATGTAGGCGGCGATGCGGTTGCTGACCTGGAAGCGGCGCGCCATGTCGACCACCGACGCGAACGAGTCGACCATGATGCGCTCCATGCGCTGTTCGACCTCTTCCTGCGTCCAGAAGAACATCTGGCGGTCCTGGACCCACTCGAAGTAGCTGACGGTGACGCCGCCGGCGTTGGCCAGGATGTCGGGGATCACGAAGATGCCCTTCTGGTCGAGCAGCTTGTCGGCGTTGGCCGTGCACGGGCCGTTGGCGCCTTCGGTGATGATCTTCGCCTTGATGTTGGCGGCGTTGCGGCTGGTGATGACGTTCTCGGTCGCGGCCGGCACCAGGATGTCGACCGGCAGTTCGAGCAGGTCGCCGTTGCTGATCTTCGACGCGCCTTCGAAGCCGTCGAGGCGCTTGTGCTTCTGCAGGTGCGCCTTCACCGCCTCGAGGTCGAGCCCCTTCGGGTTGTGGATGCCGCCGTGCATGTCGCTGATGGCGACGATCTTCACGCCGAGCGTGGCCAGCTGCAGGGCCGAGATCATGCCGACGTTGCCCGCACCCTGGACGGCGGCGGTGCAGTCCTTGGCCTTCATGCCGAGGTGCTTCAGCGCTTCGCGCGTCACCAGCATGACGCCGCGGCCGGTCGCTTCGATGCGACCCAGCGAGCCGCCGAGGCTGATCGGCTTGCCGGTGACGACCGCCGGCAGGTAGCTGCGCTGGTGCATGGAATAGGTGTCCATGAACCACGCCATGACCTGGCCGTCGGTGCCCATGTCGGGCGCTGGCACGTCGCGGTCCGGACCGAGCAGGTCCATGATGCCCGACACGTAGCGGCGGGTGACGCGCTCGAGCTCGCCCTTGCTGAGCTTGAACGGGTCGCAGATGACGCCGCCCTTGCCGCCGCCGAACGGCACGTTGACGACGGCGCACTTCCACGTCATCCAGGCGGCCAGCGCACGGACCTCGTCGCGGTTGACGTTCGGGGCGTAGCGGATGCCGCCCTTGGCCGGGCCGCGCGACGTGCTGTGCTGCACGCGGTAGCCCTCGAACACGTTGACCGAACCGTCGTCCATGACGACCGGCATGCTGATCGTGATCTCGCGCTCGCAGGTGCGCAGGATGGCGATGACGTTCGGCTCGAGGCCGAGGCGGGCCGCGGCGAGATCGAGCCGGGCCTGCATCGCTTGGAAGGGATTCTCTTCGGAGGAGACTGGTTGGTTCATGCCGGGAGAGCGCTTGCGCGGTGCTGCGGGGCCGAGGAACCTACTCGCCCGCATGCACGCCAGCAACAAGCCGCAGAGCCCCGACGGTGCCGGGCTCGATCTGGTCGCCGGCGTGCACGCGGCGGCCGTGCGCGACTTGTGGAAGGGTGCCGTCGGCCGCACCGTGCGTTGCGTGCCAACGCGGCGCACCGTGTCGGTGGCGAGTGCCGGCACGCTGCTGTACGGCAAGTGGCGGCAGGGCCGTGGGCGCGACGCCGCCGTCGAGTGGCACTGGTTGCACGTGCTGCCGCTGCTGGGCGTGCGGGTGCCGGCGCCGATCGCGTGGCTGCGCAGTGCCGGGCGCAGCCTGCTGGTCACTGCCGCGCTGCCCGGACGTTCGCTCGATGCTTGGGCGTTGGACGCGGCGGCCGGTGGTTGGCTCGACGAACTGGTCGCCTACGCGGAGCAGCACGTGGCGCCCATGGTGCGCAAGCTGCACGAAGGTGGGCTCGTGCACCGCGACCTCTACTGGAACCACGTGTTCAGCGAGGATCCGCGCCGCGGCACCCCGCCGGCCCTGCTCGACGTCGAGCGGGTGTTCGCGCCGCGCTGGCGTTGGCGGCGCTGGCTGGTCAAGGACCTTGCGGGCCTGTTGGCGTCGCTGCCGGTCGCGCTGTCGCACCGCCAGCGCCTGCGCTTCCTGCGTGCGTATCTCGGCACGCTGCGCGGGGAACGCGCCCTGCTGGCCGCGATCGCCGCCAAGGCGGGGCAGGTGCGCTCGCATGT
>JBILEY010000470.1:0-4206 GCA_044351865.1 Planctomycetota bacterium | reverse complement strand
GACGACCGCCTCCTCGCCGACACGAATGCGACCAGGCCATCGCGCCCCTCGATGCCGGGGCCCGCACTGCGGTTCACCGCGGTCAACGACGCGTTCGTCGAACACTTCGGCCCGTTTTGTCCCGATCCAGCCGCCGAACGGCCAAGGCTCGTGCTGCTGCCGGGTACCTGGTGGAACAGTGCCGTCGCCGGCGCCCGCCGCGAAGGCGTGATGCAGACGCCGACGTTCGCGATCGACCAGCGCTACCTGCACGTGCGCACCGCGGGCGAAGGCTCGCGCCTCGTGCTGCACGTCGACGGCTTCCATCTCGTTCGCGACCCGCTCTACGGTTCGCTGCGGCGCGCGATCGACCGCGCCGAAGCACACTGGGTCACGTTCGATCTCGGCTCGTTCGCCGGCCGGCACGCGGTGCTGCAGGTGATCGACCAGCGCACGCCGGAGCTCGCCGACCCGCAGCACGAACACGACGAGTATCCGGCGAACGGCTGGCTCGCGGTGCAGTGCGCCGTGCTGTCGCCGCACGCCGAACCGCCGCCCGGCGGTGAAGGACGGCCACTGCCGCCGACGACGTGGGACACGCCGCCGCCGCAGGTGCGCTCGGCCCTGGCGAAGCTCGCGGCGCTGCAGGACGCGCTGCCGGTATCGCCGACCTTGCCGGCGCTGGTCGAACAGACCGGCCGCGACGAAGCGATCCACCACCGAGGCAACCCGAACCAGGCGGGCGAGGTGGCGCCGCGGCGGTTCCTCGCGGCGCTCAGCGGCGCCAGCACCTTGCAGGCGGGCGACGGCAGTGGCCGGCTCGCCCTCGCCGACGCGCTGCTGGCGGCGGACAACCCGCTGCCGGCGCGCGTGCTGGCGAAACGGCTGTGGCACTTGCTGTTCGGCCGCGGCCTCGTGCGCAGCGCGGACAATCTCGGCGCGCTCGGCGATCCGCCCTCGCATCCCGAACTGCTCGACTGGCTCGCGCGCGAGCTGATCGCGCACGGTTGGTCGCAGAAGCACCTGCTGCGCACGATCGTGACTTCGGCGACCTACCGCCAGGCGAGCCTGCCGCGCGACGAGGCCGAAGCGCGCGACGCCGGGAACGTGCGGCTGCACCGGCAGAACGTGCGCCCGCTCGAAGCCGAAGCGCTGCGCGACGCGCTGCTGGCCACCGCCGGCCGCCTCGAGCCGACGCGCTTTGGTCCCAGCATCGAGTTGCCGCTCGATGCCGTGCCGAGCCAACGCGGCCGTCCGCGTACGGCAGGCCCGCTCGACGGAGCTGGCCGCCGCAGCATCTACCTGGCGATGCGGCGCAACTTCCGCGCCCCGCTGCTGGCCGCGTTCGACCAGCCGCAGCCGTTCGCGCCCCTCGCCGTCCGCAATCGCAGCAACGTGCCGGCGCAGGCGCTGGCGCTCGCCAACGATCCGTTCGTGCACGCGATGGCGGCGGCGTTCGCGCAGCGCGTGCTCGCCGACGGCGGCGACGACGACGCCGTGCTCGCGCGTGCCTACACGATCGCGTTCGCGCGGCCGCCGCGCGACGACGAACGGCAGCGCGCGGGGGCGTTCCTGCGCGACGCGACGGCGAAGACGGAGCCGAGCTCGGAGCCGCGTCTCGCCGCGTGGACCGACCTCGTGCACGCGCTGTTGCAAACCAGCGAGTTCCGCTTCCGCCGATGAACCCGGTGCCCGGCAATCCCTGGCGACCGACGCGCCGCGACCTGCTGCGGTCGACGTGGAACGGCTTCGCGGCGCTGCCACTGCTGCATCTGTCGCAGCAGGATCGGCCCCAGCAGGATCCGACGACCGCTGCCACCGGCGCCGCGGCCCTGCGCCGCCACCACGCGCCGCGCGCGAAGTCGGTGATCTTCCTCTACATGGACGGCGGGCCGAGCAGTCAGGACCTGTTCGACCACAAGCCGCGGCTGGTGCAGGACCACGGCAAGCCGTTCCCGCTGGCGAAGGAGCCGACGCAGTTCCAGGACGACGGCAACGTGCTCGGCCCGTGTGCGCGCTTCGCCCGGCGCGGCGACAGCGGCCTGTGGATCAGCGACCTGCTGCCGCACCTCGCCGCGCAAGCCGACCGCTTGTGCATGGTGCACTCGATGGTCGCCGACTTCAGCGAGCACACCAACGCCAACTACTTCCTGCACACCGGCCACGGCCTGCAAGGGCGGCCGGGCATGGGCGCCTGGATCGGCTACGGCCTCGGCGCCGACACGCAGGAGCTGCCCGCCTACGTGGTGCTGAACGGCGGCCTGGTGCCGCCGGGCGGCGTCGACAACTTCCACTCCGGCTTCTTGCCGGCGCACTGCCAGGGCTCACTGCTGGCGATGCGCGGCGAGGCGCTGCCGAACCTGCGGCCGCGCGAGGATGCGCGGCGACAGCAGCACAAGCGCGCGCTGGTCGCCGAGCTCGACCAGGCGACGCGGCAGCACGACGGCGACGATCCGGCGTTGCGCGCAGCACTGCAGAACCACGAACTGGCGTTCCGCATGCAGGCGGCGGTGCCGGAGCTGCTCGACCTGCGCGCCGAGAGTGCGGCGACGACGGCGATGTACGGCCTCGACGCCGAGTACGAGCCGACGCGGGTCTACGGCCGCCAGTGCCTGCTCGCGCGACGCCTCGTCGAACGCGGCGTGCGCTTCGTGCAGCTGCTGTGCCCCGACACCGGCCACGACCGTTGGGACCAGCACAACGACCTCGCCGGCGGCCTGCGCGACAACTGCCGCATGGTCGACCAGCCGATCGCGGCGCTGCTGGTCGATCTGGCGGCGCGCGGCCTGCTCGACGACACCATCGTCTGGTTCGGCGGCGAGTTCGGCCGCACGCCGTTCGCGCAGGGCAGCAGCGGCCGCGACCACAATCCATTCGGCTTCACCATGTGGCTCGCCGGCGGCGGCTTCCGGGCCGGCCACGCACACGGCGCCACCGACGAGTTCGGCTACAAGGCCGTCGTCGATCCGGTGTCGATGCACGACCTGCACGCGACGCTGCTGTGGCAGCTCGGGCTCGACCACGAACGCTTCACCCACCGCTTCGGCGGCCGCGACCTGCGGCTGACCGACGTGCACGGCCGCATCGTGCGCGGCCTGCTCGCTTGACCCCACCGCCAGACGCTCCCCACCATGCTGACCCGCCGCTCGTTGCTCGCCGCCGTTCCCGCTGCCGCCGCCGTGCCGCTCGCCCGCGCGCAGGATCCACAGGCCAAGGGCAAGCCCGAGCGTCCCGCGGCGACGCCGAAGACGAAGTTCGCCGCCAACGTCGAGATGTGGTGGGGTGGCCTGCCGTTCCTCGAGCGCATCCAGAAGGCGCACGACCTCGGCTTCCCGGCGATCGAGTTCTGGCCGTGGCGCGGCAAGGACCTGGCGGCGATCGCGGCGAAGACGAAGGAACTTGGCATGGCAGTGGCGCAGTTCACCGCCTGGGGTTTCTCGCCGGGCCTCAACGAGCAGAAGAACCACGAGCGCTTCGTCGCCGAGATCGAAGCCAGCTGCAAAGCGGCGAAGCAGCTCGACTGCAAGATGATGACGGTCGTCGGCGGCAACGACGTGAAGGGCATGACGCAGGCGCAGATGCACGAGCAGATCATCGCCGGCCTGAAGCTCGCTGCCCCGATCGCCGAGCGCGAGCAGATCATGCTGATCCTCGAGCCGATGAACATCCGCGTCGACCACAAGGGCCACTGCCTCTACGGCAGCGAAGCCGCGGTGCGCATCTGCCGCGCCGTCGGCTCGCCGATGGTCAAGATCAACTGGGACCTCTACCACTGCCACATCAGCGAAGGCGACCTGTGCGGCCACCTGCACGACGGTTTCGACCAGCTCGGCTACGTGCAGCTCGCCGACCACCCGGGCCGCACCGAACCGGGCACTGGCGAGATCCACTATCCGCGCGTGCTGAAGGAGCTGCAGAAGCTCGGCTACCGTGGATTCGTCGGCGTCGAGTGCAACCCGAGCAAGCCGGAGGCCGAAGCGGCGCTCGGCTTGTGGCACGCCGATCAGTGGTGAACTCCTTCCCGTCCCGAGCGGCTCTCGCCACAATGCCACGGCGCGCCACCCCGCGCGCGGAGGCTCCATGCTGGCCCTGATGCTGTTGCTGGCGATCGCCCCGCAGGACGTGCCCCCGGCCCGGTCCGCGCCGGCGGCACCGTCGAAGGCGAGCCCGGCGCCGAACGACGAAGCGTGGTTCCGCCGCGACCAGGCCGAAGCCGCCGACGCCGCG
>JBILEY010000469.1:0-4230 GCA_044351865.1 Planctomycetota bacterium | reverse complement strand
CTACAACCAGATCCTCGAACAGGACGACGCACCGTTCTACGCGCAGGGCGTCGTCGTCGCGCGCGATGCCGCGGCGGCGAAGGCGCTGGTGCGTCGGGCCGAGCGCGAACTGCCGGAGCTGGTCCCCGAGGCGCACGTGGTCGTGCGTCCGTTCGTGCAAGGCCCGCCGATCGCGGCCCCGGTCGTACTGCGACTCGTCGGCGACGAGCTCGAGCGCCTGGTCGCGACCGGAGCAGCCGTTCGCGCGGCGATGGCGGCCACGCCCGGCATGCTGCACACGCGGGCCTCGATCCCCGAAGCACTGCCAGCTGCCGAGCTGCGCTTCGACGAAGCAGCGTTGCGCGCAGTCGGCCTGTCGGCGGAGCAAGCCGCGCGGCAACTGCGCGCCTGGCTCGAAGGCATGCCGGCCGGCGAAGTGCTCGAAGGTACCGAACGAATCCCGGTGATCGTGCGCAGCGCGCGCAGCGAACGCGACGACGGTGCCAGGCTGCTGGCAGCGACGCTGGTCGCGGGCACCGGCGGCGACGTCGTCGAGATGCCGGTCGCGGCAGTCGCCGAGCTCGCGGTGACGACGCGCATCCCCACCATCACGCGCCGCAACGGCGAGCGCTGCAACGAACTGCTCGGCTTCGTCGGCGCCGACGCGCTGCCGATCGAAGTGCTCGCCGACGTGCAGGCGAACCTGCGCGAACGCGGCTTCCAGCCACCGCCGGGCGTGCGCCTCGAACTCGGCGGCGACGCCGAGGAGTCCGACGCGGCCGCCGCGCAACTGCTGCGCTACGTGCCGCTGCTGGCGACGATCACGATGGCGACGCTGGTGCTGGCGTTCCGTTCCGTCGTCATCGCGCTGCTGCTCGCCGTCGTCGGCGTCTTGTCGGCGGGCTACGGCCTGCTGTCGCTGTGGCTCGGTGGCTACCCGCTCGGCTTCAACCCGCTGATCGGCCTCGCCGGCCTCGTCGGCGTGACCTTCAACGACAGCATCGTCGTGCTGGCGGCGATCCGCGCCGACGCCGAGGCGCGCACCGGCGACGCCGCGGCGATCGCGCGGGTGATCCGCGGCTGCCTGCGGCACGTGTGGGCGACGACGCTGACGACGGCGGTCGGCTTCGTACCGTTCGTCGCCTTCAGCGGCGGCGACTTCTGGCCACCGTTAGCGGTGGTGATCGCCGGCGGTGTGCTCGGCGCCACGCCGCTGGCGTTGGTGTTCGTGCCGCAGGCGTATGCCTGGCTCGTGCGCCGCATGCCGTCGCTGGCCCGCGTGCCGGAGGTGCAGTCGTGAGCCGTTCGTCGTCGTTCTCCTCTGCCGCCACGAAGTCGGTCGTCGCCACCCTGCTGCTCCTCGGCAGTTGCCGCGTCGGGCCCGAGGTGCCGAGCGAGCCACCGCTCGCCGTTCCCGCCGCGTTCGCCGCTGTCGACACCACGAACGCGCCCAGCACGAGCCTGCGCGCGTTCGCCGATCCCGTGCTCGACCAGCTGGTCGAACGCGCGCTGCGCGACAACCGCGACCTGGCCACGGCGCTGGCGCGCCTCGACGAAGCGGCCGCCCTCGCCGGCGTCGCCGATGCGGCCGCGCTGCCGTCGCTGGCCTTCGCCGCCGATCGGCAGTGGCAGTATGCGAGCGCCCAGGGCGCTGGCCTCGCCGGTGCTGGCGTGCGCGCGGGCCTCGTACCGAGGCGCCAGGACCTTCACCGCGTCGGACTGACCGCCAGTTGGGAGATCGACCTGTTCGGCGCCGTCGCCCATCGGCGCGATGCGGCGGCAGCACGCGAGCACGCCGCCGCCGCCACCGTGCACGGCACCGCCCTCCGCATCGCCGCCGAAGTCGCGGCCAGCTACCTCGAGCTGCGCTACCTCGACGAACGGCTCGCCGTCGCCGAAGCGAGCGCCGAAGCCCGACGTCGTCTGCACGAACTTGCGATCGCCGCGCACGCGGCCGGACTCGGCGACTCGGGCACCGAAGCCGCAGCACGCGCGGCGTGGCAACGAGCGCAAGCCCTGCCACCGCGCCTGCGCGCTGCCGCCACCGCCGGCGAACGTCGCCTCGCCGTGCTGCTGGGCGCTTCGCCGAGCGAGTTCCGCCTGCCGGCGCGCACCGCGGCCCTGCAGGTGCCCGCGACCTTCTCGCTCGGCGTGCCCGCCGACCTGCTGCGGCGGCGCCCCGACCTGCTCGCCGCCGAAGCCGAGGTCGCGGCCGCAACCGCCGCGATCGGCGTCGCCACGGCGGACTGTTATCCCCGCCTGTTCCTGCTGGGCAGCGGCGGCCTCGAAGCGCAATCGTTCGATCGCCTCGGCAACCGCAGCGCGCTGCAGGGTCTAGGTGGTCCGTCGCTGCAGCTGCCGCTGTTTCAGGGCGGTGCCTTGGCCAGCGCCGTCAACGCCGCCGAAGCGAACCAGCGCGCCGCCCTCGCCACGTTCGCGCAGCGCATGCTGACCGCACTCGCCGACGTCGAAGCCGCGTTCGCCCAGCAGCAAGGAGAACGGCAACGTCTCGCGGCGGCCGTCGACGCCGCCGACGCAGCGGCGATCGCGTCGACGCGGGCCAAGGCACGCGTCACCAGTGGCCTGCAGGCTGAGGGTTCGGCGTTGGCCGCCCGCCTGCAGGCGCTCGCCGCCACCGACGAACGGCTGCTGGCCGCCACCGACGCATCGCTCGCCGCCGTGGCGCTGTGGAAGGCGCTCGGCGGCGACCTGCCGGCATCGCCCTGCGTCCCGACGGACGCGGCGATCGCCGCTCAAGACCCGACGCAGAAGGCCCGATAGCACCGGCGCATGCTCGACCTGCGGCACCTCGCCAAGAAGCTGGTGACTCCGTTCCGCCAGTATCTCGGCCGGCTCACCGTGGTCGATCGGCACGTTCGCGGCGAAGGGCTGGAGATCGGCGCGCTGCAGGACCCGATGCCGTTGCCGACCGCGAAGAAGGTCCGCTACGTCGACATCGCGTCCACCGACGAACTGCGGCGCATGTACCCGCGCAAGGCCGGCCGCCGTCTCGTGCACGTCGACATCGTCGACGACGGCGAGACGCTGCGCACCGTCGCCGACGGCTCGCAGGACTTCGTCGTCGCCAACCACTTCCTCGAACATTGCGAGGACACGATCGGCACGCTGCGCAACCTGCTGCGCGTCGTGCGCCCTGGCGGCGTCGTCTACCTGTCGGTGCCAGACAAGCGGCACACGTTCGACAGCGAGCGGGCTGCGACCACGGTCGAACACCATCGGCGCGACCACGAGGACGGTCCGGCCGGCTCGCGCCACGCGCACTACGTCGACGTCGTGCAGAACGCGATGAAGGTGCAAGGCGACGCGGCGGTCGCCGCCGCGGTGCTCGATCTCGAACAGCGCTCGTTCCGCATCCACTTCCACTGCTGGTCGCAGACGGAGTTCCTGCAGCTGCTGGTCGAACTGCAGGCGCGTGCGGGCTTCCCCCGCTTCGACGTCGCCGAGTTCGTCGCCAACGAACGCGAGATGATCGTGGTGCTGAAGCGGCTCGGGTGAGGGCAGGAGCAGGTGGCGATGGCCGCCACTGGTCCTGATCCCGGCTTGCTCGATCCCGCCGAGCTCGCGACCCCATCCATCCCGGTCCTGTCGGTGCCGCTCGCTCGGGATTGCTTCGGTCCGGATCGGGGTTCCATGGCATCCGAGAAGCGTCGGTCCAGCCTCAGGAGAGCTGTCAACCATGTTCCCCGTCGGTGTCATCCCCTGAGTCGGTCCGACCTGTAAAGGACCCAACCGGTCTCACCCGCTTCCATTCTTGCATCAGGGCAACTCGGGTCGTATAAGTGCGCAATCAAAACGCCATGGCTGCGAAGAGGCGACTTCCAAAGGAACGGACCAAGGCCGCAGCGGCCCGCGTCGGTGGCTCGAAGGCTGTTCGCGACCAGCGTGCGGCAGGCCGGCGCTCCGCTGGAGAAGGTGTCGCCCCATTGCTGCCGTTCCGCTCCGGGCGCGGTGGTGCGCGAAAGGGTGCTGGTCGCAAGCCGAAGATCACCGGCCGGCCCGGCGTCGACCACCGCGAGCGCGCCCCGCTGGCGAAGCGCTTCCCCGTGCACGTGACGCTCAAGCTGCGCAGCGGCTTGCCGCGCTTGCGCAGCAAGCGCGAATACGAAGCCCTTCGCGCGGCGTTCGCCGCTGGCTGCGCCCGCAACCTCGCCGGCACGTTCCGCCTCTGCCACTACGCGGTCCTCAACGACCACCTGCACCTGCTCTGCGAAGCGGAATCCCGCGCCGCTC
>JBILEY010000467.1:0-4251 GCA_044351865.1 Planctomycetota bacterium | reverse complement strand
TCATGGGCCACGTCGACCACGGCAAGACGTCGTTGATGGACGCGCTGCGCCAGAGCGATGTCGCCAAGCACGAAGCCGGCGGCATCACCCAGCACATCGGCGCCTACAAGGTCACCAACGACCAGGGCCAGTCGATCGTCGTGCTCGACACGCCGGGCCACGCCGCGTTCACCGCGATGCGTGCGCGCGGCGCGCAGCTGACCGACATCGTCGTGCTGGTCGTCGCCGCCGACGACGGCGTCATGCCGCAGACGGAAGAGGCGATCAACCACGCCAAGGCGGCGAACGTGAAGATCGTCGTCGCGATCACCAAGTGCGACCTGCCGAGCGCCAAGCCGAACCAGGTCAAGCAGCAGTTGATGATCAAGGGCCTGCAGTCCGAGGACTACGGCGGCGAAGTCGGCATGGTCGAGGTCTCCGCGGTCACCAAGAAGGGCCTGCCGGAGCTGATCGAACGCATCCTGCTCGAGGCCCACATCCTCGACCTGAACGCGCGTCCCGACGCGGCCGGCAAGGGCATCGTCGTCGAGTCGCGCCAGTCGCCCGAACAGGGCGTCGTCGTCACTTTGCTGGTCACCGACGGCACGCTGCGCCTGAAGGACCAGGTGGTCTGCGGCGAGAGCTTCGCCCGCGTGCGCGCGATGATCGACGACCACGGCGAGAACCTCGACGAAGCCGGCCCGTCGACGCCGGTCACGCTGTTCGGCCTCGACCGCCTGCCCTCCCCCGGCGACAAGCTGTTCGCCGTCGAGGACGCCAAGAAGGCCAAGGAAGTCGTCGAGGAACGGCAGCGCCGCGTGCGCGAGCTGTCCCGAGCCGAACGTTCGGCGGTCACCCTGGAGACCTTGTCGGCGAAGCTCGCCGAGAAGAACACCAAGGAGATCAAGCTGATCCTGAAGGCCGACGCGATGGGCTCGCTGGAGCCGATCAAGAAGTGCCTCGACGAGCTGACCACGCCGGAGGTGCGCGTGAACCTCGTGCACTCGGCACTCGGCGGCATCAACGAGACCGACGTCAGCCTCGCCAGCGCTTCGGGCGCCGTCATCGTCGGCTTCAACACCGTCGCCGACAGCAGCGCCCGTCAGGCTGCCGAGCGCGAAGGCGTCGAGATCCGCTACTACGACGTCATCTACGAGCTGCTCGACCAGGTGAAGGCGGCCATGGAAGGCCTGCTGGCGCCGCAGGAAGTGCAGAACGTCATCGGCCACGCGGAGATCAAGGCGACCTTCCGCTCGTCCAAGTTCGGCCTCATCGCCGGCTGCCGCGTGCTCGACGGCATCATCCGTCGCAGCGCGTCCGTGCGCTTGTCCCGCGACGGCGCCGTCGTCTGGTCGGGCAAGCTCGCCAGCCTGCGCCGTGGCGAGGAAGACGTGCGCGACGTCAAGGCCGGCATCGAGTGCGGCATGACGCTCGAGGGCTTCCAGGACATCAAGGTCGGCGACCAGCTCGAGTTCGTGCAGATCGAACTCGTCAAGCGCACGCTCGGCGGGTGATCCCGCCGCGCACCGCGTTCGCAGGAACCGAAGCAATGCTGCACATCGGCGTGCTCCAGTTCTCCCTCGAGATCCCGTACGCGGAGACGCTCAAGGACAAGCGCAACGCCATCAAGGCGTTGAAGGATCGGCTCCGCCGTTCGTTCAACGTCTCCATCGCCGAGATCGAGGACCTCGACCTCGTCAACGTCGCCACCCTCGGCGCCATCGTCGCCGGCAGTGACACCGCGCACCTGAACAGCACCATGGACCACCTGCTCAACGAGCTGCGGGAATGGCGCGATGGCACGCTGACCGACCACCAGCTCGAGATCATCTCCCCGCGATGAACGAACGCCGCCTCGCCCGCCTGCAGGAACAGATCAAGGAGCGCATCGCCCAGCTGCTGATGCGCGAGATCGCCGACCCGAAGCTCGGCCTCGTCACCATCACGCGCGTCGAGCTCGACAGCGAGTTCACCGTCTGCAGGGTCTACTGGTCGGTGCTGGCGCCGACGGCGATCGGCGAACAGAAGGCCAAGAAGGACAGCGAAGGCGTGCTGCAGCGCGCCCGCGGGCTGCTGCAGCGCGAAGTCGGCCGCGGCCTGCACACGCGGACGATCCCGCGCCTCGAGTTCGTGCACGACGCCGGCATCGCCGGGGCGATCCGCATCAACAGGCTGCTGCAGGAGCTGAACCACCAGGATGCCAAACCCGGCGACCAGCCGCCGGGCGGCGCGACGGCGGCGGGCCAGCCCGGAGCCGGGCCGGGTGGCCCCGGCGACGGCAACGCGCCGCCGCCGACCAGCGGCGGCTGACCCCCGCGGCGCATTCGGGAGATTCGCGGCGATCGTCGCAGCGCGTAGAGTCTTCGGACCGGACGTTCGTCCTGCCCGACCATGCGCACGCTCCCGCTGCTGCTCGTGTCCTCGCTGCTCGGCCTGCTGCCGGCGCAGGACTCCCCCGCCACGACAAAAGCGCCCGCTCCGGCCCCGCTGACCGCCGAACAGCTCGCCGCCGCGAAGCAGCGCCTCGCGACCTCGCTGCAGAAGAGTGCGGCCCTGGTCGACACCCACTTCGAGGCGAAGTGGGGACCGGACAAGAAAGCGCAGAACGCGGGCAACGGCGCCGTCGCCTTGTTCCTCGGCAATCGCCTGGGAGGCAGCACCGAGGGCTCGTGCCAGGGTTCGTGGCACTCCGAGCTGCAGCACGTGCGCTACGACGGCGGCGACAACGACGAACTGCTGCTCGTCGGACGCCGCATGCTGGCCAAGGACGACCAGACCCCGTGGTGCGTGCGCAAGGGCCGTTTCGCCAACGGCGCCGATCTCGGCTTCGTGCCCGACCCACAGCTGCTGCTGCAGCGCCTCGCCGCCATGGACCTCGCCGTCGCCGTGCGCGAAGTCGGAGCTCTCGACGACCGGCCGGTCGAACTGCTGTCGGCGTCGCTCGACCAGGACCAGCTCGCCGACCTGCTGTGGAGCGAAGCGCTGCCGACTTCGCTGGTGCAGAGCATGGGGCAGATCTTCCGCATCGGCGCCGGGGGCAACAACCAGAAGCGCATGGGTGCGCCGAAGCCGGATGCGACCCTCGACCTGGTCGTGCACATCGACCCGGCGACGAGCCTCGTGCAGCGGCTGCAGTTCCGCTGCTGGACCAAGGACGACATGCCGGGCATGGGTCGCGTGGTCGTCGTCAACGGCGGCGCCGTGCAGGCCCAGGGCGACGACGACGAGGAGGAGGAAGAGGACGAGAAGGCGAAAGGCGGCGATGCCAACCAGCCGCTGCGCTACGAGAACGGCCTGCCGGTGCGCCCGCGCAAGAAGACCAACGTCCTCGACTTCACCGTTCGCCTCAGCGAGCACGGCAAGGCGGTGGCGCCGGCACTCGACGACACGCAGAAGAAGCTGCTCGGCCGATGACCCGCGGCGACAGGGACTCGATGCCGCTGGCCACGCAGGCGGCCATGCGCGTCGTGCTGATCCTGTTCGCTTCGTCGCTGCCGCTGCTCGCCCAGACGCCTCCGCCAACCCCACCGCCACAGCCTCCCGCCGCGCCGACGCCGGCTGCCGCGGGTCCGACGGCGGTCGAACGCACCCCCGCCGAGCGCGCCCGGATCCGTGCCATCACCGACCTTCGCCTCGCCAGCGAGCAGCTCGCAGCGAACGGGCACGACTTCGGCGGCGAGGTGCGCGTGTTCGGCCCCGACTCCGCCGACGCCCAGCTCGTGTTCCCGTTCACCGGCCGCGGCGATGGCGGCCTGCTGCTGCATCGCATCGGCCCGTTCACGGTCGTCACCGGGGAAGCCGGCCGCCAGCTCGAACACGGCGACGGTCGCTGGCGCAAACCCGACGGCGCCGCCCCGGATTGCCCGCTGGCCCCGTTGCCGTTGCTGCGCGCGTTCGTCGACGCCGAGGTCGTGCACAGCGAAGCGGCCGCGTTCGCGGAACGACCGGCGCAGCGGGTTCTCGCGACTTGGCGAGGCGACGCCAGGAAGGGCCTGCTCGACGCCCTGGCGGGCCCGAACGCCGGCCTGCAGGGCAAGCTCGAACGCATCGCCGCCAGCCTCGACCACGCCCGCGACGACCTGGTCACCGACGCCGTGCTGCACTACGACCCGGCGACGCGGCGGCTGCTGGCGGCGACGGTGCGCATCGCCGTGTTCGACCCGGACCGGCAAGGGCCCGGCGATCCGCCGCGGCCACCTGCCGGCATGCACCCCCTGGTCGCGCGCCCGGTGTTGGCCTTCGAGTTCGAGCTCGTGCTGACGCCAGCCCCCA
>JBILEY010000466.1:0-4259 GCA_044351865.1 Planctomycetota bacterium | reverse complement strand
GGACAGCTGCGCACGCAGCAGCTCGGCCAAGGTCTCGGCATCGCCGAACACGAAGCGGAACAGCGCGTCGTGCGAACGGATCGGGTGCATCGTCCGTTCTGTGACCGCTCGACTCGCCGCGGTCGCACTTCGCCGGAAAATCCTCGGCAGCCGGCCGCAAGGCCCTGCCGCCGCCGCGTCACCAGTGCGTCGGCGCGTAGTCCTTCAGGAACTGGCCCCACACGTGCACGCCCGTGTTGATGCCGCTGAAGATCGGATCGACGATGCGCGCGGCGCCGTCGACGATGTCGAGCGGCGGGTGGAAGCCGTGCTCCTCGACCTTGCGCGCCGCGATCTCGGCCGGGTCCTCGTCGGTCACCCAGCCGGTGTCGACGCTGTTCATGTGGATGCCGTCCCGCAGGTAGTCCTTCGCCGACGTGCGCGTCATCATGTTCAGCGCCGCCTTCGCCATGTTGGTGTGCGGGTGCTTGTCGGTCTTGAACGAGCGGTAGAACTGCCCCTCCATCGCCGACACGTTGACGATGTGCTTGTCGCGCGACGGCACGCGCAGCATCAGCGGCTTCAGGCGTGCGTTCAGCACGAACGGCGCCACGGCGTTCACCAGCTGCACCTCGAGCAGTTCGACCGTGGTCACGTCGGCGAGCGGCATGCGCCAGCTGTTGTGCGTGCGCAGGTCGACCTGCTGCAGGTCCTGGTCGAGGCGGCCGCCGGGGAAGATCGCTTCGCCGTGCAGCAGGTCCTCGGCCAGCAACGCGCGTTGCGACAGCTCCGGCGCGTCGTGGTGGCGCAGCGGATCGAGCGTCACCGGCAGGGCCTGGCTCGGATCGGCGTGGCCGAGCCGCAGTGCTTCGTGCGAACGCAGCACCTGTTGTGCTTCCAGCGGCAAGGCCGACAGCGGTTGCCGTTCGGCGTCCATCAGATGGCGGTAGAAGCCGGCCGGGCGCCGCACGGTCTGGCAGGCGTTGTTGATCACGAAGTCGAGGCGATCGAACGTCGCGTTCAGGTGGCGGCAGAACGCTTCGACGCTCGGCGTGTGCCGCAGGTCGAGGCCGTGCACGTGCAGGCGATCGCGCCAGTCGGCGAAGTCGGCTTCGCGCGCGTAGCGCAGCGCCGCGTCGTGCGGGAAGCGCGTCGTCGCGACGACGCGGCAGCCGGCGCGCAGCAGCAGGATGCTCGCCTGGTAGCCGATCTTGACGCGCGAACCGGTGACGACGGCGACGCGGCCGCGCAGGTCGGCGGTCTGCTGGCGCTTCTCGTAGTTGAGGTCGCCGCAGCGCTGGCACATCGAGTCGTAGAAGTGGTGCAGCGTCGTGAACGTCGTCTTGCAGACGTAGCAGTTGCGTTCGTCGCGCACCGTGTGCGGCTCGGCGGGCGCGGCAGGTGCCGGCGACGCCGCTGCGTCGGCGAGCTCGCGGTCGATGTCGCCGCCGGGCACGACCGGGGCCGGCAGCGCCGGCGGCGTCACGAACACGGCTTCGCGGCGCAGCTTGCGGATGCCGGTCGACGACAGCTTGCGCTCGTCCTCGGCGCGCTTCTGCTCCTTGCGCTGGCGTCGCGCTTCGCGCAGGAACTCGCGCTTCTGCCACGGGTCGGGCCGCGCCACGCGGCCGGCGGCTTCCATCAGGCGCCGGCGCAACTCGTCGTCGAGGTGCACCAGCAGGCCGCGGTCGGCGAGCACGTCCTCGAAGAACTGCAGCGCCTGCTGGGCGCGCTGGCTGGTCGATGCGGCGTCGTTCTTGGGTGGCTGGTCCGGGTGCACGCGGCGAGCAGGATAGCGAGCCTGCGCCGGCACCGAAGGGGCCGCTGCGATCCGGTGGCGAGCGATGTGGTTGGAAACGGCCGGCAGTGCCCTGGCGAGATGGACACGGCCGGCCGGCGGCATGGCGTCACCGCCATCCCGCAGTCGCCAAGGCAGGAAATGGCGGTTCCGGGCGCAACGGCAGCGCAAATTTCTTCGGATGCGGGCGACCAAGGCCCGGACGCGAGGCTGCGAGCCGCCGAACTCTGCTCCTACCGAGGGGTTGCCGCTCTCAGGGGCTGAGAGAGAATCCTCTCGAAGCCCATGCGCGGCTGCGAATGCAGCCGCCCAACATGCTCCTGAGAGCCCGTAGCATGATCGTCTCTCGGGCTCTCAGCGCTGCGGCTGCAGGGCCGCACCCAGCGACGGGAACTGCCCGCGCACGACCGTCTCGAAGCCGCCGTAGCTCGGGTTCGGGATCAGGATCCAGCGCTGGCCCCACCAACTGGCGAACGCGTCGACGAGCCGCGCGCGGTCGCGTTCGACCTGCGCGCACTCGACGCCAGCACCGTGCGGCGTCTGCTCCGGCTTGCGCGGCTCGGTGCCCGGCGCGAAGTCGCCGAGGTTGTCGCCGACCAGCTGCACCACGCGGAACTGTTCGCAGACCTTGGCGCGGCGCGCCGCCTTGTCGCCGACTTCGCCGCTGCACAGCACGACGTCTTCGCCGTTGGCCTCGACGATCGGGAAGCCGAGCTTCTTCAGGTTGGCGCGCGTGTCGCTCTCTTCGGTCGAGACCGCACCGTCCTTCTGGCTGTCGGCCTTGCGGTTGGTCACGTAGACGACGCGCACGCCGAGCTGCGTCGCCGCCTGCACGTAGGCGAGTGCGCCGGGGATCGCGCTCGCTTGCTGCTCGTGCACCCAGGCGCTCCATAGCTGCGGATCGAACTTCGCGCGGCCGTCGAGCACGCTGCGCGCCATGAACGCACTGTTGTCGAGCACGGTCTCGTCGACGTCGAGCACGACCGCCGGCGGCAGGGTTTCGTAGCGGGTGCGTTCGCCTTGCTCGAGGCACGCCGTGCACGACGGGTCGTCGACGAGGTTGGGCAGCAGCGACGCGGCGGCGCGGTAGGCCTGCAGGCAGCTGGCGCGATACTCCGCCGCGCGCTGCATCCACAGCACGGCGAGGGTCGCATCGTGGGCCGCCGGCGAACTGGCGTTGGTCGGTGCTGCAGTGGCGGCAGGATTCGCTGTGGCGGCGGCGTTCTGGGCGAACAGCGGCGCGAGCGGGAGCAAGGCCGGCAGGAACGAGCACACGGTGCGGCGGAGCGCGAGCATGCCGCTCTGCTACGCGCTGGTGCGGCGTGCGTCCAGCGCGCGATGGTCTTCAGCGCGCCTCGCGCGGCTCGGCCCCCGGGTTCGCGGCCGCGGCCAGCTTCGGCCCGATGTACTCCGTCGCCACGACCACGTCGTCGAACCAGACCCGGTTCCGCTCGGCGGTGCCGAGCTTGGCGTAGTCCTCGGACACGTACCACAGCAGCGCCACTTCGTTGACGCGCAGCGCCGTCGTCGTGCGGAAGTCGAACCCGGGGAACGGCACGGGCTTCGTCAGCTTCGGGCCCGAGGTGATCCACAGGTTGCGCAGCCATTGTCCGACCGGTGTGCCGGTGCGGTAGTCGCCGACGCGCACACCATCGATCCAGAACGTCATCGCGCCGTCGCTCTGTCCGGGCGTGTTCGCCTGCAGCATCGCTTCGACGCAGAGCCAGCGATCGCGCGGCACGTCGGCCTGGCCGTCGGGGGTGAGGCTGTTGCCGAAGAAGTCGTTGTCGGCGGTCGCCGCGGTGCCGTCGTCGTTGGTGCCAGGGACCGGGCCCGGATTGTTGAAGCCGCGCATGCGGTGCCAATACGTGTAGAAGCGCCACTTGCCGCGCAACGGCTCGATGCCGGTCCAGAAGCCCTTGTCGCCCGGAGGTGCCGCCCCGGCGGGGCCGTTCCAGCCGGGCTCCAGCGCGCGCAGCTTGACGAAGTGGTGCGGCCAGACGGCGTCGGGGGCGAAGCGGCAGTAGAAGCGCACGAACAGGCGGTCCTCGCCGTTCGCGGTGCGCCACTGGATCTCGCCGCCGGTGTCCTTGCCGCGGGTCGCCGTCGCGAGCGCGCAGCGTCGGCCCCCGTGTGCGAACGCCGCATCGTCGACGATCGCGAAGATGCGGTCGTTCGTGCGCGTCCAGCCGGCGAAGCCGTCTTCGAAGCTGGTGACGAACCGCACCGACGGATGCTGGGCGATGCCGATGTCGTCGGGGAACTGCGCAGCGAGGCCGAGTTCGCGCGGCGGCTCGGGCTTCGCGGCGGAGCTCGCCGCGGGCGTCGGCGGGGCCGGTGTCGGCGGGTTCAGCGCCGGCGGGTTCGCGGGCTGCTGCGGTGCGAGGATCGCCGCGACGAGCAGGAAGGTGGAGAGCACGTGCGCAGCCTATCGCGCCGCCGCCGTGGTCGTGGCTCGCGTGTCTGCTAGCGTGTCGTCGCC
>JBILEY010000095.1:0-14389 GCA_044351865.1 Planctomycetota bacterium | reverse complement strand
CTGCCCGAGTGGTCGGGGGCGCGCCTCGTCGCCGCGCTGTCGGCGTTGGTCGACGTGGCCGCGGTCACCGACGGCCACCGCGACGCGTTGGCCGCGCACGGCCGCCGCCTCGTCGACGACGTGCTGCGTCGCGACCAGCAGAACTGGGAACGCAGCCTGCCGGAGCTGGTCGGCAACCACGTCGCCGCCGGTGTGCTCGGCGAAGCCGGGCGCCTTCTGGCCCGTTTGCCTGGCGTCGAGGTCGAGGCGCGGCGCGCCGGCCTCGTGCGCCAGCTCGTGCTCGGCCAGCTGCGTTCGCGCCGCGTGCCCAGCAACGAGCGCCCCGAGGTCGTGGCGGCGCTGGTCTACGGCTTCGCCGACCTGCTCGCCGAGGCCGAGCGCGACGAGCTCGAGCACGAACTGCTGCGCTGGCGGCCGCTGCACCTGGTGCCGGACTTCGCGACGGCGCAGCAGCAGGCCTGGGGCCTGCTGCCGGGGCGGCTCGGGTTCACCCGGCTGCAGACCGCCCGCCGGCGTCTGGCGATGCTGCCGTCGCCCGCCGAACTGGCGGAGCTGGCCGGGCTGTGCTTGTGCCTGTGCACCGACTACGCGGCGTTCCCGACCGCGGCCGCCGAAGCGGCGCTCGGCGACTGAGAGCCCGAGAAGAAATCATGCTACGGGCTCTCAGAGTCCTGTTTGGCGGCTGCCTTCGCAGCCGCGCAGAGGCTTCGAGAGATTCTCTCTCAGGCTCTGATCACGCGACCGTCGTGCGCCGGCCGACAGTTCGGCCGCGCGATGGGCTACGGGCCGCCCCGACCGTGGCTGCTTTTCCCGTCGCTTCCTTGGCGCGGCGCGGGTAGCAACAACACCCCACGACGATCCAATGGACCACTTGGCCTTGCGCACCGTAATCGGCTCGTTGTTCCTTGGCCTCGCGGCGACCGCCGTGGCAGCCCAGACCCCGGTGGCGGGAAGCCCGCCCGCGGGGGCGCGACCCGGGGCATCGGCCGCCGCGCAGGATCCGGCGGCCAGCCAGACGCAGGAGCCGCCGCCGCCGGTGCCGGTCGACGTGGAGGCCGAACGCGACGGGTCGCCGGTGCGCGAGCTGACGCTCGAAGAGGCTCTGCGCGTCGGCCGCGTGCACAACGTCGGCCTGCAGGCGGCGAAGTTGCTGCCGGAACAGGCGCGCATGGACCTGCTGCTGGCGGAAGCCGGCTTCGTGCCGGAGCTCTACGGCAACGGCGGCTACTCCGATCGGCAGACCCCGGCGCGGAACGCGTTCTCACCGTCGAACAGCAGCCAGACGCTCGATGCGACCCTCGGCTGGCGCCAGCGGGTCGTCACCGGCGGTCTGTTCGACCTCGCCTACCAGCCGACGCGGTTCGAGAGCTCGGGTGCCACCGGCCTGCTGCCGGCGCAGCAGTTCACCTCGACGTGGACGGCGTCGTACCGGCAACCGCTGCTGCGCAGTGCCTGGTCCGACTACAACCTGGCGCCGGTCAACCAGGCGCGCTACCGGTTGAGCCAGGCCGACGCCGACTACGACCGCGCGGTGCAGGACACCTTGCTGCAGGTCGTGCAGGCGTACTGGGAGCTGGTGTTCGCGCGCGAGAACTGGCGCGTCGTCAGGCAGGCGCTCGCCGTCGCCGAGCAGCAGCTGCGCATCACCAACGAACGCATCCGCGTGCAGGCGCTGGCGCCGGTCGATCGCATCGCCGACGAAGCCGAGGTCGCGCGTCGCCGCGAGGATCTGATCACCGCCGAGAACCAGATCCGCACGCGCGAGGACGACCTGCGCCGCCTGCTCTACGACGGCAGCCGCGGCGACCTGTGGCGCATCAACCTGCGGCCGGCGTCGCCGATCGAGGTCGACCCCCAGGTCGATGGCCTCGCGTTCGAGCCGATCGTCGAGGTGGCGATGAAGCACCGGCCGGACGTGCGCGCGCTGCGCAGTTCGATCGCCGCCGCCGAAGTGGCGCTGCTGCAGGCGCGGCGCGACACGCTGCCGAGCCTCGACCTGGTCGGTTCGTATTCGAGCGACGGCGTGCGCGACGAGTTCGCGCAGGCGTTCGGCGACGCGTTCGAACAGCAGTTTCCCGACTGGGCGGTGCGTCTCGAGTTCGCGATCCCGTTCGGCAATCAGGCGGCGCGTTCGCGCGAGCAGAGGGCCGAGTTCGAGGTCGAGCGCCAGCGCCGCCTGCTGCACGCCCAGAGCCTCGACGTGGCGCGCCAGGTGCGCGAGGCGGTGCGCAGCCTGCAGACGCTGGCGCAGAGCATCCGGGCGACGCGGGTCTCGGTGCAGCTCGCCGAGACCAACCTGCGCACCGAGCAGGAGCGACTGCGGGCGCAGGTGTCGACGGCGTTCGAGGTGCAGCGCCGCAACCAGGAACTGGCCGCCGCGAAAAGTCGCCTGCTGCGCAACCAGCTCGACTACCAGACCGGCCTGAGCCGATTGTTGCACGTGCAGGGGCTGCTGCAGGCGGGGGCCGAATAGGCGGCACGCCGGTGACGGTCGGCCCGGCCTGCACTAGAAGCGATGCCGATGCCGACCCCGCGTAGTCTGCCGTTCGTCCTACCGCTGCTCGTCTCCGCCATGGCATGGGCGCAGCAGCCCGCACCGGCGACCGCCGGGGGCGACGCCCAGGGGGCGGGTGCGCAAGCCACCGCAGGCGCCGACAACCCGTACCGGCTGCAACCGTTCCACGCCGACTTCCCGGTGCCGCTCGAGTATCCGCCGTTGAACGGCCGCGAATACGACCGCACGCGCCGCCAGATGCTCGAGCGCCTGGTGGCGAACCTCGGCATGGCGCGGCGCGAGGCCTGGCAGCTGGCGACCGAGTTCTTCTGGCGTGCGCCCGAGGACGCGGTCGAGCCGCTGGTCGCGCAGATGGACAAGGCGATGGCCAACCCGGCCTTGGCCGACATCGTCAAGAACAGCGTCGAGGCGATGGGCAAGATGGCGCAGCCGGAGTTCGACGCGGCGCTGCGCCGGGCGCTGACCCACAAGCACGCCGGCGTCGTGCAGGCGGCCTACGCGGCGTTGGCGACCTCGGGATCGGAGGCGACGCTGCGGCAGCTGGCGACCTCCTTCGAACTGATGGACGCGCGCTCGCGCACGCAGTGGCTGCGTTCGCTGCGCCTGCGGCTCGGCGGCGACGCGGTGCCGTTCTATCGCGCCATCATGGACGGCCCGTACACGACGCAGGTGCGCGACCAGGTGCTGGTCGAGGCGATGCAGCTGCCGATGGCGCAGGCGGCCGAAGTGTTGCGCGGGCGTTGGCAGGATGCCGCCGGCGAGTTCAAGGCGGTGATCGCGGGTGTGCTGCACGCGGCCGGCGACACGGCCGGCACCAGCTGGCTGCAGGACGCGCTGCAGAACGAGGACATGGCGGTGCTGACGCTGGCCGCGAAGCACTGCGTGCGCGGGGAACTCGGCGACCTTCGCGATCCGCTGCTGCGCGCCAGCACGCACCTGAATCCCGACGTTCGCTACGCGGTGGTGCAGTCGTTGGTGCGAGTGCCAGGCGACGACGTCAGCGACGCGCTCGAGGTGCTGGTGGGGCCCGAGCAACCGTGGGAGATCCGCAGCATCGCCACGCGCGAGCTGGTGAAGCGCGGCCGGCGCAAGGTCGTCGACGTGCTGCTCGAAGAAGTGGGTTCTGCCACCGGCACGCGCCTGAACGGCCTGCTGAGCCAGCTGACGGCGAGCGGCGATCCGCGCGCGGTGCCGGTGCTGCTCGAGCGCTTCGAGAAGGCGCCGCCCGGCGAAGGCCGGCCGTTCCTGATGTCGCTGGCGCAGAACTCGAGCGCCGACGCCGCGAAGGCCCTGCTGCAGCTCTACCGTGGGCCGGTGCGGCTCGTCGGCAAGGCCGCGAGCGGGCCACTGACGACGCGGAACTACCTGCCGACGCTGTTGCTGAACCTGCGCGGCAGCGAGGACCTGGTGCTGGCTGCCTACCAGGAACTGCCGAAGGCGGAGTGGCAGCTGCGGGCGCCGCTGTTGCAGGTGCTGGTCGGTATCGCCGCCGACCGCGAGAACAAGGAACTCGCCGAGCGCTTCCTCGCCCCGGTGCGGGCCGTGCTGTTCGATCGCGACGAGCTGCCGCAGCTGCGGGTGCTGGCGTTGAACCTGCTGTCGTTCCGCTGGATCGTGATCGAGGACGCGCTGAAGCTGAAGAACCTGCGGCAGCAGGAGTCGCCGCAGATGCGCGCGCTGTTCACCGACTTCCTGCTCGACGCGTTTTGATCCGGCTCGTCCGGCCGGGCGAGCCGCACGCCCTCGCGGCTAGTACACGAGCCAGCGCTCGTCGTCGGCGCCGCGGTAGGCCGCGGGGTGGTCGCTGCTGCGCGCAAGCCGGTGGCTGGCGCCGGGCTTCGGCGCCTGCCCGAGGCCGTGGTAGTCGGCGGCGAGGTTGCGGGTGAACGCACGCGGCGCGCCGGCGGGATGAAAGAACGCGCAGTGGCCAGGGCCGATCTGCTCGCGCGGCCAGGCGACGACCTCGAACGCCGGCACGGTGTCGCGGCCGACCAGCAGGTTGGGCTCCGGCGGCGATGGTTGCAGCGAGAACAGGTAGTGCTTGTTCTGCAGCGTCCACGATGCGCCCGGGCTCGGCGGGTCGACTTCTTCGAGGTCGCCGACCAGCACGCCGCGGCAGGTCGCCAGCTTCTGCAGTCGGGCCAGCAGGTACTCGCGCAGCTGCGGATCGACCGGCGGGGCGAACGGCTCGGCGACCTCGAGCAGCAGCTCGGCCAGTTCGTCGGCGCGGCGTTCGACGCGCGCCGTGCGCTGCGCGGTCAGCCAAGGCACCCACAAGCTGCCGAGCAACAGCAGGAGTCCCACCGCCACATAGAGGTTGGCTGGATCGATCGCGCGCCAGCGCCGCGGCTGCTGCATCGCCGTAGTATCGTGCGCGGCGATGGACGACGCCAGGATCGATCTCGCCGTGCTGCCGCCGCCGGTCCACGCCATCGCGGCGGCACTGGCGCGGTCGGGTGGGCGCTGCTGGCTCGTCGGTGGGCCGGTGCGCGACCTGCTGCTCGGCCAGCCGGTGCTCGACTTCGATCTGGCGACCGACCTCGTGCCCGACGCCGTGCTCGCAGCGTTGCCGGGAGCGAACGGCGCCGATCGCCGCTACGGCGCCTGCCGCGTCGCCAGCGAGGTGGGCGAAGTGGTCGTGACGACGCTGCGCCGCGACGCGGGCAGCACCGACCATCGCCATCCGGACCGGGTCGAGTTCGTCACCGATCCTGGCCTCGATGCGCGCCGGCGGGACTTCACCGTCAACGCGATCTACGTCGACCTCGCCGACGGGCGCGTGTTCGATCCGGAATCGGGGCTCGCCGATCTGGCGGCGCGCGTGCTGCGGGTGATCGGCGAGCCGGCGCAGCGCTTCCGCGAAGATGCGCTGCGGTTGCTGCGCGCAGTGCGCTTCGCCGCGCGCTGCGAGTTGACGTTCGCGCCGAGCACGGCGCTGGCTCTGCGCGACCACGCGGAGCTCGCGGCGACGCTCTCCGCCGAACGCTGCTATGCGGAGTTGACGTCGGCGTTCACGCGGCGTGGGCGCGGGCGGGCCTTGCGTCTGCTGGTCGAAACCGGGCTCGCGCGGGTGCTGCTGCCCGAGGTCGCGGCGATGGACGGCGTCACCCAGCCGCCCGAGTACCACCCCGAAGGCGACGTGTTGACGCACGTCTGCATGGTGCTCGACCACGTGCCGGAAGGCGACGAGGTGCTGGCGTGGTCGGCGGTGCTGCACGACGTCGGCAAGCCGCCGACGTGGCGGCAGGCCGAGGACCGCATCCGCTTCGACGGCCACGACACGCTGTCGGCGACGATGGCGGAGGCGATCCTGCAGCGCTTCCACGCCAGCCGCGCGGTGCGCGAGGAGGTCGTCGACGTCTGCCTGCGCCACATCCACTTCGCGGCGTTGCCGGGCATGCGGCCGGTCAAGGCCGAGCGCTGGCTGCGTTCGCCGGGCTTCCGCCGGCACCTCGCGTTCCACCGCGCCGACTGCCTCGGCAGCCACGGCGACCTGTCGATCCATCGCTTCGCCGAGCAGGCGCTGGCCGCGTTGCCGCCCGAACGGCCGGTGCTGCTGCAGGGCCGCGACGTGCTGGCTCTCGGCGTGCCGCCTGGGCCCGAGGTCGGCCGCCTGCTGGCAGTCGCCACCGCCCGCATCGACGAACTGCCGACGCCACCGGACCGTCGCGAGGCGCTGGCGCTGCTGCGGGATTTGGTCGCAGAGACGCGTCAAGCGCCCGACACCGGGGCCCGATAAGCGACCCGTGGTAGGGCGCTCCGCGTCCGGCCACGGAGGAGACATGAGCGTCCGCAACTACAGCGATCAGGGCTTCGACGACTACCGTCGCGAGCGCAAGCGCATGCGCGCCAAGATCGGTCCGCAGCCTACCGCGCTCGGTTACGAGAACAGTGCCCTGCGCGAGCTGGAGCAGGTCGAGGCCCAGGAGGTCCGCGACCAGCAGCTGACGCGCGAGGTGCACGAGTTCTTCGCCACGGCGACGCGGCAGGCCGCCGCGATCGTCGAGAAGGTCGCGCGCGACGCCCAGCAGGAGGCGGGCCAACGGGTCGAGCAGGAGATGGAGTCGTTCCTGATCGACGCGCTGACGCGCATGAACAACTTCGTGCTCGCCGTGCTGCAGGTCAAACGCGGCGGCGTCGCCGAGACGCAGATGGAGCCGAAGATCGGCAACCTCGAAGGCAACAGCCTCGACGAGTTCCGCTGGTCGGGCACGGCCGAGGTCGCCGACAAGCACATCGGCCAGGATCCGTTCGCGACCGACGTCGACGACGTGCGGCGCGAGTTCCGCACGCAGGTCGGCGAGAACTCGCCGGACGGTCCGCCGGTGGCGGTGCCGATCGACCAGCACCTGGTCGCCGCGGTGAGCGACGACGGCAGTGCGGACGCCCGCGCCGACGACGACGACGGCGAAGCGCCGGCGGAGGCGCCGGTCGTGGCAACCCCGGCCGCCAGCGCCAAGCCGCAGCTGCCGCCGGCTCCCGCACCGGTGACGCGTTCGACGATGGCGCGCGCGGTGACGCCGATCGGCGGTGGGCCGAAGGCCGCCCCGACGGCGCCGGAGGCGGGCAAGGCCGCCGGCGAGACCGGGGCCAGCGATCCGGCGGCCGAGCTGGAACGCTTCAAGGGCGCGCTGAAGGCGTTGGTGCGCCAAGGCGTGATGTCGCGCGACGAAGCGCGGGCGGCGTGGGATGCGCGTCTCGCGGCGCTGGGCCACGGCAGCAAGGGCTGACGGTCGCAGCCGCGTCGCGCGACGGTCCCTGCGCGCGGCGGTGGCGCTGGCCTTCAGGTCAGCGCGATGCGGCGCGCGATCCAGCGCGCCGGCGCGATCACCGCGGCGATCGCCGCGGCTTCGATCCAGCGCCCGGATGCCGCCGTCAGCAGCGCCGTGTAGAGCATGGTGCCGAGCAGCAGGAACGTCATCGAACGCCGGATCTCGGCCTTCGGCCACGCGCGCATGCGGGTGTTGCGGCGCAGGAACAGCACGATCGGCAGCGCCGCGATCGCCGGCGCCGGCCAGAAGCCGCCCTGCACGGTCCACAGTCCGGCCAGGGCGGCGAGCGGTGGTGCGGTCTGCACCGCGGACACCGCGCGCGCCTTCGGCTTGTCGAGGTCTTCGAAGATGCCGAGCACGGTGACGCCGAGGATGTAGACGCCGTAGCAGCTGGCGGCGATCCAGCACAGCCGGGCGCGTTCGGCGTCGGCGGCGCCGAGCTCGTTCGCCAGGGCGACGCCGGTGCCGAGGTTCAGCGCCCGCAGCGAACCCATGACCAGCGCACCGAGCCACTCGATGCGCTTGCTGCCGAAGTCGTAGGCGAGCACGAGGGCCGCGATCAGGCCGTGGTGGGCGCGGCACGGCGACAGCAGCAGCCCGCCGGCGAGCAGCGCGGTGCCCAGCGCCACGGCGAACGCCAGCGACAGGTCGCCGCGCGGCAACGGCCGTTCGGGGCGCTGCACGGCGTCGAGGCGGCGGTCGGCGATGTCGTTCCACACCATGCCGGCGGCGTAGAGCAGCACGCTGGCGGCGGTGGCGCGCACCAGGTCGCCGCTCCACGGCAGGCCGAGGATCGCCGCCGAGGCGACGACGTCGGCGGCGGGCGAGAACAGCGTGCCCACGCGGAGCAGGCGCAGGATCGGCAGCAAGGAGACCACGCGCGGATCAGAGCGGGCCTGGGCGCGGGCCACAACGGTGGCGTCGCGCGCGGCCCCGTTCAGAACAGCTGCACGATGTCGTTGAACGTCACCAGCAGCACCAGCAGCAGCACGAACACGAGGCCGAGCACCTGGCTGTAGCCGAGCACGCGCGCGTTGACCGGCGAGCCCTTGACCTTCTCGATCAGCAGGAACAGCAGGTAGCCGCCGTCGAGCACTGGCACCGGCAGCAGGTTGATGAAGGCGAGGTTGACGCTGAGCATCGCCAGCAGGAACAGGAACCAGGCCATGCCCTTCTTCGCCGCCTGGTAGCCGACCTGGCTGATGCGGATGATGCCGCCGAGGTTCTTGGCGCCGACGTCGCCGGTCAGCATGCGCTTCAGCGTCAGGTAGATCTGCTTGACCAGGTCGAGCGACTGCGCGGTGCCGAGCTGCAGCGCGTGCCCGAACGACGTCGCCTGCACCAGTTCGCTGCGTTCGGTGGCGAACACGCGCACCATCGGGTCGTGGATGTCCTGGATCGCCGGCGTGATCGTCAGTTCGACGGTTTGCGGACGGCGCAGGTCCTTGGTGGTGGGATCGAACAGGTCGTCGCCGGCGGCGATCGCGCGCTGCATCGTCAGGCGCAGCGGCTTGCCCGCCGACGTCTCGACGCGTTCGCGCAGGTCGTCGAACGAACTGCAGGCGGTGCCGTCGACGGCGACCAGCAGGTCGCCCGGCTGCATGCCGGCGGCTTGTGCCGGAGAGGCGTCGGTCGGCACCAGCGCCATCGCACTGGCGGCCTTGAACACCACGTCGTCGCGCAGGCTCTGGCGTTCGGCGGCCGTGCAGTGGGTCTGCAGCAGCTGCGTGCGGCCGTCGCGCGCGACCAGGATGCGGAGTTGCTCGCTGTCGCCGACCGGCATGGGGCCACCTGCGAAGACCTTGCCGTCGACCTGGAGCACGAGGTCGTCGCGTCGCAGGTCGAGCCGTTCGAGCCACGGCACCCCTTGGCGGACGCCGGCGACCACCGTCTCCGCCGGCGCCACACCGATGCGCGGCGCCTTGGCGATGGCCGGCTGGTAGCGGACGTCGAGCTCGGTCGTGCCGCGCCGGATGCGCAGGGCCAGTTCCGGCCCGTTCGTCAGCAGGCGGTCGAGTGCCGTCGCTGCATCGACCGGCTTGCCGTCGATCGCCAGGATCTCGTCCTCGGACAGCACGCCCGCGGTGCCCAGGGCACAGTCCCCGAGCAGGCGGACCGACGGTGGCTTCTGCGGATCCGCCGCGATGCCGAGACCGATGCCCCAAAGGCCCTCGTTGCTGTTCCAGCGCGGCCGCACGGTCACCGTGCGTTCGGCGCCGTCGGGGCGGCGCAGCAGCAGCGGGATCGGCCGATTGCCGGCGAGGGCCACCTGCATGCGCACCTGGTCGAACGAATGCACCGGTTTGTCGGCGACGCGCACGACACGGTCTTCGGCCTGGATCCCGACTTCCCAGGCCGGACTGCCGCGCTCGACCCCACCGACCACCGGCGCCGCGAAGTCGACGCCGGCCGAGAACACGATCGGGAACAGGATCAGCGCCGTCAGCGCGTTCATCAGCACGCCGCCCGACCAGAACAACGCGCGTTGGCCGACCGACTTCGACCACAGGCACTCTTCCGGCGGGTAGCGGTCGTCGCTCGGGTCCTGCCCGGCGACCATCACGTAGCCACCGAACGGCACCAGCGACAGGCGGAAGTCGGTGCCGCGCCAGACGAACCCGCACAAGCGCGAGCCGAAGCCGAGCGAGAACACTTCGACGCGCACGCCGGCGAGCCGGGCGGCGAGGAAGTGGCCGAGCTCGTGCACGAAGATCAGCAGGCCGATGCCGACCGCGGTGAGCAGGATGTTGCCGAACATCAGAGCGAGCGCTCGCGGGTTGGGGTGGGGGACGAAGCAGCCGCGATCCGCTGCTCGGCGCTGCGCCTGGCTTCCGCATCGGCAGCCAGCACGTCGGAAAGCGAGTGGATCGGCCGCGGGGCGCGTTCGCGCAACACGTCGGCGACCAGCGTGGTGATCGCCGGGAACGGGATGCGGCCGGCGAGGAAGGCGGCGGTCGCCACTTCGTCGGCGGCGTTCAGCCGGGCGCCGCTGTCGCCGCCGTCGCGCATCGCGTCGTAGGCGAGCCCGACGGCCGGGTAGCGCTGCGGCTCGAACGGCGCGAACTCGAGGCTGCGCCAACGCAGCGGATCGAACGGCTGGAAGCCGAACGGCAGGCGCTCCGGGTGGCCGAGGCAGTACAGGATCGGCACGCGCATGTCGGGCACACCGCACTGCGCCAGGATCGAGCCGTCGACGAACTCGACCATCGAGTGCACGATGCTCTGCGGGTGCAGCACGACCTCGATGCGCTCGGCTGGCAAGCCGAACAGCCAGTGCGCCTCGAGCACTTCGAACGCCTTGTTCATCATCGTGGCGCTGCCGATGGTGATGCGCGGGCCCATCGTCCAGGTCGGGTGCTTCAGCGCCTCGGCCGGGGTGATCGCCGCGAACGTGTCGAGCGCGCGCGTGCGGAACGGGCCGCCGGAGCCGGTCAGCCAGATGCGGCGCACGGCCCGCGTCGCTTCGCCCTTCAGGCACTGGTGGATCGCGCAGTGCTCGCTGTCGACCGGCAGGATCGACGCCCCGCTGCGCTGCGCCAGCGGCATCAGGTACTCGCCGGCGACGACCAGCGACTCCTTGTTGGCGAGCGCCAGCGTGCGGCCGGTGCGAAGCGTCCACTCCGACGCGGCGAGGCCGGCGGCGCCGGTGATCGCGTTCAGCACGGTGTCGGGGGCGGTCGCCTCGAGCGCTGCCAGCAAGCCGTCGGCACCGGCGAAGAAGCGCGTGCCGGCGGGCAGCGGCGGCGGCGCTGCGGCGCCAGTCAGGCACGCCGCGGCCGGCCGGTGGTGGGCCGCCATCGCCGCCAGTTCGTCGGCCCGGGTGTGGGCCGCCAGCAGCACCACGTCGAAGCGATCGGCGTGGTCGGTGAGGATGCTCGAGGCCTGGCTGCCGACGGAACCGGTGCAACCGAGAACGGCGATGCGTCGTTTCGACACGCCGCGATCATGCGGGCGCGCTCGCACCGCGGCAACTTCGGCAACTGCTGGTCGTGCTGTTTCCGGCGCCGGGGTGCGGAGCTAGTGTGTGCAGCCATCGCCGTTCGTCGCCACGGCCCTGCCCTCCATCGACCCGTACTCCCGCCGATGCCGATGCTCCGTCCGTTGGTGACGTTGTTCGCAGCCGTGACCCTGGCCTTGCCGTTGGTCGCGCAAGCTGCACCGCTGCTGTCGCCCGCCGAGGCGGCGACGCTGCGCGAGAAGTTCCGCCGCTTCCTGCGCGAGGACGCGGCGCATCGCCAGGCTGCCGACAAGGACGTCAAGGACCTGGCGCGGACCGAGCGCGCCCGCACGCGCGCCGAGGAAGACCTGCTGGTCGAGTGGCAGCGGTTCGGCAAGAAGGGCAACCTGCTGGCGTCGCCCGCGGACCTGCATCAGGTTTTCCAGAACTCGTTCCCGCTGCCGGCGGCGACGCCGACGCTCGGCGCGTGGCGCGACGGCGAGGTCGCGTTCGCCGGGTTCGGCGAGGTGCACCGCTTCGCCCTGTGGGTGCCGAAGACCTACCGGGCGGATGCCGCCGCGCGCACGGTCGTGCTGGTGCCAGGGTCGCCGCGCGCGGGTGGCACCGTGCCGGCGCCGGCGGACTACCAACAGGCGTGCTGGGGCGCGTCGAGCCTCGTTGCCGACACGATCTGGCACGGCCTCGTGGTCCCCGCCAAGTGGCAGCTCGACGACGCCCCCGATCGCTCCGCCGATGGCGGCGACGAGGTCGACGCCATGCGCGCGCGGTTCCTGTTCGGCACGCTCGGCGACACGGTCGGCAAGGTCGCCGTCGATCGCGCGCGCGTGTTCCTCGACTGCGGCCGCGGTGCCTGCGGCTTCGGCCTGCGCTTTGGCGCGATGTTCCCCGACCGCTTCGCCGGTCTGGTGCTGCGCGCGCCGGTTGCCGCCGACGGCCTGCGCCTTGGCAGCCTCGCCAACCTGCCGATCCTGCTGGTGCGCACGCAGGAGAACGCAGCCGTCGTCGACGCCCTGCAGCAGCGCCTCGCCACCGACGCGCCGCGCATGGTGACCGTGTTGGCGGCGACCGACGACTACCCGCACCCGGGGCTCACCGGGGCGATCGGCGATTGGGTCGTACAGCAGCAGCGCTCCATGGTGCCTAGACGCGTCGTCGTCGAGCCGGTCACCGACGACCACAACCGCGCCTACTGGGTCGACATCGAGGATGCCGAACTGCTGGCGTCGACGCCGGAGGCGCGCCTGCCGCGCCTCGAGGCCGAGGCGGATCGCGCGACCAACACCGTGCGGGTGTCGTGCCGCGGCGTCGACCGCTTCACGCTGCAGCTGAACGACGACCTGCTCGACCTGGGCAAGCCGTTCTCCATCGTGGTCAACGGCCGCGAGTACCGCGAACAGCGCACGCGCTCGTTCCAGCAGCTGCGCGACGGCCTGGTGGCGCGCGGCGACTGGGACGTGCTGTTCCCCGTGGCGCTGACGACGAGCGTGCCCAAGTGACGACGGGGGGCATGGCACCGTCCGCCGCGGGTCGGTTCGGCACGGCGTGGATCCCGGTCGCCGCGGCCGGCAGCGGCTTCGCCTGCATGGCGGCGGAACTGACGGCTGTGCGCCTGCTGGCGCCGCACTTCGGCGACAGCTCGTACGTGTGGACCAACGTGCTCGGCGTCATCCTCGCGGCGCTGGCGGTGGGCGCCTTGTTCGGCGGCCGGCTGGCCGGCGGGTCGCAGCCCAGGCGCAGTGCGGGCCGCGTGCTGGCGGCGGCGGGGCTGCTGCTGGCGGCGACGCCGCACCTGGTCGGCTGGCTCGGGCCATGGCTGCTGCCGCAGGAACTGCCGCTCGACGCCGCGATGCCAGCGCTGGTGCGCGGCTCGATGGTGGCGACCGTGCTGGTCTTCGCGCCGCCGATGCTTCTGCTCGGCGCCGTGTCGCCGCTGCTGGTGGCGGCGGCGACGCGCGCTGGCCGCGAGGTCGGCCGCGCCGCCGGTGTGGTCGGTGCCGCCGGCACCATCGGCAGCCTGCTCGGCACGTTCCTGGCGACGCACTGGCTGGTGCCGACGTTCGGTTGCCGGCTGTCGATGTGGGGCGCTGGTGGGGCGCTGCTGCTGCTCGCCGGCTGGCTGTTGCTGCCGTCGCAGCGCGGCGGCGTCGGCGGCTCGCGCGCGCTGGCGCTGCTGGTCGCGATCGGGGCGTTCGGGCTGTGCGGCTGGCATGGCGGTCCGCTGCGCGCGCCGGCGCCGGGGCGCACGCTGCTGGCCGAAGTCGAGAGCAGGACGCAGTTCCTGCAGGTGCAGCGGCAACCGCGGCCCGACGGCGAACGCACCGTGCTGGTCATCAACGAAGGCCTCGACTCGTTCCACTCGGTGGCGATCGCCGGCTCGGCGCTGACCGGGCGCGCCTACTACGACTGGCATGCGCTGGCGCCGCTGCTGGCCGGCGACGGCGAACGGCCCGCTGGCCTGTCGGCGCTGTCGCTCGGCGATGCGGCCGGCAGCCTGCGCGCGGTCTACGCGGCGGTGCATCCCGGTGCAACCGTCGACGCGGTCGACGTCGATGCAGCGACGATGGCGCTCGGCGACACGTGGTTCCCGGGGCCGAAGGCCAGCGGCGAACGCGCCGCGGTCGACGCGCGGGTGTTCCTGCAGCGCTCGAGCAAGCGCTGGCACGTGATCCACGTCGATGCCTATGCGCACCAGGTCTACGTGCCGGCCCACCTCGCGAGCCGCGAGTTCTTCCAGGCCTGCCGCGAACGTCTGCTGCCAGGCGGTGTCCTGGCGCTGAACGTCGGCGCCCTGCGCAGCGACGACCCGGTGCTGCAGGCGATCGGTTCCACGCTGGCATCGGTCTTCGACGCGGTGCTGGCGCTGCCGGTGCCGAACTCGCGCAACGTGCTGCTCGTCGCGCGCCTCGGCGGCGCCGTCGCCCCCGAGCGGCTGCGCGCCGAAGCGACCGCCGATGCACGCCTCGCCGAGGCCGACCTGGCGTCGTGGCGTTCGCTGGTGGCGCACGCCGCCGATCGTCGGCAGTGGCGCAGCACGTTCCACGGTCTCGAGCTGGTCGACGACCGGCCAGCACTCGACGAACTGCTGGTCGACAGCTACCTCGCCGGCCGCAGCGACGGCGCCGAGATCGCCTGCCGCGGCCCGCG
>JBILEY010000465.1:0-4266 GCA_044351865.1 Planctomycetota bacterium | reverse complement strand
GGGCGGTCTGCAGGTCCTGCCGGTGCCGGGCAGCGCCGGCAGCGCGAACGCGTGCAGCATCCTCGGCGACGTGGTCGTCGGCGGCTACCTGAACTTCGGTTCTGCCGGCACACGCGCCTACTTCTGGACCGCCAACGACGGCGTCGCCGACCTTCAGGACGAACTGGTCAACAACCAGGGCCTCGGCGCCCAGCTCCAGGGTTGGACGCTGCTCGACGCTTGCGACGTTTCGGCGGACGGCCGCGCCATCGTCGGCTACGGCCGCAACCCGCAGGGCTGCGAACAGGCGTTCGTCGTGCGCTTCCCGACGATTCCGGCGGCGGCGACGCCGTACGGCACGGCCTGCGTCGGCCCGCAAGGCCCGCTGCAGTTCGCCGCCGAGCAGGCCCCCTACCTCGGCGTGCCGGCGATCAGCGTCTGCCAGGGCGCCAGCACCCAGGCGCTGCAGATCGGCGTGCTGGGCTTGGTTCCCACCAGCGTGCCGCTGTCGTCGATCCTGCCGGCCGGCCTGCCGGGTTGCTTGCTGCTGGCGTCACCGGACGTGCTGACCCTGCTGCCGGTCACCAACGGCATCGCGCGCCAGCAACTGGCGATCCCCTTCTCCCCTGGGCTGATCGGCCTGTCGTACCTGCAGCAGGTGTTGCGCATCGACTTGTCGGCCGCCGGCGACTTCTCGTCGATCGTCGGCTCGAACGGCCTGTCGCTGACCATCGGCGCGTACTGAGAGCCCGAGAAGAGATCATGCGACGGGCTCTCAGCAGCATGTTCGGCGGCTGTGTTCGCAGCCGCACGGAGGCTTCGAGAGGATTCTCTCTCAGCCTCTGAGCTGCCGAGATCTCGCCGCGAAGGTGGCCCAGGTGCAGCGCGGCGTCGAGTGCCGTTCGCGCCCGCTGCGGTAGTCGCCCGCCGGTGCACCGCCACCGGTGCTGTGCCGCGGCGCTCGCTGGTGGCTCGCCCCGAGCGTGCGTAGGCTGCGGGCATGGCCATGTCGTTCCGCGCCAGTCCTCGCCCGCGCCCCGGCACGCTTGCGGCGCCCGGAGTCGCGCGATGAGCAAGCCGCGCGTGCTCGTCACCCGCCACGTCTACCCGGCGGCGATCTCGATCCTGCAGGAACACTGCATCGTCGACTACAAGGACACCTACGACGTCATGGACGCAGCGCTGCTGCAGAAGCGCCTGCAGCTCGCCGACGGTGTCGTCTGCCAGCTGACCGACCCGCTGACCGCCGAGGTGATCCGCAGTGCGCCGAAGCTGAAGGTCATCAGCCAGATCGCGGTCGGCCACGACAACATCGACATCGCGGCAGCGCACGCGCGCGGCATCGTCGTCACCAACACGCCCGGCGTGTTGACCGAAGCGACCGCCGACCTGACGTTCGCGCTGTTGCTGGCGACGGCGCGCCGGCTGCCGACGGCGGAGCGCTTCCTGCGGCAAGGCGAGTGGAAGCGTTGGGACGTCGACCTGCTGTGCGGCGCCGACGTGCACGGCCGCACGCTCGGCCTGGTCGGCTTCGGCCGCATCGGCCAGGCCGTCGCCAAGCGCGCGCTCGGCTTCGGCATGCGCGTGCTCTACAGCGCCAGGAACGACGCGCCGCCCGACGTCGCCGACGCGCTGCAGGCGACGCGGCTGCCGCTCGACGCGGTGCTGCGCGAGAGCGACTTCGTGTCGTTGCACGTGCCGCTGCGCGCCGAGACGCGCCATCTGATCGGCGTCGAGCAGCTGTGCCAGATGAAGCGCAGCGCGTTCCTGATCAACACCGCGCGCGGCCCGGTGGTCGACGAAGCGGCGCTGGTCGCCGCCCTCGAAGAAGGGCTGATCGCCGGCGCCGGCCTCGACGTGTTCGAGCACGAACCGCAAGTGCACCCGGGCCTGCTGGCGCTGCCGAACGTCGTGCTGCTGCCGCACGTCGGCAGTGCGGTCACGAGCGTGCGCTCGCTGATGTGCGCGCTCGCCGCCAGCGACTGCGCCGCGGTGCTGACCGGAGAAGCGCCGAAGCATCCGGTCGTCCTGGGGCCGCGATGAAGGAGCGGCTGCGCGCGCTGTTCACCGGCGTGCTGAACGACCTCGACGTCGGCCGCGCCATGCGGAACGCGGTTGCGGCCGCGTTCGTTGGCGCCGAGGCGCGGCGGCCGAAGCTGGTGCTGGCGCTCGGCAAGGCGGCGCGGCCGATGACCGAAGCGCTGCTGCGGGCGCTGCCGGACTGCCCGTTGCGCGGGCTCGTGGTCACGCCAGCGCCCGACGATGCCCCGCTCGGACCGTTCGAACGCATCGCCGGCGGTCATCCACTGCCCGACGCCAACAGCCTGCGCGCTGGCACGCGCGCGCTCGAACTGGCGCGCAGCGCGCAGGCCGACGAGGACGTGCTGTTCCTGGTCTCCGGCGGCGGCTCGTCGCTGTGCGAAGCGCCGCTCGACCCGCGGGTCGGCGTCGACGAGGTGCGCACGCTGTACCGCGCACTGGTCGGTTGTGGGGCGTCGATCGTCGCGATCAACACCGTGCGACGGCACCTGTCGGCGCTGAAGGGTGGCAAGCTCGCGCACGCGGCCGCCGCGGCCCATCGGCGGGCGACGTTCCTGATCGCCGACGTGCCGCCCGATGCGCCCGCCGGCACCATCGCGTCGGGGCCGACCGAAGCCGAGACGACGACCGCCGAGGACTGCCTCGCGGTGCTCGACCGCCATGCGCTGTGGCCCGCCGTGCCGTCGGCGCTGCACGAACGGCTGCGCAGCGGCGAGCTGGCGCCGGCGGTGACGATGGCCGACCTCTGCAACAGCGAGATCGTCGTCGTGCAGGACCAGCACTGGGCGCTGCAGTCGGCGCGCCGGCGGCTGCTGGCCGCCGGCTGGCTCGTGGTCGTCGACGCCACCACCGACGACTGGCCCTACGAACGTGCCGCCGAGCACCTGCTGCGGCGGCTCGAGCGCCTGCGCCGACGGCATCCGGGCCGCACGGTCGCGTTGCTCACCGGCGGCGAACTGTCGGTGCCGCTGCCGCGCGATCCCGGCATCGGCGGCCGCAACCAGCAGTTCGCCCTCGCCTGCGCGCGACGGATCCGCGGCCGCGCGATCACCGTGCTCAGCTGCGGCACCGACGGCGTCGACGGCACCTCGCCAGCCGCCGGTGCGATCGTCGACGGCACCACGCTGGCGCGCGCACGCAAGGCCGGCCTCGACGGGCACGAGGCCCTGCGCCGCTGCGACGCGTTCCCGCTGCTGCAGGCCCTCGGGGCCACCGTGGTCACGGGGCCGACCGGCACCAACGTGCGCGACCTGCGCCTGCTCGTCGCCCACGGCTGACCCGCACCGCCCCGGCGACTGTGGCAGCGATGCACAGCTCCGAGCCCCCGTCCGTACGCACATTCAGCACGCGACCAAGCGTCGCTGCCATCGGCTGTTGCAGTTCGCCCCAGTGTGGGACTCCACGTCGCCGCTTCCTCAAGTCGATCAGGGAGCACGCAACTGGGGAACGCAACGGGGAACATGCACGTACGAAGCAGAACGGCGCGGATCGTCACGCTCGGGCCTTGGCTCCTGCTGGCCGCAGCGTGTGGCGGCGGCGGCGGCGGCGGCAGCGGTTTCGGCAGCTCCGACGACGCCCTGTTCGGCGCCGTGCAGCTGCTCGACCACTCCCCGGCCGACGGCGAAGTGCAGGTGGAACTCGACGAGACCGTCGACGTGCAGTTCGACGCGACGATGGCGCTCGACACGCTCGCCGACGAGGACACGTGGCTGCGCGTGGAGGGCACGACCACGAACGTGCCCGGCACCTGGAGCCGCGGCGCCGCCGGGCGCGTGCGCTTCACGCCGAACTCGCCGTTGGCGCCGGAGACCGACTACGTCGTGCAACTGTCGGGGCTCAGTGGCGACGAGACCGGACGCATCCTCGACACCACCCATTCGTTCGGCTTCCGCACGCTCGACAGCACGCCGCCGCAGATCGTCGCCATCGACGTCGTCGACGGCGCCACCGGCCAGTCGCGCACACGCACCTTCACGGTGACGATGAACGAACGCATCGGGGCCAGCTCGGTGACGGCCACCAGCTTCTACCTCAGCGACCAGTTCGGCATCCGCTACGCGGCGCAGCGCACGATCGACGGGGCTTCGATGACGCTCGATCCACTGGCCGATCTGCCGGGCGACCGCCTGTTCTCCCTGACCGTGAGCACCAACGTCGCCGACCGCTCCGGCAACCGGATCGGGACCAGCACGCAGCGCTCGTTCCGCACCAGCCTCGACACCGCGTCGCCGACCGTGTTGTCAGCCT
>JBILEY010000464.1:0-4277 GCA_044351865.1 Planctomycetota bacterium | reverse complement strand
GCCAGAAGCCGGACGTGTCCTGCAGCGACTCCTGGTAGAGCCGTTGGTAGTGCTCGAACGAGGCGACGTGCGCGCGGCGCACGATGCGGGGCTTGGTCGGGACGAGAGGGTCGGCCATGGCGCGACGGAGAGGGAGGAGCGAAGACGGGGAGGACGCCGGGCGGCGGCCCGGCCGCGGGTCACAGCGAACGCACCCAATGCAGCAGCGTGCGCACCGCGGTGCCGGCGGCGCCGGACTTGTAGTAGTCCTTGGCGAGGCCGCCGTAGGCGGTGCCGGCGATGTCGAGGTGCACCCACGGCGTGTCGCCCACGAAGTACGACAAGAACGCGCCGCCGGCGATCGAGCCGTTGCCGTGGTGCCCGCCGTTGATGTTGGCGAGGTCGGCGAACTTGCTCTTCATCTGCTCCTTGTGGCAGTCCCACAGCGGCAGCTGCCACAGCGGCTCACTGGCGCGCTTGCCGGCGGCGATCAGTGCATCGCACAGCTTCTGGTCGTTGCCCATGATGCCGGCGACCTCGTGGCCGAGCGCCACGACGACGGCCCCGGTCAGCGTCGCCAGGTCGACGATCTGCTTCGGGCGGTGGAACTTCTTGCCGTAGCAGATCGCGTCGGCGAGCACGAGGCGGCCCTCGGCGTCGGTGTTCAGCACCTCGATCGTGTGTCCGTCCATCGCGGTGACGACGTCGCCGGGCTTCTGCGCGTCGGGGCCTACGCAGTTCTCGGTCGCGGCGATCAGACCGACGATGTTGCACTTCGGCTTGCTGCCGTCGAGGCCACCGTGCTTCAGCGCATGGAACAGGCCGAGCACGGCGCCGGCACCGCACATGTCGTAGCGCATCTCGTCCATCTTCGCCGCCGGCTTGATGCTGATGCCGCCGGTGTCGAACGTCAGGCCCTTGCCGACCACGCACACGTTGTCCTTGGCGCCGGGCACGCGGTACTCGAGCACCAGGAACTTCGGCGGCTCGGTGGCGCCGCGCGCGACGCCGAGAAAGCTGCCCATGCCGAGCTTCTCGCACTGCGCACGCTCGAGCACCTTCACCCGCAGCCGGCCGCCGGCGAGCTTCTTCGCCGCCTTGGCCAGCGTCGTCGGCGTGCACAGGTTCGCCGCCATGTTCTCGAGGTCGCGCGCGAACACCGTGGCTTCGGCGCCGATGCGGCCGAACTCGAGGCCCTCGGCGAACGCCGCTTCGTCCTTCTTCGCCATGCCGACGGTGGCGACGTCGCACTGCTGCGCGTGCTTGTCCTTCGGCTTCTGCTGCCGCGGCGGCTCGTACTGGTAGGCGCCGAGGTGCAGGCCCTCGGCGACGGCGCAGCCGAGATCGAAGGCGGACAGCGACCCGCGCACGCTGTTCGGCACCAGCAGCGCGAACTTCGCGACGGCGATCTCGGCGGCGCGCGCCTGCGCCACGGCGGCGGCTCGGCGGACCTTCTCGCCGTCGACCGCAGCGGCCTTGCCGAGGCCGACGACGCCGAAACGCTTGCACGCGGCCTTGCCCGGCTGGTGGAACACCGACGTGGCGCGGAACGCCGTCTTCAGGTCGCCGGTGGCCTTCGCCGAGTCGACCGCTTGCTGCAGGGCGGGACCGGCATCGAGCGAAACACCGTCGGCGGCGAGAACGAAGACGAGGTCACCGCGGCTGCCGGCCGCGGCGTTGACGAGGCGGATCTTCATGCGGCCCCGGTTGTAGCGGTGCGACGGGGTCGACACCACGAAGCGCCCACCGCTCGTCGGCAGGTCACGCCTCTGGCCGCGGCAGGTCGCCGATCCAGCGCTCGCCGGCGCCGTCGCGCAACCGTTCGCGCTTCCAGATCGGCACCTCGTGCTTCAGCCGGTCCATCAGGAAGCGGCACGCGTCGAACGCATCGCCGCGGTGCGGCGACGACACCACGACCACCACGGACGCCTCGCCGACCGGCACCTCGCCGAGGCGGTGTGCGACGCGCGCACGCGTGAACGGGAACTTCGTGCGCGCCGCCGCGAAGATCGCCGCCATCGTGGCCTGCGCCATCTCTTCGTACGCCTCGTAGGCGAGCGACACGACCGCGGCCCCTTCGTTGTGGTCGCGCGTGGTGCCGGTGAACGCCACCACGGCGCCGTCGCCGTCGGTGCGGCACTGCTGCTCGAGCGACCTCGCGTCGAGCGGGCCGCGCGAGAACACCAGCGTGCACGCCGGTTCGTCGGCGCCGCCACTGCCGGAACCACCACTGATCGGCGGGATCAGCGCGACCTCGTCGCCGTCGACGAGCACGCGCTCGGGCCCGGCGTAGCCGCGGTTCACCGCGTAGGCCACCGGCAGCCGCGAGAGCGCCGGACTGCGGGCGACCAGCCGTTCGCGCAAGGCGGCGACGGTGCTGCCGGCCGGCAGTTCGAGCGGCAGCTGGTCCTGCCCCAGCGCCTCGCGCACGGCGGCGAAGCAGCGCACGGTGACGCGGATGGAGGTCGGAACGGGCATGGAGACGCCACCGTCCAACGGGCGGGGCCGGGAAACAAGGGGACGGCGGCGAAGGCGAGTGGTCGATGGCGTCGGGCCTGCGGTGCGGCCCAGGCTCTGGCCCGGCGACAAACGGCCGTCGACGGTGTTTCCCGTTCGCGCGGCGGAGCTACCATTCTTCTCCTGACGACATCCCCGAGCCAGCCCATGCTCGGCAGCCACTCTCCCATGCGAAGCACCCTTTCCCCTCTCGCCTGCCTCGCCCTCGCCACCGCCGCCGCCGCCCAAGCGCCGCAGTGGCTGTCGATCACCCCGACGACGACCCCCGCCTCGCGCCGCAACGCCGGCATGGACTGGGACCAGGCTGGCAACCGCCTGATCATGTTCGGCGGCGTCACGCAGACGCCGAGTGCGGTGCTCGCGGAAACGTGGAGCTACAACGGCCAGTGGACGCAGCTCACGACGGCGACGTCGAACCCGCGTTGGGGCCACAAGCTGGTGCGCAACACGGCGAACAACCGCTTGCTGATGTTCGGCGGCCGCTCGCCGACGATCAGCGGCCTCGCCAGCGACACCGTCGAGTGGACCGGCTCGGCCTGGCAGACCGTGCCGACCACCGGCGCGCCGAGCCCCCGCTTCCTCTACGGCATGGCGTTCGATCAGGCCCGCGGCGTCTACGTGCTGTTCGGCGGCCGCGGCTTCTCGGCGACCTTCGGCGACACCTGGGAATACACGCCGACGACCAACACCTGGACGCCGCGCACGCTCGTCAGCAGCCCCACGCCGCGCGAAGAGATGGCGATGGTCTACGACGCGTCGCTGCAGCGCGTGATCCTGTTCGGCGGCTACGACCGCGACACCGACACGATCTACGGCGACACCTGGACCTTCGACGGCAGCAACTGGGTCGACATCACGCCGGTCGATCCCGCCTCGTCGCCGAGCGCGCGCTACCGCACGCAGACGGTCTACGACTCGGCCCGCCTGCGCACCGTGATGTATGGCGGCTTCGACGGCACGGCGATCCAGCAGCAGACCTTCGAGTTCACCGGCAACGTGTGGTCGCAGGTCACGACGACGACGGCCGTGGCGCCGCCGAACGCCACCGAAGCCGTGCATGGCTTCGACCCCGTCCGCCGCCGCACCGCCTTGTTCGGCGGCTTCGGCACCACCGGCTTCAGCAACGCCACCTACGAGTTCAACGGCGCCACGACCGGCTTCTTCAGCACTTTCGGCGCCGGCTGCCAGACCGCGCTGGGCGAGCCGACGCTGACCAGCAACACCCCACAGATCAACACCGCGTGGACCGTGACCTACGGCAACCTGCCGGCGGACAACGAGCTGGTGATGGCGATCTACGGCTTCTCGAACACCACGTGGAACGGCGTGCCGCTGCCGCTCGACCTCGGCGCCATCGGCCTCGCCGGCTGCAACCTGCTGGTGTCGGCCGACGCGCAGGTGGCCCAGCTGACCGTGCCGGGTGCGAACCCCGGCGATCCGGCCAGCGCGTCGAGCACGATCAACGTGCCGAGCCAGACCGCATTGATCGGCGTGACGCTCTACGTGCAGGGTGTGCTGATCGACGTGACGCCGCTCGGCGACATCGTGCTGCCGGCCACCACGCCGGGCGGTCGCGCGGTCCTCGGCGGCTGATCCTGCCGATCGGTTGATCCGGCCGATCAGGCCAGTCGATCAACCAGACCAGCCGCTCAACCAGGCCAGCCGCTCAACCGAGCCGACGACCGACTTCGTCGACGTCGCCCTTGCTGCCCAGGTAGAGCGGCGTGCGCTGGTGCAGCTTGGTCGGCACCAGGTCGAGGATGCGCGTCTTGCCGTCGGTG
>JBILEY010000462.1:0-4292 GCA_044351865.1 Planctomycetota bacterium | reverse complement strand
CCCAGCCCGCTCTTCTCTTGGGCCGCGATCAGCCCACGCCACCTGTCCTCTGCTGTCTTCGTCATGCCGCCGATCGTGGCGGCGCTTCTTTTCGCGCCCAGATGGGTCTACCGGGCGCTTACTTCTCGCGCGTGAACGCGAGCGGACCGAACGACAGCCGGCCGACCATCGCATCGAGCATGCTCTGCGGCGACTGGCAGCGGCACCTTCGCGGTTGCTGACCACCAGCTGGCCGCCGCCGGCGGCGAGGAACGCCCGACAAGTCGATCGACACCCGGATCGTCTCGCGGATGGTGCCGAGCTCCGTCAGCACGCGAATCGGGGCGCCCGCCTACTCCCGAGCCACGTCGCGTCGCCGATGGCGACCCTGCGCGCGACTTCACGCGCCAGGCATCGCCGCGAATCTGCGACCGCTTCCATCGCCACCGGATCGCGCAACGCAGGGACCGGCGGCAGCACCAACAGCCACAGGATCCGTTCCCAGCGTTCGTGCCACGGTCACGCCGGCGCACTGTGCGGCTGATCGCACAACGCGACCTGCAGCCGCTGCGCCAACACGTCGGCGAGGCGCGGCCAGGGCGCCAACCGTCGCTGCACTTCGGCGCGCAGGCTCGGCAACGTCGCGCAGGGATACGCCGCGGTCCGGCTGGCATCGCCGCGCAGCCACGTGCGATAGACGACCTGCAGCACCCACTGCCCGCCGACCGTCGCGAACACGCGCGCGACGACGAGGCTGTCGACGCCGCGCGGTTGCAGTTCGGTGGCCTGCGCCACCATGCGGCCGTCGAAGCGGACTTCGTCGCCGTCCGAACCTTCGAGATGGAGGTGCACGGCATCACCTCCACTCTGCGCCCGCGGCGCGAAGAGACGACAACGGATGCGGAACACGACGCGGCGAACGGTCCATCGCTGCACCTCCAAGGGCGAGGGGCTCGCGCAGTTGCCGAGCCCGGGATCGAGAGGGGTCACCAACGCATGCCGGGCTCTAGTGCGAGCGCACCCGCGAACTACCCGAGCGGCAGCGGCGACTTCTCAAAGGACCTTTGCATGTCCATGACGCGTCATGACACGTCGCGGCACCGCCTGGCACACCAGAACGCACGGGCGCCGCGTCGAAGCGGCGGCCCCCGGTCGCGCCGCGTTCAGGGATTGCACGCCGCGCAGTCGCCGGGATCCGCCACCTCGCGCCCATCCGGCCGTCCAGTGCGCTGCCGCTGCCCGCAGCGCGCACAGCCGAGCACGACCGTGGCCACGAGCCGCGTCGGCTCCCCGCACGCACCGCACGGCAGGCCCCGTTCGCGATCGACCATGCCGTAGCCGGGCCAACCACAGTCCGGGCACAGCGTCGCCGTGCGCGCCGCGAGTCGTTCGGCCGCGCGCGCGATCGCCCGCATGCGCGTCGGATTGCGATCGGCACGCATGTCGGTCGACACCACCGCTTGCCCGTGCGCACGCAGCAGCGGCTGCAACGCCGCGGCGAGCGCCGCACGATCGCCGAGACCGCGCGCCGCGGCCGCCGGCTCGTCGACCGGAGCGACCACGAGCTGGTGCTCCGGGAAGCCGATGCGCTGCGCGAACGCCATCGCCGCCGGCAACGACGCCACCGTCACTGCGGCGAAGTTGGTCTCGGTGCCGACATCTTCCGCCATCACCTCGAGGCCGAGTTCGCGATCGACCAGCAGCACCAGTTCGGCGGCGAGCACGAGGAACGGAACCTGCGGATGCGGTCCGAACGAGCCTTCGCTGGCGACGGCACAGCTGCCGCCGGCGAGTTCCAGCGCTGCCTGCACCTTGCGGCGGGCGGCGTCGAGCGCATCGCCCGGCCGCGGCACCGAACCGGTGAACGTGCCGAAGCAGTCGGTGTCGAGGCCGGTGGCGACGAAGACTTCGACGCCGAGTGCGGCGCGCAACGGCGGCGCCAACACGGCTTCCTTGCCGTGCATCGTCGCGACGACGACGCGCCGGCCGCGCAGCGGATGCGCGCTTCCGTCCGGCGCAGAAGCCCGAGCCAGCTCGCTCACGCGCCGAACCACGAACGCAACAGCACCGCCGCGAACAGCACCACCATGGTGCCCAGCATGCCGCGCAGCCGTTCGGGCGCCACACTGTGCGCACGCGGCGTCGGCGGCAGCGGCACGTCGTGCTGCGGCGAGCTCGCCGGCGTCGGCACCGGCAATGCCGGCACGTAGCCACCGCCGACCCGGCGCCGGAAGCAGCGGCCGTCCGTCGCCAGCCGGAACAGGTGCAGCCAGCCGTTCTCGACCAGCTGCCGGGCCGGCTCGCTCTGGGCCAGTGCGGCCTCGAGCTGCCGTTCGTCGGCGGCGACGAACACCGACAACCGCACCGGCGTGTGGCGGAAGCGCCGGCCGTCGTGCACCGACTGCAACGGCAGGCCGATGCGCAGGTCGCCGCCGCGGCCTTCGCAGACGCCGATGCCGCCGCCGACCACGTCGTGCAGCTGCTTGTTGCCGGCGCCGAACGTGCGCGGATCGACGACCGAGGCGTAGTACTGCAGGTTGATCCAGCTGGCCACCTGCATCGGCGCCGACAGCAACTGCGTCAGCAGGCTGCCGTCCACGTCGTCGGCGGCGTGGTAGTCGTGCAGGAACACGCGCCCGCCGAGGTCGACGCCGCGCGTGCGTTCGCGCGGCGCGAACACCAGGGCCGCGTTGTCGGCGAGCCCCCATTCCGGGCGCACCTGCCCCCAATCGCCGGCGCGGCGCCGCAGCGCCGCCAGCAGCGCTTGCGGTCGCTGCTGCAGCTCCGCCAGGCCGAGCGCTGGCGCGCGCTCGCGGCGCACCGCGTCGCCGGCGCTGGTAAACCACGCTCGCAAGCGCGTGCAGCGGGCATCGCGGAGGGCGCCGACGTCGCCGTCGAACAGCCGCACCTCGTCGGTCGTGGTGTCGTGCAACGCCGCGACGAAGCGGATGCCGTCCGGCAGGACGATGCCGTGCGCCGACAGCCCGCGCCGCACCTCCTGGTCGGCCAGCGTGATCGCCAGCAGGCGCGCGTTGGCCTCGCCGCTGTGGCCGCCGCAAGCGCCGCAGTCGAGCGTCGCCGCGTGCGCGTTGTTGCGGCTCGAACTGCCATGGCCGACGAAGGCGACCAGCGGCGGCAGGTTGCGGGTCAGTCCCATGCCCCGCAGTGCGCGCGCAGCGAGTTCGGTGCGCTCGCGCAGCGACGGCGCGTTCGCACCCCAGCTCGGCCGCAGCAGCTCGCGCTGCCCACGCGGCAAGCCGGCGTGCTCGGCCCGTTCGCCCGGCTGCGGCACGAACAGCTCGCCGAGCAACGACGCCAGCGACCACAGGCCGCAGGTCTCGACGTAGGCGAAGGCGGAACCGGGGCCGCTGCGGAACGCCGTCCACGAGCGCCACCACGCCAGGCGATCGCGCCGGCTGTCGGCGGCCTGCACGGTGTGGGCGAGGTCGAAACCGGCTTCGCCGGCGTGCAGCGTCGGGGCCAGCAGGCCGGGCAGGCGCGGCCGCGCGGCTTCCGTGCCGAGCGCGGTCTGGGCGATCGGCAGGCCGAAGAAGCCGGCGAAGCCATGCGTGGCGACGGCGCCATCGCTGGCGCGTTCGAGCGCCCGGCGCAGTCGTTCGGAGCGCACGTCGATGCAGAACACCGCCGCGACCTCGGTGGCGACCGCGGCGGCGGGGGCCGGCGCGGCGAGCCGGCGCAGCAGGTCGCTCTGGCACGCGAGCTCGGCAGCGCGCAGGAACAGGCGATCCTCGCGTTGTGCGTCGAAGGTCGCGAGCACGCGTTCGCCGTGCTCCATCAGCTTGCGGCGGAAGCGCGGCAGCACGTCGTGCAGGCCGAGTAGATCGAGCAGCAACACCTCCCACGCGAGCCGCACGGCCAGCAGTTCGACCAGCGCCGGGTCGTCGTCGCCGCGCAACCGCGCCTGGAAGCTCCGGAACGCGCAGACCGACGCGAAGCCGCGCACGGACGCCAGCAAGGCCCCGAGGTAGTCCGCGCGCAGCAGCAGCGCCGCATCGAGACCAAGGCGCTCGGCGGCATGTTCGATCGCGGCGCGTGGTTCGGCCGGCAGCAGCGACAGGCGCTCGCGCAGCAACACCCCACCGAGGCGACCGGGCAGGCTCTGGTCGGCGGCGAGCGCCGTGAGCCAACCGCGATAGAGGCCACCGCTGCGGTCGATCCCGCTGGCGGCGTCGCCGGCATCGAACCAGGCTCCGAGGAACGCCGCGATCTGCTCGACCACCTCCACCGACCACGGCCGCAGCGTCGCCGGCCGCAGTTCGTCGGCGAAGTCGGCGAGCAGCGGCAGCCGACGC
>JBILEY010000094.1:0-14484 GCA_044351865.1 Planctomycetota bacterium | reverse complement strand
TTCGTGGCGGCGATCGAGTTCGTCGGCGAGAACACCGAACGCATCTGGGACGGCCTGCTCGCGGGCGGCACGGCAGCCAAGGCCGGGCCGAGCACCGCCGAACGGCTGCTCGCGCACGAAGCGAAGCACCTCGGCGAGTTCGGCTTCCACCGCATCCTGTTCGCCGGCTTCTCGGAGACCGACGACGACGACGTGCGGGTCGCGCTGAAGGCGGTCTACGCGCGCTTGCTGCGCCGCATCGCCACCATGGTCGAGGCCCACCGCGAGCGCGGCGCTCCGGGCCTGCCGCCGGCGGCGATGACGGCATGGGCGCTGGTCGGCCTCGGCACCGCGACCAACCTCGGCCGCGAACTCGGCCTGCTCGGCGAACGCGCGCGCAGCGAGCTGTTCGCCAGCGTCGGCCGCCACCTGCTCGGCTGACGCGTTGCTCGGCGCGGTCGTCGACGCTCAGCGCAACCGTTCGCGCAGGCGGTCGGCGGCGAGCTTCTCGGCGTCGACGAGCCCCTTCGGCGCGTGCTTCTTCCAGGTCGGGTGCTGGTCGTTCTGGAAGTCGGCGAGCACGCAGGCGCCGGCGCGATCGACGACGACCAGGTTGACGAAGCCGTGCGCGCCGCCGACGTCGACCGCGGCCTCGATCGCGACCACGTAGTCGGCGTCGACCGGCGAGGCCTGCTGCGCCTTCTGCAGCGCCTTCGCCAGGTCCCACAGGTGCCGCTGCTGGTTGCCGCCGGCGGGCACGGTGAGCTTGGCCGCCGCAACAGCGAACGGCTTGCCGCCGAGGCGCTCGGTCAGCAGCGCGGCGAGGCGCGCGACGTCGACGCCGTCCCTGCCATCGGGGCTGCTGGGGCACACCGGCGGCTGCACGGCGAAGCTCGCTTCGAGGAACCGTTCCTTCAGCACGTCGAGCCGCTTCTGCATCGCCTCGCGTTCGGCGCGCGACGGCGCCCCGGACTTCTGGTCCCACTTCGCCGCGAACCTGCCATCGCGCACGCCGCCGGGCACCGGTTGCCACGACGCGAGCTCGAACAGCCGCTCGGCGACGAGGCTCGAGCAGCCGAGCGGATCGGGGTCCTTCTTGGCCGTGCGGCGGAACGCCGCGTCGGCGGGCGTCTGGCGATCGACCAGCACGATCGCGCCGTCGCCATCGACGACGACGAAGCGGACCTCGCTCGGCCCCTGCCGCGGATCGCCGAGGAACTCCGCGTAGAGCGCGTGGCGCTTGCCACCGGTCGCCGGCGCGTTGGCCTGGACGTGCGCCGAGAACTTCGCCGGCAGCTGGTCCCAAGCCGCGTCGCCGGGCTCGAACGGCTTCGCCGCGACCTCGAGCTCGCTCATGCCCTGGCGCTCGAGGGTCAAGCCGAGCACGTCGGCGATGTTGGCGTCGGCGCGGCCGAGCACCCGCACCGGCATCAGCATGAACGGCGCTACGACGCCAGCGCGTTGCAAGGACTGTCGGCGGCCCTCGCGCGCCGGATCCTGGTCCTGGGCGCCGAGCGGCGCGGACGACGAACAAGCCGCGGCGAGCGCGGCGAACAGCGTGAGCGACAGCGAGAACAAGCGGGTCATCGGCACCTCCGTCTGGTTGTGATAGTGAATACTATCATAACTGGCGAAGCGACATCCGCCGTGGTTCGTAGCACGCGGCGGCGCCGCGCGGCGAGGTGCCTGGATCGACGAGCAGCCCCTCAGCGAGTCACTTGCGCTGCGCCAGCCGGTGCGCGCGCCGCGCCTTCGCCTTCTCGTAGCGGCGCTTCTCGTCGTCGGTCTCCGCCAGCACCGGCGGCACCGGCCGCGGCGTGCGCGACTCGGGGTCGAGCGACACGAAGGTCAGGTAGGCCGACGCGACGTGCTTGCGGTTGCCGGTCGAACGCTCCTCCTGCAGCACCTTGACGCCGACCTCCATCGAGGTGCGCCCGGCGTAGTTTACCGACGCCAGCAGCACCACGATGCCGCCCACCGGGATCGGGTTGTGGAAGTCGATGTTGTCGACGTTCGCGGTGACCACCGGCGTGCGCGCGTGGCGGCCGGCCGACAGCGCCGCGCAGATGTCGATCCAGTGCATGACGCGCCCACCCATGCAGTTGCCCAGCGGATTGGCGTCGTTCGGGAACACCATCTCGGTCATCTCGACCTTGCTCTGGGAGACGGGGCGGGCGGGAAGGGTCTCGGAGTCGGCGGCCATGAAGGTCGGGACTGTAGGCTGGCACGTGCGCCCGCCAAAGTGCGCTGGGGCGCGCTTCCGACTCCTCGGCCCCGAGAATCGAACGACGATGCGAACTCTCGCCCTCCTCACCCTGCTGCCGTTGACCGCCTGCGCCAACTACGACTTCGCCCGCGCCCGCCTGCCGAACGGCGGCTACGACCACGGCAAGCTGATCGCCGACCTGAAGGAATCGGGCGAAGACTCCCTGGTCGACATCACCTGGGTCCCCCTGATCTACACGAAGATCACGTCCTTCCGGGCCTCCGAGCCCGCCTACCCCGAGGGCTACACGCTGTCGTCGTTCGGCGGTGTCGGCCCGCTGTTCTGCATCGGCTGGTCGATGGAGCACGTCGTCACCGAGAACGCCGGCTTCGTCGAGTCCGAGGACGACCTCTGGGCCGGTTGGACGCTGCTCTACCGCGGCCACGAGAGCCGCATCGCGACGCCGTATGGCGACCGGCTCAGCGAGCGTCATCGCGTCGCGGTGCTGTTCGGCACGCGCGACGACCACGCGCTCTACCTGGACGGCAAGTTCCTGGAGAAGGTCGAGAAGCAGGAACGCGACGACGCTGCACGGCAGCAGCGGACGACGCCGACGGCCGAGCCGACCGCGACGCCGCAATAGCCGGGTCAGGGCCGCGCGGCCGGTCGCCGCGCATCGGCCTCGACCGGCACCGGCCGCAGATCGGCGGCCGCCCCTGCTTCGAACAGTTCGCCGACGCCGCGCGCCAGCGACCAGACGCCGAGGTCATCGCCGTTCTCCTGGAACGGCACCCGGCGCGAGAACCGCCCGTTCGCGGTCGCTTCGCCGAGCACGCGCCGCTGCCGGTCCTCGATCGTGTAGTAGCGCACCGGCTCACGCGGATCCTGGATCTCCAGGTGACGCACGGTGCCGACCGCTTCGCCGGCGAGCCAGACCTGCCAGCGCGCGAGCTCGACCACCGGCCGCGGCACATACTCGGGCTGCGGCGGCGGCGCTTCCTGGCACGCCGCGAACAGGGCGACGAGCACGGCGATCGCGATGGGTTTGGTCATCTGTGGCGCGGGCCGAGTTCTAGCCGCAGAATGCGCCGCCCGCCACCGACTCGCACCCCGCAGGCCAGGTCGCTCGCGTCCGTCGCGAGCCAACCGCGCCAGCTGCCGGGGGCGAACCGCCACACCATGTTCGAAAACGACCGCGCCCGCTTCCGCCAGGAACTCGACGAGATCCGCACCGCCGGCCTCTGGAAAGAGGAACGCGTCATCCAGAGCCCGCAAGGTGCCTGGATCACCGTGAACGGCAAGCAGGTGCTGTGCCTTTGCGCCAACAACTACCTCGGCCTCGCCAACGATCCGGGCCTGAAGCAGGCGGCGAAGGCGGCGATCGACAGCCACGGCCTCGGCCTCGCCAGCGTGCGCTTCATCTGCGGCACGCAGGACCAGCACAAGCGGCTCGAACAGAAGATCAGCGGCTTCCTCGGCACCGAGGACACGATCCTCTACAGCTCGTGCTGGGACGCGAACGGCGGCCTGTTCGAGATCCTGATGGGCGAGCAGGACGCGATCCTCAGCGACGCGCTGAACCACGCCTCGATCATCGACGGCATCCGCCTGAGCAAGGCGCAGCGCTTCCGCTACGCCAACAACGACATGCAGGAGCTCGAGCAGCACCTGAAGGCGTCGCAGGGCTGCCGCAGCCGCATGATCGTCACCGACGGCGTGTTCTCGATGGACGGCTACATCGCCAAGCTGCCCGACATCTGCGAACTGGCCGACAAGTACAAGGCGATGGTCGTCGTCGACGACAGCCACGCGACCGGGTTCTTCGGTCCGACCGGCCGCGGCACGCCGGAGCACTTCGGCGTGCAGGACCGGGTCGACATCGTCGACTCGACGTTCGGCAAGGCGCTCGGCGGTGCCTCGGGCGGCTTCACCAGCGGCAAGCGCGAGGTCGTCGACCTGCTGCGCAACCGGGCGCGGCCGTACCTGTTCTCGAACACGCTGGCCCCGGCGATCGTCGGCTCGACCATCGCCTGCATCGATCGACTGAGCGCCACCACGGCGCTGCGCGACAAGCTTGCGGCCAACACGAAGTTCTTCCGCGAGGCGATGACCAAGGCCGGCTTCGCCATCGTGCCGGGCGAACACCCGATCTGCCCGATCATGCTCGGCGACGCCAAGCTCGCCGTCGACATGGCCGCGCGCATGCTGCAGGAGGGCATCTACGTGATCGGCTTCTGCTTCCCGGTGGTGCCGAAGGGCAAGGCGCGCATCCGCGTGCAGATCAGCGCGGCGCACGAGATCGCCCAGCTCGAAACCGCGGTGGCCGCCTTCTCGAAGGTCGGCAAGCAACTCGGTGTGATCGCGTGAAGCTCGAACTCGACAAGCTCCGTCAGTCCGGCCGCATCTCGGCCACGGCGTTGGCGCACGGCCGCAAGATGATCGTGCCCGGCGCCCGCATCGAGGACATCCAACGCGCGGTCGAAGCGAAGATCCGCGAACTCGGCGGCCAACCCGCGTTCCCGGCGCAGATCTCGCGCAACCACATCGCCGCGCACTACTGCTCGCCGCCCGGCGACCCGACCACGGTGGCGGCCGGCGACATCGTCAAGCTCGACTGCGGCACGCACGTCGACGGCTACGTGACCGACAACGCCACCACCGTCGACCTGCGCGACGGCGAAGGTTCGCTGCTGTGCACCGCGAGCCGCATGGCGCTCGAGAACGCGATCTCGGTGATGGGCCCCGGCGTGTCGCTGACCGAGGTCGGCCGCCAGGTCGAGACCACGATCGAGTCGATGGGCTTCCGCCCGGTGCGCAACCTGTGCGGCCACGGCGTCGCGCGCTACACGATCCACTGCTCGCCGTCGGTGCCGAACTACGCCGACAGCAAGGCGGCGAAGCTGCGCCCGAACATGACGATCGCGTGCGAGCCGTTCGCCAGCGACGGCAAGGGCATGATCGACGTCGACGGCGTCGCCGAGGTGTTCATGCTGCGCCGCGACCTGCGGCCGAAGGACAACCTGCCGGCGGCGATCGAGAAGGCGCTGCAGCAGAGCGACGGCCTGCCGTTCGCGCGGCGCGACCTCGAGCGCTGGCTCGGTTCGCTGAAGGCCGGCGAGGACGCGCTGAAGGTGCTGCGCAAGAAGGACCTCGTCGACGAGTACCCGCCGCTGTGCGAACGCACCGGCGTGCGCATCGCGCAGTTCGAGCACACGATCTTCATCAGCGAAACCGGCGCCGAGGTGATCACCCGGTTGCCGCAGTGAAGGCCGCGTCGTGAGCGGACGACTGCGCATCGGCCTCGACGCCCGCGAGGCGTTCCGGCCCGAGCCACGCGGCATCGGGCTCTACGTGCGGCACCTCGTGCGCGAGTTCACGACGCTGGCAGCGCAGCACGAGTTCGTGCTCTACCACCAGCTGCAGCTGCCGCCGGGGGCGTTCCCGATCCCGGCGAACATGCAGGCGCGCCACACCGACATGCGCGGCGGCCGCTTCCACACCTGGGAACGGCTGCAGATGCCGTGGCGCCTGCGCCGCGACGGCCTCGACGTCTACCACGGCACCTACAACACGCTGCCGCCGCGCTGGCCGCTGTGGCGCGGGCCGGCGATGGTCGTGTCGCTGCACGACCTGATCGTCACCTACTGGCCCGACGACCTGAACGATCCGTTCGTCGCCTACGCGCGCAAGGTGACGCCGCGCGTCGTGCGCGACGCGGCGATCGTGCTGACGGTCAGCGAGTGGAGCCGCCGCGACATCGTCGAACGCACCGGCTGCGATCCGGCGAAGGTGCGGCTGTCGCTGAACGGTCTGCACCCGAAGGTGCTGGCCGGTGCGCCCGCTGGTGCCGGCGAGATGGCGCGCGCGAAGTTCGCCGAAGGCCGCCCGTACTTGTTCACGATCGGCGCGCCGCTCGAACGCAAGAACACCGGCCGCCTGCTGGAAGCGTTCGGTCTCGCCCGCCAGCGCCGCCCCGACCTGCCGCACCTGCTGGTCGTCTCGGGCCTCGGCAAGCACATCGACCGCTTCCGCGAACGGGCGCAAAATGCGGGCGTGCTCGAGCACGTGCGCTTCCTGCCGTACTTGTCGCAGGACGATCTGATCGCGCTCTACGCCGGTGCGTCGCTGTCGATCTACCCGAGCCTGATCGAAGGCTGGGGCATCCCGGTGTGCGAGGCCCTGGCACTCGGCACGCCGGTGCTGACCAGCAACACGTCGGCGATGCCGGAGGCCGGCGGCGAGCACGCGCACTACTTCGACCCGCACCAGGTCGAGTCGATGGCGACCGAGATCGTGCGCGCAATCGAGGACTACGTGCCGCGCTTCCCGTCGTTGCGCGACGCGGCGATCGCGCGCGCCCGCACGTTCACCTGGCAGCGCACCGCCACCGGTGTGCTGCAGGCCTACACCGACGCCGCCGCCACCCGCTGAAGTCCGGAGAGGCGGCCGGACGCGCCGCGCCGCCGCGAGCTGGCACCGTGCTTCGTCGCCCATGGCATCGGCGGGGCATCGACACGGCATCGGCGCGGACGAAGGCGCGACAACTTCGCCTTGCCGGCGGGGTGGGAGTCGCCGCGCGAGGTGCGTAGCTCGCGGCCTTCCAACGCCCCCTGAGGTGATCGCCATGAAACGCCTGATGCTCGTGCTCGGTTTGTTCCTCTCTCTCGCCACCGCCCAAGAGGGCCAGCGGCCGCAGCGCCCGGACCGCCAGCCGGCCCCGCGCGCCGAAGTGCGCGAACGCCTGCAGCAGGCCGAACAGCGCCTCGAGGCGATGCGCGAACGCCTGCAGGAGCGCCGCCGGCAGCTGCGCGACGAAGACCGCAACGACGGCGACGATCGGCGCGGCGACCGCGGGCAGCGCGGCCAGCGGCAGCGCGGTGACCGTTCGGAGCGGGCGCCGATGCGGCAGCAGCAGGGCCGCGGGCAGGGCCAGCAACAGCGCGGCCGCGACGGCGAGCGCCGACCGATGGCCGGACGCGCGCTGCTGCGCCAGCGCCTGCAGATGCGCCTGCAGCACCTGCGCCAGCAGCAGGATGGCGACCACCGAGGTGGCCGCCAGCACCAGGGCCAGCGCGGCATCGGCCGTGCGCAGGATGCGGGTCGCGGCGGTCGCGGCCAGCGGGGCCAGCAAGGCAAGCCGGGAGCGAAGGCGCAGCCGGGTCGACGCGGCCAGGCGAAGCACGGCCGCTCGCCGCGAGATGACCGCGGCCCGCAGCGCGGCGAACGCCGCCGCGGCCAGCAGGTCTGAAGGCAGGCCCACCTCGTCTCGATGCCGGGTCGATGCGACCCGGAACAACCTGCCTGGAAACGACGCGGCCCGCCGATCGGCGGGCCGCGTGCTTTCCGGTCTCCGCGTCACGCGCGGCGCGACCGACTATCAGCCACCGCCCGAACGGCGCGGCTGCGCACCCGCCGACTTCTTGGCGCCGCGCGCGTCGGCGACGATGCGCTCGGCTAGGCGATCGGCGGCGTCGCTCGGCGGGATGCGCTCTTCCTTGGCGATCGTCCACAGTTCCTTCAGGGCCTGCGGAATGCGCTCGATCTTCGCCAGCGAGACCTTCTCGTCGTAGCCACCCGGGTGGAACTCGACCGAGACGTTGATGATGCCGCCGGCGTTGATCACGTAGTCCGGCGCGTAGAGCACGCCGCGGTCGGCGAGCGCCTTGCCGTGGCGCGGCTCGAGCAGCAGGTTGTTCGCGGCACCCGCGATGATCGGCGTGTTGAGCTTCGGGATCGACGTGTCGTGCAGGATGGCGCCGAGGGCGCACGGCGCGAACACGTCGCACTTCATCGTCAGGATGTCGTTCTCGCTGGTCGGGATCAGGCCGATCTCCTTCTCCAGCTGCTTCAGGCGCTCGGTGTTCTTGTCGGCGCCGTAGACCTTGGCGCCGGCTTCGACGAGGCGCTTGGCGAGGGCCGAACCGACGGCGCCGGTGCCCTGGATGGCGACCGTGCGGCCCTTCGGCGAATCGTTGCCGAACGTCCAGCCGAGTGCGGCCTTGACGCCGAGGAACACGCCGTAGGCGGTGTAGGGCGACGGGTTGCCGCTGCCGCCGTCCTTCTTCTCGAGCCCGGTCACGTGCTTCGTGGCGCGGCGGATGATCTCGAGGTCCTGCACCGACGTGTTCACGTCCTCGGCGGTGATGTAGCGGCCGCCGAGCGCGTCGACGAGGCGACCCATCGCCAGGTAGAGCGCCTCGGACTTGATCTTCTTCGGATCGCCGATCATGACCGCCTTGCCGCCGCCGAGGCCGGTCTGCGCGACGGCCGACTTGAACGTCATGCCACGGCTCAGGCGCTTCACGTCGAACAGCGCCTCGTCCTCCGAGGCGTAGGGCCACATGCGCAAGCCGCCGAGGGCCGGGCCGAGGGTCGTGTCGTGCACGGCGATGATCGCGTGCAAGCCGCAGGTCGGGTCGACGCCGCGAACGACGCGCTCGTAGCCAGCGACGGGGAGATCGGTGATCTGAAGGGTGTTGCTCACGGTTCCGGGGGCCATTCGGCCAGTTCCAGGGGGCGAGCAGGATAGCGAAGGGCCGGAACGGTGCCACCACGGCTGTGCCGGGGCGAAGTTCGCAGGCCGGCGCGCCCCGGCGCCCCCAGCACCGTCGCCGGCCGCCACGCGCGGCCGACCTTCATCCCCGATCCCTTTGGCTGCAACGGGTTTGCCGCGCCCGGGCCGCGCGGGCTGCGGCGGCCGTAGCTCAGCGCCTGGCCGCGCGCGAGCCGACCGTGACTTGCAGGTCGACCTCGGCACCTTCGCGCCGCACACGCACCGTGACGACCTTGCCGATCGTCAGCTTGCCGAGCAGTTCGGTGTAGTGCTCGACGCCTTGCACCTCGATGCCGCCGAGCGCCGTGATCACGTCGCCCGCCTCGATGCCGGCCTTCTCGGCCGAACCGCCGGCGGTGACCGAGCCGACCAATACGCCCTTGCCTTCGCCGCTGTAGTCGCCGGGCATCAGGTTCAGCGCCGGCTGCAGGCCTTCCGGGTTCGTCGCTGCCGGCTTCGCTGCCGGCTGGGCACTCGGCTGGGCCCCCGTCGCCGACGCCGCCGGCCTGGCAACGGCAACCACTTCGTCCGAGCGCTCCTCCGGCGCAGCGGGCACGACGACCACGAAGTCACCGACCGCGCGCGGGGAACGGTAGACGCCCTTGCCGAGACCAACGTCCTCGGTCGTCTCGACCGACAGCACGCGCGCGTCGCAGCCGGGCCAGCGACTCAGGACGCGAGCGACGGTGCCGCGGCGGTAGTCGCTGTGCATGTGGCCGCAGATCAGCACGACCAGCGGCCGCCGCCCGGTGCCGCGCTGCCGCTGCACGTAGTCGACGATCGACTCGGCCATCGTGTCGTCCTTCAGGCACTGCGCCTGGTACATGCGCTGCATCTTCTCGGCGCTGACGCCGGGGTGGCCCTTCATCGCCACCAGGAACGCCTCCCAGTAGTCGTCCTCGGGCGCGCTGACGGTGCGCGCGACGTTCGGGTCGCCCTGCACCGCCGCGAGCCCTTCGCGCGCGACCGTCGCCGCCAGCGGCCGCGGCGCGTTGGCGGCGAGCACGATGACGCCGTTGCGCTTGGCGAACTGCACCACCGGCCGGTAGTCGCGCACGTAGTGCGGCCACTCGCGCGCGTCCTCGCGGAAGCGCCCTTCGTCGAGATCGCCGCTCAAGTACATCAGCAGCTTCGCCTGCACGTCGCGCTCGAACATCTCCATCGCGATCACCAGGTCGCGGCCGCGCCTTGCGTGCAGCTCCTGGATCAGCGCCAGGTGCAGTTCGTGCACCGCCGGGGTGTTGTGCATCTCGCCGAGCGCCACGACATCGGCGGTCGCCAACGCATCGGCGGCCTCGGCGACGGTGACGATGGTGTCGTTCGCGGTCGACACGAGATGCGTCGGCGTGGCGCAAGCGAGCGGAAGCAGCAACAAGGGCAGGGACCAGAGCGAGCGCATCGCGCCATGAGAAACCCGCCGGGCGGGGGCGACAAGCGCTCGGTCCCGGGCCGGGACGCGCAGGACCGCCGGCGATGCCACCACGGTTTCCTGCCCGCCGACCTTCCGTCGCAGCCGCCGGCCCGCTTCCATCTCGCCGCGCCATCCTCGCCGCGGCATGAAGATCACCACCTGGAACGTCAACGGCATCCGCGCTCGCCTGACGCACGTCGTCGACTTCCTGCGCGAGCACCAGCCCGACGTGCTGTGCCTGCAGGAGACCAAGGTCGAGGACGCCCTGTTCCCGCGCGAAGTGCTCGAGGACGAAGGCTACGAGGTCAGCTGGCACGGCCAGAAGGGCTACAACGGCGTCGCCATCCTGTCGGCGAGTGCGCAGTCGGAGCCGGTGCGCGGCCTGCCGGGCGACGGCCCCGACGCCGACCGTCGCGTGCTCGGCGCCACCGTCGGCGGCTACCGCGTGCTCGACCTCTACGTGCCGAACGGCCAGGACGTCGGCACCGACAAGTACCGCTTCAAGCTCGACTGGCTGCAGCGCCTGCGCACGCTGCTCGACGCGCGCTACCGCCCCACCGACAAGGTCGTCGTGGTCGGCGACTTCAACGTCGCCATCGACGACCGCGACGTGCACGACCCGGTGTGGTGGCACGAGCGCATCCTGTGCTCGACCGCCGAACGGCAGGCGCTCGCGCACGTGCTCGCGTTCGGCCTGCAGGACGCGATGCGACTGCACACGCAAGAGGGCGGCATCTACACGTGGTGGCACTACCGCGCCGGGGCCGCGTTCAAGGACGACGGGCTGCGCATCGACTACGTGTTCTGTTCCCCCGCCGCGGCCCGGCACTGCACCGAGGTGATCGTGCACAAGGACGTGCGGCAGACGAAGAGCCCGAGCGACCACGTGCCGGTGACGGCGGTGTTCGCCGACGAAGGGGCCGCGTGAACGACGGCATCGAGGCGAGCGGCACCACGACGAACGCGCCCGCCGAAGCACCGGCGATCGACCTGCGCGGCCTCGGCCGCGAGTTCGCCGGCAAGTGGGCCGTGCGCGGCCTCGACCTGCAGGTGCGCCCGGGCGAGCTCTACGGCTTCCTCGGCCAGAACGGCGCTGGCAAGACGACGACGCTGCGCATGCTCGCTGGCCTGCTGCGCCCGAGCGAAGGCACGCTGCGCATCGACGGCCTCGACCACCAGACGCAGAGCCGCGCGCTGAAGCAGCGCCTCGGCTTCGTGCCCGACACGCCGCCGCTCTACGACTACCTGACCGGTCGCCAGTACGTGGCGCTGGTGGCGAGCCTGTGGCACGTGCCGCGCGCCGACCGCGACGCCCGCAGCCGCGACCTGTTCGAACGGCTCGGCCTGGTCGAACACGCCGACGAACTGTGCAAGGCCTACTCGCACGGCACGCGCAAGAAGGTCCACATCGCCGCCGTGCTGGCCACGGCCCCGCGCGTGCTGCTGCTCGACGAACCGACCAGCGGCCTCGATCCGCTGAGCACACGCCGGCTGAAGGACCTGCTGCTCGCCGAGTCGCAGCGCGGCACCACGATCCTGTTGAGCACGCACGGGCTCGAACTCGCCGAACAGATCTGCCACCGCGTCGGCATCCTCGCCGGCGGTCGTCTCGCTGCCGAAGGCACGGTCGCCGAACTGCGGCACCAGCACGGCGACCGTTCGCTCGAGGACGTGTTCCTCGCCGCCACCGACGGCGCGCGCGGCGGCGACGCCCGACCCGGCACGGCGGGGAACGCGCCGTGATGGCGCTGCTGCTCGCCGACCTGCGCGCCCTCGTCAACCTGGCGACGACGCGACTCGGCCGGCGCTCGTTGTTCGGCACCGGCGTCGGCTTGTTGCTGCTGGCGACGATCTCGTGGTGGTTCGCCGCCACCGTGCTCGACCATCCGCAGCTGCAGTGGCGCCTGCTGCGCGGCCGCGACGGCGAACACCTGCAGGGCCTGCTCGGCTACGGCCTGATGGCGTGCCCACTGGTGGCGACGTGGCTCGGCTTGTCGCTGGCGCAGCGGCAACTGTTCGAAGCGCCCGAGCTGATGCTGTGGCGACAAGCGCCGATGCCCGGCTGGCGGGGCCCGGTGCAGGTGTTCGTGCGCGCGAGCTTCCTGTCGTCGTGCTGGGCGTGCGCGCTGGCGGGTCCGTTCCTGGTCGCGGTGATGCTGCGGAACGGGGCGCCGCGATGGTCGCTGCTGGTGCTGCCGCTGGCGATCGCCGGCGCCACGGTGCCGCTGCTCGGCACGCTGCTGGCCATCCAGGTCGTGCTGCAGCGTTTCTTCGCCGGCCGTTGGCTGCGGCTCGTGCTCGCGGGCAGCGGCGCCTTGGCGTCGGTCGGGTTCTCGACCTGGCTGCTGCTGACGCTGTTCCGCGCGCCAGGAACGCGCGCGCAGGCGGTGGCGGCGGTCGGCGCCGCACCGGAGAGCTTGCCGTGGACGGTCGATCTCGGCGCCGCAGCGCTGGCGGCGGCGACCAACGACACCCTCGCCCCGCGCGCACTCGGCGGCATCACCTTGTGGCTGCTGGCGGTCTTCTGCGGCTTCCGCCTTGTCGCCCAGCTGCATGCGCGCGCGCACGAACGGCATCTCGCCGCCGAGCCGCCACTGTGGCGCAGCCGCGGCCAACGCTGGCCCAGCCACGCCGCCGCGACCGTGCGCAACAAGGAGTTCGCGCAGGTGCTGCAGCAGCCGGGCGCCTTGGTGTCGTTCCTGGTGTTCGGCGTGCTGGTGTTCGCGCTGGCGCGGCAGAAGGTGCTGGTCGGCGCCGCGCTCGACAATCCGTCGATCCCGCTCGAGGTCGCGCAGTTCGGCGGCCTGTGCGGGCTGTGGTTCCTCGCCGTGCTGCTGGTGCTCTACGCGCACATGGGGCGGCTCGTGCTGTGGGACAGTGCGCAGTGGCCGCTCTACGTCGCCGCTCCGGTGGCGCCGGGGGCCCTGCTGCGCGGCAAGCTGGTGGCGATCGGCGCGTTCCTGCTGTGGCCGCTGCTGCTGGTCGCCGCCGCCGGTGCGATGGTGTTCGGCATCGACGGCGCCGTGTTGCTGACGTTCCTCGGCACCGGCCTCGGTGGCACGCTGGCGGCGCTGGGCGTGCTCGCGGTGGTCGGCACGCTGCCGTTGCTGATGCGACCCGACGACAGCGGCCACGTCGTGCAGGGCGGCCGCAGCTTCCTCGCCGCGCTCGTGCTCGTCGTCGCCTTCCAGCTGACGATGCTGCCCGGTGCACTCGCGTGGTCGCTGGTCGTGGTGCCGAACAGCGAACACCGCAACGGCCCGCCGTGGCCGTGGGCCCCGTGGCTCGTCGCCGCGGCGATCGGCTACGGTGCGGTCGTCGCCGGCCTCGGCGGCTGGATCGGCGCCCGCAATTTCCGCCGCCTGCTGCAGCCGCGCTGACGCGCGCGAGCCTCGACAGCCCGCCGCCGCTAGATTCCGCGCCCGAACCACCATGGCATCCAGCCTGTTCGCCCTGCTCGACGACATCGCCGCCCTGCTCGACGACATCGCGGTGTTGACCAAGGTCGCCGCCAAGAAGACCGCCGGCGTGCTGGGCGACGACCTGGCGCTGAACGCCAAGCAGGTCACCGGCGTCGACGCGAACCGCGAACTGCCGGTCGTCTGGGCCGTGGCCAAGGGGTCGCTGGTCAACAAGGCGATCCTGGTGCCGGCGGCGCTGGCGATCAGCGCGGTGGCGCCCTGGGCGGTGACGGCGCTGCTGGTGCTGGGCGGCACCTACCTGTGCTTCGAAGGCGTCGAGAAGCTGGCCCACGTGCTGCTGCACCGAAGGACCTCGGATGCCGAGCACGAGCGCCTGCGCGCCGCAGCGGCGGATCCGAAAGTCGATCTGGTGGCGCTCGAGCGCGACAAGATCCGCGGCGCGATCCGCACCGACTTCGTGCTGTCGGCCGAGATCATCGTGATCACGCTGGGCTCGGTCGCCAGCCAGCCGTTCGGCAAGCAGATCGGGGTGCTGGTCGCCATCAGCCTGCTGATGACGATCGGCGTCTACGGCCTCGTCGCCGGCATCGTCAAGATCGACGACGCGGGGCTGGCGCTTTCGCGCCGTCCCGGGGCCGCAGCCCGCTGGCTGGGTCGGATGCTGTTGGCCTCCGCCCCATGGCTGATGCGCGCGCTGTCCGTCGCGGGCACGGCGGCGATGTTCCTCGTCGGCGGCGGCATCGTGACGCACGCCGCACCGTGGCTGCACCACGGCAAGGAGGCAGTGGAAGCGCTGGCGCCGGGGTTCGCCGGCGCCGTGCTGGGCATGCTGTTCGACGCGGCGATCGGCGTCGTGATCGGCATGCTGGCGCTGCTGCTCGTGAAGGCTGTGCAGCGCCTCGGCGCGCGCCGG
>JBILEY010000461.1:0-4306 GCA_044351865.1 Planctomycetota bacterium | reverse complement strand
CGCGAGCTCCTTCACCATGCGCTGGTGGCTCGCCTGCTTCGCCGCCGGGGTCAGCCCTTGGGCCGGTTCCTGGGCGGTGGCCGGAGCCAGCAGCAGCGACGACAGCAGCGGCACGACGAACGACGAACGGTGTGGCGATCGCATCGCCGCACCGTACCCGGCGCCGCCGTCGCGGTCACGGCGCCGGCGCACTTCAGAACTGCTTGAAGTCGCCGCCGTTCTCGCTGGCCAGCTGGCGCAGGAACTCGACGTTCAGGTCCTTGCCGATGGCGATGCAGTGGATGACCACGCGCTTCAGCGGGTTCCAGGTGCGGCAGCTGGCGAGGATCTTCTCGGTCGAGTCGAGCTTGCCGTCCGGTGTCGTCGGCGCGCCGTCGGTCAGCAGGAAGACCGTGTCGATCTCCATGCCGTAGTACTTGTCCTTGCTGCCGCGGCCGGACAAGCGGAAGCCCATCTCGAGGCTGTCGTGGATGTTGGTGCTGCCGCTCGAGCGCAGCGTCTGCACGAACGCCTGCGCCTTCATCACCGTCTCCTTGCTGGCGAGCTGCATCTTCGGTTCCCAGAAGTGCGGATCCTGGTTGTACCAGAGGATCGCGAACTTCTGGTCGGGGCGCAGCTGGCCGAGGCCTCGGATCAGTTCCTTCTTGCAGGCTTCGAGGCGCGTCGTCTCCGGCACCTTGCCGCCAGCGCTGGTGCCAGTGGTCTGCAGCTGCACCTTCGCCTCCATCGAGCCCGAGCAGTCGATGACGTAGAGGATCGACTTGGAGGTGTCCTGCGGGATGCCGAAGTAGTAGAGGTCGTCGCGCACCGAGCGCTTGCTCGGCGTGCCGCCGCCGAGCTCCTTTGCGCCCTTGGCGACGGTGGCGCCTTCCTTCTGCCACCACGACTGCCAGGCGGCGAGGTTGGTGCCGAAGCCCTGGCCGGTCAGGATCTCGAGCGCCGCGACGACGCGCGCCTTGCTCTGGCCGGTCGCGCGTTCGAGCAGCTTCAGCATCGGCGCGATCGCCTCGGGCACCGCCAGCTTCGCCAGCGCCTGCGCCGCGCGTTCGGCGACGGCCTCCTCCTTGTGCTCGAGCAGCGCCAGCACCGGCGTCGCGTGCGGGGCCGCCGTCTTGCCGGCCGCGGCGAACGCGTCGAGCAGCACGATCAGATCGGTCGGCTCCTTCGTCTTCGGCAAGGTCGCCGCGAGCTCCTCCATCACCTGCCCGGCCGCAGCGCCGATCGCCTTGCCAGCCGCGACCTTCAGCGGCGCCGCGTACTTCTTGTTGCCGCAGACCCGCTGCAGCAGCCAGAGCACGCTGTCGCGGCGCTGCAGGGATCCGATGCGCGCCGTCAGTTCGGTGACCAGCGAGCGCACGGCGTCGGCCTGCGCGCGCAGCTTCGGCAGCTCCTTCTGCAGGCGCTCGTACTCCGCCAGCTGGTCCGAGGGCAGCGAGACCTGGCCTGGCGGCTGGCCTTCGACCATCTTCTCGATCTGCTGCGTCGTCTTGTCGCGCTTGCCTTCGATCTCGGCGAGCTCGGCGTCGGTGGCGAGCCAACCTTCGGCCAGCGCTTCGGCGACCTTGCCGGAGTCGAGGTCGCGCAGCGCAGCCAGCGCCGCACGCTTCTCGTCGAGCGTGGCCTTGCCCTTCGGCGGTGGTGCGAACACCTTGTCGAAGGCGGCGAGGAGCTTGCCTTCGTCCTGGGCTTGGACGGCGACGAGCAGGAGCGCGGCCGAAGCCAGCGCACGAAGGAACGACGGGACGGAACGCAGCATCGCGCGTGGGAGGGCAGGCGGGAGAGGGCCGGTGCAGTGTCGCGGTGCGGACCAGCCCCGCAAGGCCCGCGGCTCGGGCATGCTGCCTTTCCGCGCCGTGTTCAGCCGGTGCCGCCGACCAGCGCCGTCACCGACAAGCCGCCGTGCTTGCTGGTGAACGCCGCCTGCAGCCCCAGGCCGGTGCGGCGCGCGAGCCGAACGTCGTGCGCCAGCAGCGCCATGCGCCAGCCAGCGCCCAGGGCTTTCGCCCGATGGCCGAGCGTCTGGTACAGCGGGGCGAGTTCGGGGCCCTTGCCGACGCGCACGCCGAACGGCGGGTTGGTGGCGAGCAGGCCCGTGGGCGGTGCTCCGCCGGGCTGCAGCCACGGCTGCGCGGTGACCGCCGCGTGCCGGAAGTCGATCCACGCGGCGACGCCGGCGCGTTCGGCGTTGGCCTTGGATGCGCCGATCGCGCCTTCGTCGCGGTCGCTGCCGGCGATCGGCGCCGACGGCGTGCGCATGGGCTTGCGGCCGTCGTTGGCGACCCACGCTTCGGCGTCGAACAGGGCCAGATGCTGCAGCGGCGGCGGCCGCAAGCGGCCCGGGGCGAGGCCGGCGGCGAGGGCGGCGGCTTCGATCGCGATCGTGCCCGAGCCGCAGAACGGGTCGAGCAGCGCCTGGCCGTCGGCGAAACCGCCGGCGAGCAGCAGCGCGTGGGCGAGGTCTTCGCGCAGCGGCGCCTTGCGCGCGTCGAGCCGGTAGCCGCGGCGATGCAGCGGCGTGCCGCTGGCGTCGAGCGACAGCGTGCAGACGTCGTCGCGCAAGCGCACGTGCACGCGCGCGACCAGTTCGTCGTCCTTGCCGGCATTCGGCAGGGCCCGGCCGAACGCCGCGGTGATGGCGTTCTGCACGCGCTCCTCGGCCGCACCGCTGTGGTAGATGCGCGAGGCGCGGGTCGTCGCCCGCACGTCGATCGGCACCTGCGGGCGCAGCCACGTGCGCCACGGCAGGTCACACGCCTTGCGCTGCAGTTCGCCGAGGGCGCGGCAGGGGAACTGGGCGAGCCGCAGGAGCACGTGGCTGGCGGTGCCGAGCCACAGGCCGCAGCGCTGCACCACGGCCGCGTCGCCGCGGAACGACGCCCCGCCGGGCAGCTCCTTGGCGGTGACGCCGAGCGCTTGCAGTTCGCCGACGAGCAGCGGTTCGAGGCCCGGTTGGCAGGCGGCGAACAGTTCGAACGATGCGGCCATCGCGCGAGGGTAGCGGCGGGCCATGGTCGATCCAACGCACGCGTCCGCCGATCGACGGCGCGCATTCGACGGCGGCGCGGCTCATTGGCTGAGAGAGGATCCTCTCGGGCTCTCAGCCGTTGACGTCGGCGGGTTGCAGGTCGGTCAACAGCACTTCGACCAGATCGCGCACGACGGCGAAGCGCTCCGGTGCGGCGGTGACGGCGAGTTGCAGCACGCGGCCCTGGCCGACGTCGCGCAGCAGGAACGCCTTCGTCACCGTCTTGCTGCCGTTCTGCACGCCGCGCACGACGAGGCACGGGACCTCGGCGATCGCCAGGCGTTCGGGCTGCAGCGACGGCTGCTGCTCCCGCAGCGCGGCGAACCGCGCGGTGAACAGTTCGTCGTCGGTGGCGCCTTCGCGCCACGTACGCTCGAGCTGCACCGACGCGTCGCCGGCGCCGTCGAACACCGTCGTGCGCTTCTCGTCGTCGAGCACGTGCCAGCCGAACGGCACCCGCAGCGTGCCGCCGATCGCCGGCGGCGCGAACGCGGCCCAGAGTTCCTGTTCGTGGTAGTGCTGCACGTCGGGCACGGTGCCAGCGCCCAGGTTGCACAGCCGCGTGTTCACTTCGTGCGCCGGCTCGAACGTCGCCATCGACGTCGCCAACGCGCAGCGCTGGGCGAGGCACGGCGGCTCCACGTCGTCGTCGGTCGTCGCGGAGGTCGCCGCGGAGGATGCTGGCGCAGCCTCGGCCTCGGCGGCGACCTCGTCCCCTGCGGCTCCTGTGCTCGCCGTCGCCGTCGCCGTCGCGCTCGTCGCCGTCATCGTGCACGGCAGGAGCGGCAGGTCCGGCGGCGCCAGTTCGATCGTGCGCCCGCGCGGCTCTCGCAGCGTGAACGTCGCCAGCGCCTGCGCGAACGCCGGTGCCACCGCGTCCCACAGGCTCGCGGGCGCCATGCAGACGACGTGCAGCAGCCGTTCGCCGTCCTCGACGAAGACGATGCGGGAGCGCATCGTCGCATTGCCGTCGGTCTGGGTGCCCCAGGTGCCGACGCCGTCGAGCGTGCCGAGCCGCTGCGCCTCGAAGCCGTCGATGGCGACGCCGTGGGCGCCGGCCGCGTACTGCAGCCACTGCGCCAGCGTGCCGCTGGCGTAGGCCGGGCGCGCGGCGACGGTGAACAGGATCGCCGCGTACGGCGCCATCAGCATCGCCAACGGCGCGAACTTGCTGATGTCGTCGAAGTCGACGTCTTCGCGCGGCAGGTCGATCGGCGCCCAGTCGGCGGGAACTTCGACGGTGAAGTCGAGTGCGGCCAGGGTGCCCTGGCAGGCGAACGT
>JBILEY010000460.1:0-4307 GCA_044351865.1 Planctomycetota bacterium | reverse complement strand
GCTCGGCATCTGGACGCAGTGCAAGGTGCACCACAACGTCATCCTCACCGCGGCGCTGTCGCTGTGGCCGATGCTGAGTGCGACGCACGAACTGCTCGTCGTCGGCGCGCGCGATGGTGCCCGGCGGCGCGCGATCGCGTGGCTAGGGTTGTGGACCGGCCTGTCGTGGTCGACCGGCTTCGTCGTCGTCGCGTTGCAGGCCACCTACCTGACGTTGGCGATGGCGGCACTGTGGACGCTGCAGGCCGAACGCGGCGAACGACTGCGTCGGCTCGTGCCGTTCGCCATCGGGCTCGACCTCGGCGGGGCGCTGTCGCTGGCGAACATGCTGCCGGTGCTGATGGCGAGTGCGGCGTCGGCGCGGCCGGCGTTCACCGCGGCGATGCAGCAGGAGCTCGGCCTCGATTGGGACCACGCGCTCGGACTGTTCTGGCCCGATCTGCTGAGCTGGGGCGCCGACCGCTTCTACCTGCTCGGCGGTGAGCAGGCAGCCCAGCAGTACGTGACGCGCATGCCGTGGAGCCAGCTGGTGCTGCTGCACGCCCCGCTTCGTCCGGATGGCGCGGCGTTCCAGAACTGGGTCGAGTCGACGATCGCGATCGGGCTGCTGCCGTTGGCGGCGGCGGCGACGGCCCTGTTCGTGCGCGCGCAGCGGGCCTTGGCGGTGTGGCTCGCAGTGCTGGTGCTGCTGGCGTTCGGCATGGCGACCGCGGACCAACCGTTCGTCAGCCTGGCGCAGCTGGTGCCCGGCTTGAACGCCGGCGACCTGCGGCGGCTCCTGTTCTTCGTGTCGATGGCGCTGGTGCTGCTCGGCACGCTCGGCGTCGACGCGCAGCTGCGCAGCGAACGCAAGCTGCCGACGTTGGTGGTCGGCGGGGCGGCGTTCGCCGTGTCGGCGATCGCATTGGCGTGGCTGCTGGCGAACGGCGAGGACGCGGGCTTCACGCGCGCCGTCGCGGGCCTGATCGCTGCCGATGCCACGCATCCGCTGGTGCAGGGCCGACCGGCCGACGTCGTCGCCGCGTGGGTCGCCCAGCAGAGTGCACCGGGCGAAGCACTGCACAACCACGCGATGCTGCTGGCGACGGCGCTGCGGGCGCTGCTGGTCGCCGGCATCGGCCTCGCGGCGCTGTGGCTGCGCCCGCGTTGGCGATCCCTGGTGTGGATCACGCTGACGATCGGCGAACTGCTGCACGCCGGCCGTGGCCCGGTGCAGACCGCTCCAGCGGCCGACGTCGCGCGCTTGCCCAAGGTCCTGACGCCGGTCGCTGTGGCCGCACAGCCGAACGGCGAACGACCGCGCCTGGTCAAGCTGGTGCCGCCCGGAGCACTCGCCGTCGCGGCGATGCCCGGCAACCTGCCGGGCTTCTTCGGCCTCGAAGACGCGCACGCTTACAACCCGCTGCCGCCGCGCCGCTACTTCGAGTTCTTCGCCGCGATCGACGCCAGCACCAGCCGCGGCGGCTCCGGCGTCAGCGCGTTCACCGATGCGGCGGCGCTGCAGCATCCGCTCGCCGACCTGTTCGGCCTGCGCTTCGTGCTGACGGCGCGCACCGACGTCACCGCGTCGCCGACGCTGCTCGATCGCACGCCGGCGGGCACCGGCGGCTTCCGCCTGTTCGAACGCACGACGACGCTGCCGCGGGCGACGTTCGTGCACGCCGTCGACCTCGTGCCGGATGCCGCTGCGCGCCTCGCCGAACTCGGCAAGCGCGACCGCGACGTCGCCCGCCGCGTCGTGCTCGAAGTCGCCGACGCCCCGCCGCCCGAGCCAGCGCCGGCGACGCCAGCGCAGGTGACACTCGACGAACGCACCGACGAACGCGTCGTCGTGCGCGTGCGCAGCGAAGCCGCCGGCTACCTGCGCCTGGCCGATCCGTTCGACGCCGGCTGGCGCGCGACGGTCGACGACGCCGCGACCCCGGTCTACGCCGCCGACCACTACCTGCGCGCGGTGTTCGTTCCCGCCGGTGAGCGCACGGTGGTGTTCCGCTACGACGCGCCCGCCGTCGTCTGGCCGCTGCGAACGACGCTGTGCGTCTACGCGGTGCTGGCCTGGCTGTGGTGGTCCTCGCGGCGCCGCCCTTGAGCCTGCCCGTGTTGTCGGCCGGGCAGGTTGTTGGCCGCTTCCGGCGTGCCTAGACTGCCGCCCCCTCGTGCCGCCCGCCAACGGATGAACTCGCTCCGCGTCGTCGCCTTCTCGTTGTTCGCGGTCTCCGGCTTCTGCGGTCTGGTCTACCAGATCGTCTGGCTGCGGCTCGCGTTCGCGTCGTTCGGCATCGTCACCCCGGTGCTGTCGGTCGTGCTGTCGGCGTTCATGGCGGGCCTGGCGCTCGGTTCGTGGCTCGCCGGCCGCTTCGCTGCACCGCTGGCGAAGAAGCCCGCCGCCGGCGCCATCGCCTACGGCCTCGTCGAGTGGGGCATCGGCTGCGGTGCGTTGGTCGTGCCGTGGCTGTTCACCGCGGGCGAGAACGCGCTGCTCGGCAGCGGCGACTGGTCGTCGGCCGGTTACCTCGGCACGTCGGCACTGATCCTCGGCGGTTCGATCCTGCTGTTCGCGACGCTGATGGGCGCGACCTTCCCGCTGATGATGGCGTTCCTGCGCGCCAATCTCCCGGGCGACGCCGGCACGTTCAGCTTCCTGTATCTCGGCAACGTCATCGGCGCGATGCTCGGTGCGGCGACCACGGCCGCGCTGTGGATCGAGTGCTTCGGCTTCCACGGCACGCTGGCGATCGCCGCGATCGGCAACGGTGCGATCGGCCTGGTCGCGGTGCTGCTCCCGAAGCTCGCCGGCGGTCGTGGTGCGGCGAACGTGCCCGCGAACGCGCAGCCAGCGTTGCCGGCGACCGGCGAACCGACGACGCCGAGCCTGCGCCTCTGGCTGCTGTTCGCCACCGGCTTCACCTCGATGGCGATGGAGGTCGCGTGGACGCGCGCCTTCACGCCGGTGCTCTTCACGACGATCTACGCGTTCGCGGCGGTGCTGACCGTCTACCTGGCGGCGACGTGGATCGGCTCGGCGCTGTATCGCCGGCACCTGCGGCAGGGCCGCCCGGCCGCGGTGTCGACGCTGCTCGGCCTGCTGTTCCCGGCGGCGCTGCTGCCGCTGGTGCTGAACGACCCGGCGATGCACGAGAGCGTCGTCATCGTGCTCGGCAGCATCGTGCCGATCTCGGCGCTGCTCGGGTATCTGACGCCGCAGCTGATCGACGAGCACGCGCGCGGCGAACCGCGGGGTGCTGGCCTCGCGTATGCCGTCAACGTGCTCGGCTGCATCCTCGGCCCGTTGCTCGCCGGCTACTTCCTGCTGCCGGCCGTCGGCGTGAAGTGGACGCTGCTGCTGAGCGCTGCGGTCTATCCGGCGTTCCTGCTGCTGGCGCGGCCGGCCCGCGCTTCGGCGGTGTGGCGCGTCGCCGTCGCCGCCGGCGCCGTCGCGCTGCTCGCCGGCCTGTTCGCCGTGCGCACCCACGAGGACCCGAGCCTGCACGCCGGCTGCGAAGTGCGGCGCGACCACGTCGCCACCGTCGTGTCGTTCGGCGAAGGCCGCAAGAAGCGCATGCTGGTCAACGGCGTCGGCATCACCGAGCTGACCGACCTGACCAAGGTCATGGCGCACCTGCCGCTGGCGGTGCGCGAGAAGCCGCCGGAGTCGACGCTGGTCATCTGCTTCGGCATGGGCACGACGTTCCGCTCGCTGACGACGTGGGGCGGCCGCACCACCGCGGTCGAACTGGTGCCGAGCGTGCCCGAAGCGTTCGGCTTCTACTGGCACGACGCGGCCGAGGTGAAGGCGCGGCCCGGTGCGCAGATCGTCGTCGACGACGGCCGCCGCTTCCTGCGCCGCACGACCGAACGCTTCGACCTGATCACGCTGGATCCGCCGCCGCCGGTCGAAGCCGGTGGCTCGAGCCTGCTCTACTCGAGCGAGTTCTACCGCGTCGTGCGCCAGCGCCTGTCGCCGACCGGCCTGCTGCAGCAGTGGTTCCCCGGCGGCGAGGACTCGATCATGCGCGCGGTGGTCAACACCGTCGTTCGCGAGTTCCCGCACGTCGTGCTGTTCAAGGCCTTCGAGTCGCACGGCGACATGAAGCCGAACGAGGCCGGCATCCACATCCTCGCCGCCGACTGGCCGATCACGGTGCCGACGATCGCACAGGCGATCGCGCGCATGCCGGAGGCGGCGAAGCGCGACATGATGGAGTGGCATCCCGAGCTGACGCTCGAGATCGCGTGGGACTTCATCCTGAAGAACCGCATCGAGATGCCGGTGGCGATGCCAGCGCCCGGCAGCGAGCGCCTCGGCA
>JBILEY010000176.1:0-10132 GCA_044351865.1 Planctomycetota bacterium | reverse complement strand
ATCATAGGATGTGCCCATATCCTGACTGACGGCGTATGGGCGTGGCCGGAGGATCTGGCACACTACGTCAGCAGATACCATGTGCGTCTACCATCTGCCTTCGCTGAGCATGCCAGTTTGAATCAATGGACTGTGCCGAAGGGCATTCGAGTCGAGGAATTGAGTCTTGTGGCTCAAGAAGATCAGGGTGAAAGGCCATGAAGCGAATTAGCCTAGAGTTTCCGGACGAGTTCCTGAAGTGGCCGGGCGACATGCAGATCAAGGGTTTCGTGGAAGGCGTGCGCGTGACCGTTGACGGCGTAAGATACCTGATCGCATTCTATGATATGAACCGTGTGCGATACGAAGCTACCCAGTGTGAGGTGGGGCCATGCTACTTCGTTCGGAATCTCGTCATAGTCCCTGAGGTTACCGAGGAATGCATGGTTAAGGCCGTGGAGCAGCTGTTTCGTGTCGGACAGCATCCGGACTGTATGCCGTATCCTGATTCAGGGGCGTGATTTGGGAGGGTGAGGTTGCGTGCTGTCCGAGACATCAAACGCATGCATTTCCGGGCCGAGGTCTCAACTGCGCGGTCCATTTCGGGTGCCGGTTCAGCCGCCCGAGCTCGTCGTTCGCGCACCGGTAGCCCGGCAGCTGCAGCGAAACCAACGTCGATCAGCTTCTCCCCACTGCTGAACAGGGCTCAGCTCGCCGCTCATCGCTTGCGTCGATGGTAGAAGCTGAGCAGCCCACCGAGTCGCGCACGCCGATGCACGGTGCCCTCGGTCACCGGCAGCGTCGGCCCCGGCCGGAGCAGCCGATTGCCCAGTCCCTGATGGTTGCGCTCGGTGTGGTAGTGCTCGACGAAATCGGCGATCGCCCGTCGCAGCATGCCCGCGCTTCGGGCGACAGCTTCATCGCTTCTTGCAAGAGGCGGCTCGGATCGGGAACCAATGACCGGAGCTTGGCTTCGGCGGGGACGCCCGCTCGGCCGTCAGCCGGACCTCCCGCACGTTGCGCCGAGCCACCCGACCCCGCAGGATCCGTTCATGAACGACTTCCCGCCGCCGGTGCACCGCGTGCGCGTTCGCTATTGCGAGACCGACCGCATGGCGGTCGCCCACCACGGCAGCTACGTCGCCTGGTTCGAGGAGGCCCGCACCGAGTGGCTCCGCCAGCGCGGCAAGACCTACCGCCAGATGGAGGACGAAGGCGACCTGCTGCAGGTGGTCGAGTTCGTCTGCCGTTACCACAAGCCGGTCGACTACGACGAGATCGTGGCGATCGCGATCCGCATCGCCGAGCCGGGCAAGGTGGCGATCGTGCTGGAGTACGAGTGCCGGCGGCAGTCCGACGGCCAGGTCTGCGCCACCGGGCGGACCAAGCTGGCCTGCGTCGGGCGGGACGGCAAGCTGCGGCGCCTGCCGGCGGTGCTGCTCGCGGCCGAGGCCTGAGAATCTCCGCCGGGCGGCCGGGCCGCGAACGCAGCAGCGGCGCGGCTTCGGGGGGTGGGGAACGTTCTCCAGGGCCCGGGGATGGCGCCCGTGCCAAGGGGGCTTCGGCGGTGCATTCCCGAACTCGCAGCCGCGCACTTCTTCGCGTAACCTGCGCTGCGGCGCGCAATCCTCTCCCGCCGCCGGCGTAGCCCTCGCCCCGACCGATGCCCCTCACCCCCGAAGTCGCTTTCGAAAAGCACCGCGAGCGACTGCTGTCGGTCATCTACCTGCGCATGGGGCCCAACCTCCGGGTGCGCATGGATCCCGAGGACGTGCTGCAGGAAGTGGCGATCGAGGCGGTCAACTCCTGGCACACCCTGTCGGACGAACAGAACGCCGGGGCGTGGCTGGTGACCCTGGCCCGCCGCAAGGTCGCCCGCATCCTGCGCGACCAGATCGGCGTCGCCGCCCGCGATCCAAGGCGCGAACGGACCATCAAGACCGAACTGCCGCTGGCCGACCGCCGGTCGGGGCCGGTGACGCACGCCGACAGGAAGGACCGCCTGGAGCTGCTGGAGCAGGCCATCCAGCGGCTGTCGGAAGACCACCGCGACGTCATCCTGTTGATGAAGATCGACGGCCTGTCGGCGAAGGAAGTCGCCGAACAGATGGGGCGCACCGAGAACGCGGTGCACCTGCTGCTGAGCCGGGCGCTGAAGCGCCTGGCCGAAGAGCTGAAACTGTGAGCCAGCCGTCGGACCCTTCCCGCGACCCGCTGCCGCCGAAGCCGGTCTCCGGGCCGCGCGGCGATGGTGGGGATCCGCCGCCGGACGCGATCGACCTGCGCATGGCGGACGTGCTGCGCGACAGCAGCACCTCGAACACCGAACTGCGCCAGCAGCTGCACGGCGACGACTCGAGCGAAGCGAGCGACATGCTGGCGCGCCTCGACGCGCTCGACTTCGTCAACCAGGTGGTCGGCAGCCCGGCCGACGTGCCGAGCCAGATCGGCAACTACAAGGTCAAGGGCGTGCTCGGCCGCGGCGGCATGGGCACGGTCTACCTGGCGTGGCAGCCGGAGCTCGAACGCGAGGTGGCGCTGAAGGTGCTGTCGCCGACGTATTCGTCGGACATCACGATGCGCAAGCGCTTCCGCGCCGAGGCGCGCGCGACGGCGGCATTGCACCACCGGCACATCGTGCCGATCTACGACTACGGCGAAGCGCGCGGCGTGCTGTTCTTCGCGATGGAACGCGTCGACGGCATGAGCCTCGACAAGCACATCATCGCCGCGCGCCGCGGCGAGAAGAAGCCGCTCGAGCCGCTCGACGCCGCGCGCCGCTTCGCCGGTGTCGCCGACGCACTCGGCCTCGCGCACCGCCGCCGCCTGCTGCACCGCGACGTCAAGCCGGGCAACATCCTGGTCGCCGCCGACGGCACGTTCGCGCTGACCGACTTCGGCCTGGCGAAGGCGCTCGACCACGCGTCGATGCGGCTGACGTCGAAGGGCGGCGGCTTCCTGGGCACGCTGCACTACAGCTCGCCCGAGCAGGCGATGGGCGACGAACTGACGCCCGCCAGCGACCTCTACTCGCTGGGCGTGACGATCTTCGAGGCCATCGCCGGCGAACTGCCGATCGCCGGCAAGACCACCGAGGCGCTGCTGCAGTCGATCCTGCACGGCACGCCGCGGCGGTTGCGCGAGTGCGTGCCGAACCCGCCGCGCGACCTCGAGGTGGTGCTCGAGAAGCTGCTGAGCCGCGAACCGCGCGACCGCTACCAGGACGGCGAAGAGCTCGCGCGCGACCTGCAGCGCATCGCCGACGGCGAACCGGTGCACATCCGCCGTCTGCCGTGGCACGTGCGGCTGTGGCGGCGCGCGCGCAAGAACCCGGTGATGTCCGGCGCCTTGCTCGCGGTCGGCGTGTTGACGCTGCTGACCCTCGTGCTGTTGACGGTGTGGCGGCGCGAGCGCGGCCAGACGTTCGCCTTGCGCCACCAGGGCCACCTGGTCGCGATCGCCGCCGACATCGCCGCCGAACGCGGTTCGCCGCTCGGCCCGCCCGGGGCGCTGGCGATGCTGACCGGCCACGACCTCGGCAGTGCACCGCCGAGCGAGGCCGTGCTGCGCGCGCTGCAGCGGGCGACCAACGAGTTCCCCGACGACCCGTTGGTCGAGCAGATGCGCGTCGCCTACGCCGGCGATCCGCAGCCGACGGCGACCGAACTGCTGCGCAGCGGCCGCGCGTTCGAAGCGCTGCAGCTCTACGACCAGGCGATCGCCGAGGCGCAGAAGGAACGCACCGGCGGCAGCATCGCCGTCGACCTGCGCCTCTACCGGCTGTTCCTCGGCCGCAGCCTCGCCAACCTGGCGTCCGCGGTGGCGCGGCCGTCCGACGCGCGCAGCGACCTCGCGCTGGTGTCGTATCTGCGGCCCGGCGCGGTGTTCCCGAAGGTGCTGATCGACGTGCTCGAGGTCGTGCGCAGCGACGACGTCGAGTCGGCGGTCGGCACGTTCGAGAAGGAGCTGCGCAACGCCGATCCCGAGCGCCGCCGCGTCACCGGCCTGCTGACGTGGACCGCGGCCGGCCTGCTGCCGTCGCCGCAGGCGAACATGCTGACGTTTCCGCTGTCCTATCCGGCGCGGCGGGCGCTGCACGGGCTGGCGTTGTCGCTGCTGGGCGAACCGCTGGTCGGTGGCGTTGGCGGCAGTGCACCCACCGGGCTTTCGGCGCAGTTCGCGGCGGCGTGCCGCGAGGCGCTGTCGCGGTCGAACGATCCGGCGGCGTTGCTCGACATCGTGCAGCGCACCGAGAAGTCGATCGAGCTGTCGGTGCATCCAACTTCGCCGCTGCAGGGCTGGCGCGCCGTGCTGCAGCTGCTGCGGCAACGCGATCGCCGCGGCGGCGGGCTGCTCGACCGCGACGGCCGTCCGCTGGCGCCGCTGCTGCAGCTGGCGGCGTGGGAGGATCTGCTCCGCCTGCAGCCGCCGGGTGCTTTGGTCGCGCAGTGGCTGCCGCGCTTCGAAGAACTGCGCCGCAACCATCCGAGCCTGCCGGGCATCGCGCGCGCGGCCGCGCAACTGCACTTCCTGGCCGGCGAGGCCGATGCGCCGGCACTGACCAACGCGTGGTTCGCCGACGCTGACAGCGACCCCGAGGCGCTGCTGTGGCGCATGCGGGTGCGGCTGCGCAACGGCGCGCTTCCCGATGCCAGCGACGATGCGGTCGCCGCGGTGCAGGAGTCGGTGGCGCCGGAGCAGACGCTGCGCGACGTCGTGCAGGTGTGGCAGGAAGGTGCGGGCAGCCTGGAAGGCGGGTTCGCCGCGGCGGCGCGGATCATGCAGCGCAAGTTCCGCGACCTGCTCGAGCGCGGCACTGCCGTCGGAGGGCCACGATGACGTCCCAGACTTCGCGTCGACCGGCGCGCCGCGGCGCCTGGCTCGTCGGCAGCCTCGTGCTGCTGGCGCTGGTCGCGGCCGTGACGGCGATGCTGCTGCGTGCGCGTCGCCCTTGGTTGCGCACCGAACCGTCGGTGCCGACGGTCGCCGCCTCGTCCGGACTGGCCGCCGTGCCGTCGCTGCCGCTCGATGGCGCCGCCAGGATGCCCCAGCGCGGCATCGACCTGCGCGGCCTCGTGCGGGTGCCGTTCGCCGGGGCTCCCGGCGGTCTGCCGCTGACCGGCGCCACGGTGTCGCTGCACCGGGCGACCACGGCCTGGCCCGAGTGGCGCAGCGAACGCGCCGAGCTGGTCGCCGTGACGCAGGGCGACGGCTCCTTCCGGTTCCGCGTCGATGCGCCGCATGGTCTGTACGTGCGCTGCGAGCATCCGCAGTTCGCGACGATGGTCGCCGAAGTGCCGCACGACGGCGGCCCGCTCGACCTCGTGATGGCGCCCGGCTTCGACCTGCTCGGCTTCGTCGTCAACGCCGACCGGGCGCCGGTGGCGAACGCGCGCGTCGCCCTCGAGTCGGTGCCCGGCGAACAGCGGCGCGTCGTCGTCGCGGTGACCGGACCCGACGGCCGCTACCAGTTCCGCAACGTCGCGGCCGGCCCGGTGCGCGTCGTCGCCAGGCACCCCTCCTGGCAGCCGATCGCCGAGCCGGCGTTCGTGGTCGGTGAGTCGCCGCGGCTCGACCTCGCGTTCGTCCGGCCGGCGATGGCGCCGCTGCGCGGGCGGGTGCTGGCCGCTGCGACGCAAGCCCCGATCGCCGGAGCGACCATCGAACTGCTGCCGCCGAACCAGAAGCTCGGGCTCGTCGACGGCATCGCCGTGCAGACGGCCGCCGACGGCACGTTCCTGCTGGCCGGGCTCGCGCGCGGCACGATGCGCATGGTCGTGCGCCATCCCGAGTACGGCGCCGTGCTGCGCACGCAGAATGTCGGCATCGCCACCGACGAAGTGCTGGTCGAACTGCCGCCGCGCACGCTCGTGCAAGGCGTGCTGGCCGCCGACGGCGACGCGTCGCTGCTGCGTGGCGGCGAAGTGCTCGAACTGCGCGACTCCGCTGGCCTGACCAGCTACGTCCCCGTGGCCGCCGACGGCCGCTTCCGCTGCGAGCTGCCGCTGTCGCCCGGGGCGTTGAGCGTGCGTGCGTTCGGCGGACGGTTCGCGTTCGCGAACAGCCTCGCCGCCGAGACCGGCGTGACGCTCGAGGAGGCGCCGCGCAACGACGTCGAGCTGCCGCTGCGCAAGCCGACGATCGTGCGCGGGCGCCTGGTCGACGGCGTCGGCAAGCCCGTGGCGGGCGGGGCCCTGGTGCGCACCCGCATGCTGAGCACGCGCTCGATCGGCGACGCGGCGCGGCAGTTCGACCGCGAAGCGCTGCTGACGCAGTTCGCGCAGCTGTTCGGCTCCGACCGCGACGAGGTGCTCGGGCGCAGTGGCGTCGACGGCACGTTCGAGCTGCTGGGGCAGAAGCCGGGGCCGCTGCTGCTGCGCATCGAAGCGCGCGGCTACGGGCGCCGGATGATGCGCGTCGAAGTCGGCAACGATCGCGCACCGACCGAGCTCGGCGAGGTGGTGCTCGCGCGCGGCGGTTCGGTCGGTGGCGTGGTGTCGCGCGGAACCAGTGTGTTGGCAGGTGCGGTCGTCACCGTCGACGGCACCGACGCGTTCGCCTCCACGATCACGGATCGCGCCGGTGGCTGGCTGGTCGAGGACCTGGTGCCGGGCACCTACCGGGTGCGCGCCAAGCTGCCGAACGGTGCCGCGGAAGGCGACGTGGTCGTGCGCGGCGACGGCGCGCGCGCGAGTCTCGCCCTGCGCCTCGGTGCTGGCCGCAGCGTGCGCGGCATCGTGCGCGGCAGCGACGGACAGCCGTTGGCCGGTGCGCTGGTCGGCGAACGCGGCGCTTCCGGACGCACGACGGCGACCGACGCCAACGGCGAGTTCGTGCTCGAGCTGCCACCGCGTGAGGTCGAACTGCAGGCGTCGTTGCTCGATCGCAGCCTGCAGCGCATCGTCCGGGTGCCGACCGGCGTCGACCGCGACGTCGAGATCACGTTGGCGACGCCGCCGACCTGCACGATCGTCGCGCGCATCGCCGGCTTGCCCGGCCGCAAGGAGTTGCGCAGTGGCCTGCTGCGCCTCGCCCGCATCGACGACGACGAGGAGGTCGACCGCCGCAGCCGGTGGATCGAGTTCCCGGACGGGGCGCTGCGCTGGCCGCTGTGTCCCGTCGGCCGCGTGCGCATCGAGGTCTGGTGCGAAGGCCATGCACCGTGCGTCGTCGAGCGCGAGACCGAGGTCGGCCAGATCGTCGACCTCGGCGAGCTGCTGCTCGAGCCTGGCTGTCGGCTCGCCGGCGTCGTGCGCGACGCGCAGGGCACGCCGGTGCCGGACGCGGTGGTGATGCTCGGCGAGGAGGGCGACCTGCAGCTGTTCGAGAGCACCAACCGCACCGCGGCCGACGGCTCGTTCCGCCTGCGCGGCGTGACCAACCGTTCGTCGACCTTGGTCGTGCGCGCCGCCGGTTACGCACCTTCGGTGGTGTCGCTGCAGCTGCCCGACGACCTGCTGGCGCCGACGCCGTTCGAGCTGCGCCTGTCGCGCGGCGCGACGATCCAGGCGGAGGTGCCGCGGCAGATCGCGCGCGACGGTGGGTTCGTGCAACTGCTGCGCGACGGCCGTGTGCTGGCGACCACCGAGATCGACGAACTGGGCCGCGCCGCTTTCGTCAACCGCGCGGTCGGCAGCTACCGCGTGCGGTTGCTCGGCAGCGAAGCGCCGCCGAAGCCGGTCGAGGTCGACGCCGCGGACGAAGTGGTGCGCGTGCAGTTGCCGTGAATGGACGGCGGCGCGCCGTTGCCGCCATCGACGAACTGCGGCAAGCTGCGCCGATGCGCCTCGTCTCCCCGGTCGCTCTCGCCGCGCTGGCTGCTTGCGGTGCAAAGGCTCCGCTCGCGCCGCCGTCGCCGGAGGAGCTGTCGGCGACCGTCGCCGTGCAGCGGGCCGGCTGTGTGCGCTGCCACGTGGCGCCGCCGGAGGCGGCTGGACGGCTCGGTCTGCCAGCACCACGCGCCGATCTCGCCGAGGCCGCGGCGTGGCACCGCGGCGATGCGCTGGCGACGTTCCTGCGGCGGCACGGCGGCGGCACCGACGCGAACGCCAACGACCTCGCCGCGTGGGTGCAGAGCCTCGCGGCAACGGCGGCGGCGCCGGCACCGGTCTACGTCGCGGTCGGCGCCGAGCAGCGCGGCGAGCAGCTGTTCCGCGAACTGGCCTGCGGAGCCTGCCACGCGCCGGCGGCGATGGCCGAACTGCCGCAGCGCGTCGACTTCGCGCGGCTCGAGCGCTTCCTCCGTTCCCCGCACGAACGTCACCTCGAGCGTGCGCACCCGCGCCTCGCCGAGGACGAAGCGACAGCACTCGCCGCCTGGCTGCTGCGCACGCAGGCGGTCGTCGACGACGGCGCGCCCGGCTTCGCGTGGACGTGCCGCGAGCTGCGCATCCAGAGCGCCGGGCTGCCGGAACTGGCCGGCGTGCCGATCGCGGCCAGCGGCACCAGCGAACGCATCGACACCGAGGGGCGCACGCGGTCGCAGCACTATGTGCTCGAGTTCACCGCCACGCTCGACGTTCCGCGCGACGGCGCGTGGACGTTCGTCACCGGCAGCGACGACAGTTCGTGGTTGTGGCTCGACGGCGAACTGCTGGTGCGCAACGAAGGCCTGGCGCCGCATCGCCGCGCCGAGGCCACGCGCGAGCTGACGAAGGGCCCGCACGCGCTGCGTGTCGCCTACACGCAGGCCGGCGGCGGCGACTCGCTCGAGGTGCTGTGGCGCGGGCCGGAGCAGGCGGAAGAACCACTGCCGGCGGCGCGCGCGAGCACGCGGCGACAGCGCTTCGTGCCACCGGCCACGTCGGCGGCGCCCGACGCGGCTGCGGTGGCGCGCGGTCGGGCGGTGGCGCGCGCCCTGCGCTGCGACGCCTGCCACACGGTCGCCGACGCGGCCTTCGCGTCGTTGCCAGCACCACCGATGGCGAAGCCGTGGCAGTCGCTGCAGCAGGGGCCGTGCCCGCAGCAGGCCGGCGCCGAGGCCCTGTTCGTCGCCACGCGCGACGCACTGCAGCGTCCGCCGAGCGCCGACCTGGCACTGCGCACCGCCATGCTGCGCGACGGCTGCCTGTCGTGCCACGTGCGCGACGGCCGCGGCGGCTTGCCGGCGGCGGTGAAGCAAGGCCTGCGCGAAGTCGAGGACCTCGGCGACGAAGGGCGCCTGCCGCCGGACCTGACCGGCGTCGGCCATCGCCTGCGCCCGCAGTGGCTCGAGCGCGTGATCGCCGAGGGCCACGCGGCGCGGCCGTACTTGCGCGTGCGCATGCCGGCGTTCGGCGCCGACAAGGGCCGCGAGTACGCCGCGTGGTTCCAGGCGGTCGACGGCCGCGACGGCGATGGGGTCGCGCCGGCGTTCACGCCCGAGGCGGTCGAACGCGGCCGCGCGCTGATCGGCACCGCCGGCAAGAACTGCATCACCTGCCACCCGGTCGCCGGCCATCGGGCGCTCGGGCCGCAGGGCATGGACCTACTGCAGCAGCACGAACGGCTGCAGCCGGCGTGGTTCCGCGAGTGGCTCATGGCGCCGCAGAAGCACCGGCCGGGCACGCGCATGCCGGGCTTCTGGCCGGTCCTCGACGACGCGGCCAAGGCCGACATCGAGGCGATCCTGGCGTGGACCTCGCTCGGCCCGGTCGCACCGCTGCCCGACGGGCTCGCGCGCAGCGGCGCCTTGCGGCTCGAACCGCGCGAACGACCGCTCCTGCACGGCGCGTTCCTGCCGGGCCTGTCGGCGCGCTGCTTGTGCGTCGGCACCCCGCAGCGCACGCACTTCGCGTTCGAACTCGGCGGGGCGCGCCTCGCGTGGTTGTGGCGCGGCGACTTCCTCGACGCCAGTGGCACCTGGAGCGGGCGCGCCGGCGAGTTGCTGAAGCCGGCCGGACAGGACCACGTCGTGCTCGCCGATCTCGCGATCACCGACGGGGCCAACGGCGATGCCGTGCGCACGCTGCGCGGCCAGCGCCGCACCAACGACGGCTACCCGGTGCTGCAGGTGCAGGTCGGCGACGCCGACTACGAAGACGAAGTGCGGCCGCGGCTCGTCGCCGGCGGCAGCGAGATCGTGCGCACGCTGCGCTGCACGCGCGGTGCCTTGGTGGTGAAGGTGGCGAAGCCCGCTGCCGACGTGACCGCTGCCGCAACCGGTGGCGATCGC
>JBILEY010000448.1:0-4394 GCA_044351865.1 Planctomycetota bacterium | reverse complement strand
ACACCGGCTCGCCGCCGGCCAGACCCTGGAGATCGTCTACCGATGGCCGTCCCGCTGATCGCCCTGTTCGCCCTGCTGCCGCAGGAGCCCGCGTCGCCGGCCCCGGTGCCGCGCACGCCCGTCGCCGAAGAAGCGCGCTACCTCGCGATCGACACCGTGCCGCTGCCGGCCGACGTCGTGCTCGAGGTCGGCGGTCTCGTCGTGCGCGGCGACGACCTGTTCGTCGCCACGCGACGCGGCGAGATCTGGCGCATCGCCGCCGCGGCGAGCGAGGCACCGCGCGCGTCGTTGTGGGCCGAGGGCCTGCAGGAACCGCTCGGCCTGCTGGAACTCGACGGTTGGCTGTGGTGCGCGCAACGCGGCGAACTGTCGCGCTTGCGCGACGCGGACGGCGACGGCCGCATGGACGAACTGCAGACGATGGCGCAGGGCTGGCCGCTGTCGGGCAACTACCACGAGTACGCGTTCGGGCCGACGCGCGCCGGCGACGGCTCGCTGTGGCTGCTGCTGAACAAGCCGTTCGGCGACGAGCCGTTCGGCCGCGCCGCGTGGCGCGGCTTCGCGCTGCGCGTGCCGCCAACGGGCGGCGCCTTCGAACCGGTGGTTGCCGGGCTGCGTTCGCCGTGCGGCGTCGGCACCGCGCCCGATGGCGAGGTCTGGTACACCGACAACCAGGGCGAGTGGTGCGCGACCAGCAAGTTCGCGCCGCTGGCGGTCGGTGACTTCCACGGGCATCCGTGGAGCCAGCCCTGGTGCGGCAAGAAGGAGAGCAAGGTCGCCGATCCCGGCGAGGTGAAGAGCGGGCTGCGCATGGACGTCGCTGCGCGCACGATCCCCGGCTTCCGGCTGCCGGCGGTGTGGCTGCCGTACGACCTGTGCGGTCGTTCGCCCGGTGGCTTCGTGTGGGACACCGCCGGGAACTTCGGGCCGTTCCGCGGCCAGGTGTTCTGCGGCGACCAGTACTCGTCCGAGGTGTTCCGCATGTCGCTCGAACGCGTCGACGGCGCGTGGCAGGGCGCGTGCTACCCGTTCCGCGCCGGCTTCCAGTGCGGCATCACGCGCGTCGCGTGGGGGACGCAGGGCACGCTGTGGTGCGGGCTGACGAACCGCGGCTGGGGCTCGCTCGGCCAGCAGGAGCACGGGCTGCAGCGGCTGTCGTGGCGCGGCGAAGAACCGTTCGAGCTGCTGGCGATCACGGCCACGAAGAACGGCTTCACCGTGCAGTGCACGCAGGACGTCGCCGCCGCCAGTGCCGTCGTCGGTTCGTTCGCGGTGCGCAGCTGGACCTACGACCATCACGAGGACTACGGCTGTCCGCCGCGCGACGAACGGCGCCACGTGGTGACGAAGGTCGCGCGCGTCGATGCGCGCACGATCGCGATCGAGCTCGATGCGGTGCCGACCTGCCGCGTCTACGAAGTGCGCGCGCCGGGGCTCGTGCGCGACGGTGGTGCCGCGAAGCTCTGGCACGGCGTCGGTTGGTACACGCGCAACCGCGATCCGCGCTGACCCACTCGATCACCCGTTCTTCGGCTGCGCCAGGCTCGCCGGCTTCGGCCTGGGCAACTCGATCGGCGCCGCGCTCGCCAGCGGCAGGGACACGCGGAAGCTCGAGCCGGCGCCCGGCTCGCTGGTCACGGCGATCGTGCCGCCGTGGCTCTTGGCGATCGCCAGCGCGACGCTGAGGCCGAGGCCCGAACTCTGCCGTGCGTAGGTCGGTGCGTGGAACGGTTCGAACAGCCGCCGGCAATCCTCCGGCGTCAGGCCGCGCCCGTCGTCGCGCACTTCGATGCAGGCGAAGTCGTCGACTTCGTGCTCGTGCCGGCCGGGGACCAGTGCCTGGCGTTCGCGCCGCAGCGAGATCGCCATCGTGCCGGCGCGGCCCGCCAAGGCGTCGGCGGCGTTGCTGCACAGGTTGAGCAACAGCTGCCGCAGCTGCGCCCGATCGACGCGCACCATCAGCGCTGGATCGCCGTCGACCACGACCTTCTGCGTCGAAGGCAAGCTGGCGCGCGCCAAGGTCGCCACCTCGTCGGCCAGCGCCCGCAACGGCACGGGCTCGGGCCGCGGGGCGCGCGCCTGCGTCAGGTCGTAGAGGCGCGTGGCCAGCGAACGGGCGCGGTCGACGGCGTGCGTCATCTCGGCGAGCAGTTCGTGCGTCGGCGCCTTCGGCAGCGTGTGCATCCGCGCCAACTCGAGGTTGCCGACCAGCGTCGTCAGCACGTTGTTGAAGTCGTGCGCGATCCCGCGCGCGCACGTGCCGAGCGATTCCATGCGCTGCAGCTGCAGCAGGTTCCTCTGCATTGCCGACCGCTCTTGTTCGGCCAGCACGCGGGCGGTGATGTCGCTGTGCACGACGATGGTGCCGCGCGTGCCGTCGTCGGACCGGAACGAACGCGCGACGAGTTGGAACCAGCGCGGCTCCGTCGGCGAGTGGCACGGGTAGTCGCAGGTGAACTCGGCGCTCTCGCCGGCGATGACCTGCCGCAGGCCGCCGTTCACGCGTTCGTCGTCCGGGGTGCGAGCCGGACCACAGGCACCGAGATAGTCGGTGCCCTCGCAGCAGCTCGCCGGCGCCAGTTCGTTCTCGCTGGCGAAGCGACGCCAGGGTTCGTTGACCCAGCGCACCTTGCCGTGCTGGTCGAGGATGCAGACGTGGGCGCCGAGGCCGTCGAAGGCCGCGAGCAACTGCGCCATCGACACGCCCGCCGTCTTGGATTGTGTGTCTTGCATACCGTGGCAATGTGGGGCGCAGACGGGTCTTTCCCCGCAGTGTAGATCTCCCCATCCCGCGCCGCACGAGAGCGTAGCCAGGATGGGCCGAAGTGCGTGCCGAGGAACACTGTTCCTGCTTGGCTCGCATCGGATAACCAGTCGGGCATGGACTGGAAACTGATGGCGACGATCTTCGGATCGGTGTTCGTGGCGGAGCTCGGCGACAAGACGCAGCTGGCGACGATGATGTTCGCGGCGAAGGGGCAGGTGTCGAAGGCCGAGGTGTTCGTCGCGGCCAGTGCGGCCTTGGTGCTGTCGACGCTGATCGGCGTCTTCGCCGGGCGGCTGGTCACCGAGTGCGTCGGCGAACAAACGCTGAAGTACGTCGCCGGCTCGGCGTTCGTCGCGATCGGGCTGTGGACGCTGCTGCGCCCGTGAAGCGGGCCAGTCGGCGGCCAGCGCGTCAGCTGGCGGTCAGACGGCGCACGGTTTCGACCAGCAGCGCCACGCCGAAGCCGGTGCCACGATCGCCGCGGAACGCCGGCGATGCGAGGTCGACGTGGCCCCAGCGCGCCTTGCTGCCGTCGAGGTGCCAGTGGATGAACTCGGCGGCGCAGCTGACCTGCGCATTGCTGCGGTTCTTGACCGAGTTGCGCATGTCGGCGATCGGGCTCGCGAACTCGCTGCGGTAGAGCTCCGGCGCGAACGGCAACGGCCAGCACAGGTCGCCGGTGGCGAGGCCGGCGTTGCACAGCGCCTGCTCGAGCGCTTCGTCGTTGGCGATCACCGCCGCGTGCAGGTCGCCGGTGGCGACGCCCTGCGCCCCGGTCAGCGTCGCTGCGTCGACGATGACGTCGGCGCCGAGCGTGCGCGCGGCGTAGCTGCAGCCGTCGGCGAGCAGCAGGCGGCCTTCGGCGTCGGTGTTGTTGATCTCGACCGTCTTGCCCGAGTGCAGCGTCAGCACGTCGTCGGGCTTGTAGGCGGCGGGGCCGATCGCGTTCTCGGCCATGCACAGCACCAGCGACAGGCGATGGCGCGGCTTCTGTGCGGCGAGCACGGCGAACGCCGCGAGCACGGCCGCCGCGCCGCCCATGTCCGCCTTCATCGTCTCCATGCTGCCGCGCGCCTTCAGGTGCAGGCCGCCGGTGTCGTAGGTGACGCCCTTGCCGACCAGCGCTACGTGCGTGCCGCGCGCCGGGCCGGCCTGCGCCAGCAGCAGGCGCGGGGCCGAACGCGCGCAGCGGCCGACGGCGTGGATGCCGCCGAGCTTCTGTCGCAGCAGCGCATCGCCGACGAACTCGCGCACGCGCACGCCGCGCACCGTCTTCAGCACGCGCTTCGCCGCCGCCGCGAACGCCGCCGGATCGAGCTCGGTCGGCGGCGTGTCGACGAAGTGCGCCGCTTCGCGGGCGCGCGCCACGACGTCGCGCACGATGGCGTCGACGGCGACGCTGCGGCCGTTGGCGAGCGCCAACGCGATGGTCAGCGTGCCTTCGCTGCGCTTGCCGCTCTTCGCCGAGTAGGTCGGCAAGGCGCGGCCGATCGCGTTCGCCGCCGCCAGCGCGTGGGCCGCGTCGTCGAGCACGACCAGCACCGCCGCCTGCTTGCTGCCGCCGATGCCGCTGCCGGCGACGAGGCGCCGGATGCCCTCGGCGCGCGACGGCGCGTTGTGCCGCGAC
>JBILEY010000458.1:0-4338 GCA_044351865.1 Planctomycetota bacterium | reverse complement strand
ACTGCGCGACCTGCTGGCCCGCATGCGCGAACTCAGTCCGCGCCCGGGTGCTGGCTTCGCGACCGACGACGCCGGCTCGCTGCATCCCGACGCCTACGCGTGGCTGCACGACGGCGTCGTGCAGGTCGCACTCGACGACGCGTCGCTGCCGGACCTGCAGGTCAACTCCGAGTATGCGGCCCTCGCGGCCGACCGCGGGACCGACCGCCAGCTGCGCGACTACCTGCGGCCGAAGCTGCGTTCGGCGCGCGACCTGATCGACGCGGTGCAGCAGCGGCAGGCGACTTTGCTGCGCGTCACCGAGGCCGTGATGCGCGAGCAGAAGGCGTTCCTGCAGAAGGGGCGCGCTTCGATCCGGCCGCTGCGCATGAGCGACATCGCGGCGCAGGTTGGCATGCACACGTCGACCATCAGCCGCGCCATCGCCGGCAAGTCGGTGCAGACCGATCGCGGCGTGCTCCGGCTGCGCGACTTCTTCGACGGCAGCCGCATCGACAGCAAGGCAGGCGAAGGGCAGGGCCGCATGGCGCTGGCCGAACAGATCGCCGAACTGGTGGCGGCCGAGGACAAGGCCGCACCGCTGTCCGACGACGACCTCGTTGCGCGCCTCGAAGCACGCGGCGTGCAGTGCGCGCGGCGCACGATCACCAAGTACCGCAAGCAGCTCGGCATCCCGTCGAGCTACCTGCGCCGAAGGTTCGGAGATCCGACATGACCCGGTACGACCCGTTCTCCTACGGCAACGTGCAGCTCGGCAAGCAAGGGGGAGACGCGAAGCCAGCGGCCTCGCCCGAGGACGTGCTGTTCGCGGATGCCGGGCCGGTGAAGCAAGCGGCGCCTGCGAACGACGACAGTTGGTCGTTGCTCGACGAGGACGTCGGCAGCCTGCTGCCGGGCGGCAAGAAGCAAGCTCCCGCACCGTCGGACGGCATGGACTTCGGGAGTGAGATCCTCGGCGAAGCGCCGGCTGCGGCCCCGGCGCGCGCCCCGGCCCACAAGCCGGCGACCCGGGCGCCGGCGGCGGCGCAACCGCGTGGTGCCGAACCGGCGCTGCAGATGCCGGCGTCGCCGCGCACGGCCGCGGCGTCGGCACCGGCCGCGCGCGCAGCGGCCGCAACGGCCGCACCGGCGGCGGCTGCTGCGGCTCCGGCCGCGGCGGCGAAGCCGGCCAAGGCCGAAGCGAAGGCGTCGTACCGCGTGCCGACGCGGCGCAGTCGGCCGGTCGCTGCCATGGTGGTGCCGCTGGTGCTGTGCGCCAGTGGTGGCACGGTCGCTTCGTGGATGCTGGTCATGCAACAGAACCCGGTGATGGCCGGCCTCGTCGCCGCGACCACGATCGTCAGCGCGGCATTCGCCTGGCTGCTGCTGCGCGGCTGAAGACGCACGCTCGCGGTCGTAGCCCGCGGCGCACCTTGCCGTGTCCGGGTCGCCGCCTATCGTGCCGGCCCGCGTGCCGACCTACCTGCTGACGATCGCCTACCACGGCACCCGCTTTCACGGCTGGCAACAGCAGGCCGGGTTCCGCACCGTGCAGGAGGACCTGACGCGCGCGTTCGCGGCGATCGACTGCCCCGGGGTGCATGTCGAAGGGGCGGGCCGCACCGACGCTGGCGTGCACGCGCTCGGCCAGTGTGCGCACGTCGTCATCGAGCGCGACTTCGCGCCCGATCGCCTGCTGCTGGCGTTGAACACGCACCTCGAAGACGACGTCGCCGTGCAGGCGGTGCGCCGCGCGCCCGATGGCTTCCACGCGCGCTTCCACGCCGCGGGCAAGCGCTACGCCTACCGCTGCGTCACCGCGCCGGTGCGGCCGGCGATCGGGCGCGATCTCTACCACTGGGTGCGGCGGCCGCTCGACCTGGCGGCGATGCGGGCGGCGGCGCAGTGCCTGGTCGGGCGCCACGACTTCGCGTCGTTCGCCAGCAACCCGGGCTACGCGCGCAAGCGCGGCACGACGCGCACGCTGCAGCACGTGCACCTGCTGCGGCGCAGCGGTGGCTTCGACTTCGTCGTGCAGGGCAGCGGCTTCCTCTACAACATGGTCCGCAACCTGATGGGCTCGCTGCTCGAGGTCGGGTTCGGCAACCGGCCGCCGCAGTGGTTCGCCGAGGTGCTGGCGGCGCGCGACCGCAAGCGCGCCGGGCCGACCGCCCCGCCGAACGGGCTCTACCTGCTGCGCGTCCTGTATGCGCCGGACCTGTCGCCGGCGGGGGAAGAGCCCGGCGTCGAGCCCGCGGTGGCAACGGTCGAACGGTCCGACGCGGCCGCCGACGATTGACGGATCGCGCGCTTTCGCGTCGTGTTCCCCGTCCGGGCGCAGTGCCTGCGAATACTCGCGGCGGCGCACCGTTCTGCGGCGCCTCTCCGATCCGGTGTCGTCCATGACCTCCATGCTGCTCCGTTCGTCTCGCCTCGCCGTCGCCTGCAGCCTCGGCCTGGCGCTCTCCGCCCAATCGCTCCCCAGCGCTCCGCGCCCCGTCGAGGACGTGCTGCCGCCGTCGACCTACGCCGCCGCCTGCAGCGCTGGGCTCGTCGCCCACGTCGAGGCCGCGAACGGCAGCTCGCTGGCGCCGCTCGTGCGCCAGCTGCTGGAGCAACTGCCGTCGGAGCTGCGCGAACGCCTGCTCGAGCGGGAACTGACCCGGATGGCCGACCAGGTGCAGGCCGACCTGCAGCGCGACGGCTGGCGCCCGGCGGACCTGCGGGCCCTGCTGGCGCGGCCGATGGCGCTCGCGATCGGGCGGCTGACCATCGAAGGCATGGGCCCGTCGGTGGCGCTGGTCGTCGACGAAGGCGATGCCGGGCCAGCGCTGCGCCGCGTGCGCGACCTGGTGCTGCGGCAGCTGCCGGGCCGCGATCGCCAGGTGGACGAGGTGCGCATCGGCGACCACACGGCGCAGGTCTCGCGCGCGCCGGAGCAGCCGCCGTTGTTCACCGCGTCGATCGGCGGCTACTTCGTCGCCACCAACAGCCGTCCCTACCTGCGCGAACTCGCCGACGTCGTCGCCGGGGCGCCGGCGTGGACGAAGACGTCGCGGCTCGGTGCGCTGCGCGCCGAGCTGGGGGAACGGCCGCTGGTCTCGGCGTTCGTCGACGCGCGCCAGCTGACCAGCTGGCTGCAGCCCATGCTGCCGTACGAGACGGCGGCCTACGCCGACGTGCTCGGCGTCGGCGCGATCGATGCGATCTACGCGGCGACGACCACCAGCAGCGACCATGTGCACATCGGCCTCGGCGGCAGCGCGCGCGGCCTGTGCAAGGCTGCATGGTCGCAGCCGGTCGACCTGTCGTTCGTCGGCGCGTGCTCACCGAACACCGTGTTCCTCGCCGCCGGCAGCCTCGACCTGGGGGCCTTGTTCCCGGCGACGCGCAAGCTGATCGACCTGCTGCCGTCGCCGGCCGGCGAAGAACTGCAGCGCGAGCTGGTCGGTGCGTTCCGCAGCGTCGGCACCAACGCCCGCCACGTCGAGAACGTACTCGCGGCGCTCGGCACGCAGGTGGCGTTGGCGCTGTCGCTCGAGAAGGGGCCGGTGCCGAAGCCCGAACTGCTGCTGCGCGTCGCCGTGCGCGACGCCGAGCGCCTTCTGCCGATGCTGCGCCACGTCGAGGAGGCGGTCGCGCAACGCGGGCTCGAGTGGAAGACGCGCGAGCTGGACGCCCACCGCATCCGCTACGTGCAGGTGCCGTTCGCCGAAGCCAACCTGCAGCTGTCGCCGTGCTACGTGCTGCACGACGGGGCGCTGTGGATCTCGTCGGACACCGCAGCGCTGGTGCGCATGCTGCGCCAGACCGAAGCCGAGCTGGCACAGGCGGCCGACATGCAGCAGCTGGCGGTGCACGCGGCCAAGGCCAGCGGCGTCGTGCACGTGCGTTCGGCGCGCGCCGTCGAACTCGGCTGGCGCTCGCTGGCGGGCCTGCTGTCCGCGCAGTTGAACGAGCACCGCGACGAACTCGGCGTCGGCTCGGAAGTCGTGCCGGACGGCGAGCAGGTGGCGGCGGCGCTGGCGACGACGACGATGACGTGGCGCGTCGACGAGCGCGGCGTCACCCTCGCCAACCACGGACCGCTGCGGCTCGGCACGCTGTGGACCGGCATCGCGGCGCTGGTCGACGAGGTGCTGCAGCGCGCCAGCGGCCGCGTGTTCTGATCGCCCGGGCGTCCGAGCGGGCGGCCCAGGAGACGACGCAGCGGGGCTGACGGCGTCGATGTCGCGGTGGATGGGTCCCGCGTTGCGGCGTCCGGGCAATCGCTGAACCGGGTCGCCCTGTGGGCGAGCCGGTTCAAATCCGCGCCAGCACGACCTTCAGCGGCGGCTTGCCGTCGAACGACGGGAAGTC
>JBILEY010000457.1:0-4344 GCA_044351865.1 Planctomycetota bacterium | reverse complement strand
GACGACAAGCAGCAGCAGCTCGTCGCCTTGTGCCAGCAGTCGAACACGCGCGTGCTGCGGCTCATCGGCGACGTGCTCGACTTCTCGCGCATCGAGCAGGGGCGCCTGGAACTGCAGGCGCAGCCGTTCTGCGTGCAGGAGGTCGCGACCGAGCTCGCCGAACTGTTCGCCAACGAAGTGCGCACGCGCGGCCTGAAGTTCCACCTGGCGGTGCCGGCCGAGCCGCTGCTGATCCTGCGCGGCGACCCGAACCGCATCGACCAGATCGTCTCGAACCTGCTGCACAACGCCTGCAAGTTCACGCCGAGCGGCAACGTCGGCCTGCGCGTCGACTTCACCCGCGGCGACGACGGGCGCTACACGGTGCGCTGGGCGGTGTCCGACAGCGGCGTCGGCATCGCCGACGACGAACAGGGCAAGCTGTTCGACGTGTTCGCGCAGGCGAGCAACGCGCAGCGCAAGCAGAGTGGCGCCGGGCTCGGCCTGTCGATCGTGAAGAGCATGGCGGTGGCGATGGGCGGTGGCGTGCAGGTGCAGAGCAAACTGGGGAAGGGCTCGACCTTCACCGTGACGACGGTGCACGAACCCGCCGAGCTCGGCGCCGAGGTCGCGCCGGCGGCGGCACCGAACGTCGATCCCGAGCTCGTGCACGGCTTGCGGGTGCTGGTCGTCGACGACCACCCGGTCAATCGCACGCTCGCCGAGGCGATGCTGCGCGACCTCGGCTGCGACGTGGTGATCGCCGCCAACGGCGAAGAAGCGGTGGCCAAGGTGCCGGTGAGTGCGCCGGATCTCGTGCTGATGGACTGCCACATGCCGGGCATGTCGGGCATCGACGCCGCGCGCGCGATCCGCAAGGCGGGCTACCGCCAGCCGATCGTCGCGGTGTCCGCCGACGTGTCGGCGGAGAATCGCTCGCAGGTGCAGGCCAGCGGCATGCAGCGGGTGCTCGGCAAGCCCTACCTGTCGCGCGATCTCGTCCAGGCGATGGCTGCGGCACTCGGGCGGACTTCGCCGACGCCGGCGAACGCACCCGCCGCGCGCCCGGTGCCCGCCGGGGAGGCCGCGGCCGCCGGGGACCCAGCGGCCGCCGGGGGCGACGGCGTGCCGGTGTTCGACAGCGCCACGGCGCTGCACCTCGTCGGGGGCAATCGCGAGCTCGTCGTGCGGCTCGTCAACCTGTTCCTCGAGCAGCTCGACACCTCGGTCGCTGCCATCACCGCCGCGCTGCAGGCCGGCGACGCGGCGGCGCAGAAGCTGGCGGCCCACGCGCTTAAGGGCTCGGCGGCGGTCATCGGCGCGCAGCGCCTGCGGGAACTGGCGGCGCGCCTCGAACGCGAAGGGCGCGATGGGCGTTGTCGCCCCGACGAAGAGGCGGCGTTGCGACGGATCGCCGCCGCCACGGCGCAAGCCATGCGCGCGTATCTCGCCGGCTGAGGCGTGGCGGGCGCTCGCCGACCGTCTTCGATCAGGTCCGGTCGACGGGCAGCAGCTGCAGGTCCTCGGCCAGGATCACCTCGCCGGCGAACACCGCTGCCGCCGCGGCGCGCAGGTCGTGGCCCGTGCACTCGGGATAGAAGTGCGTCAGCACCAGCTGGCGCACGTTCGCGCGCGCCGCGTAGCCGGCGGTGAGCTGCGGCGTCAGGTGGCCGTCGAGCTTCTGGCCGTCGGGCGTCGCCGCTTCGCAGACGAACACGTCGACGTCGCGCGCCAGTTCGACCAGCTCCTCGCATTCGTCGGCGTCGCCGGAGAACGCGATGCTGCCGGTGTCGCCGAGCAGCCGGTAGCCGAGGCTCTGCGCCGTGTGGCGGATCGGCACGGCACGCGCTTCGAGGCCGGCGACCGCGAACGGGCCCGGCGCGAGCTCGACGAGTTGCAGTTCGTAGCCACGCGGCTCGAGCCACGGCCAGGCTTCGGTCAGCTTGCCGACGAGGCGCTGCAGGCCCGGCGCGCCGTAGAGGCGCAGCGGTGGGCGGCCGGCGAACGTTGGCGAGCGCAGCGCGAACAGCAGCGCGGCGAGGTCGGCGCAGTGGTCGGTGTGGTAGTGCGTCAGCAGCACGGCATCGAGGTCGCGCACCGACTCGCCGGCTTGAGCTAAGCGACGCAGCGTGCCCGGGCCGCAGTCGACCATCACGCGATGCGCACCGTGGCGCAGCAGGTAGCCAGCGGGGAAACGGTCGGCCACGGGGATCGCGGTGCCGGAGCCGAGGACGACGAGCTGCATGGCGGCGAACGCTACCCAGCAGGGCGTCGGCGATCCCGTTCTTGCCCGCTCCGCACGAAGCGTGGCGAAGAAGTCGAGCCGATGCCGTCGCCGCCTGCGTAGCGGCCGTCTCGCGTCGGAACATCCTGATTCCAGGGCCCAGTCGCACGGGCCGATCAGCCGATGCAGCCGTCGGCGTCGCCACGCCAGCGGTCCAGAATCGAGCCAGGTTCGTGCACGGGGAATCGCGTCGCGGACCGCCAGACCAGAGGAACCATGCCACTCCGCACTGCAACGCTGCCTGCCGCCACGTTCGCCCTCACGTTCGCCGCCCTGTTCGCCGGTTGCTCGTCGACGCCGTCGCGCGAAGCCGCCCCGGTCCAGGTCGACGCGATGGTCAGCTGGATCGAACGCGTGCACGTCGAGGCCGAACGCTCGCAGCTGTCGATCGCCGAGTCGTTCGAACGGCTGAACGTGATCGCCGCCGGCCGCTTCGACAAGGAGCCCGCGGCCCAGGCCTATGCGCGCTTCGTGCAGGCCACCGACGAAGCGACGCAGCAGGCCAAGCGCTTCCGCGAGTGCGTCGGGCCGATGGTCGAGGCCGCGCAGCCGGTGTTCCAGCAGTGGCAGAAGGACCTGCAGACGATCACCAACGAGAAGCTGCGCCAGCGCGGTGAGATGCGCTTCGCGGTCGCCAAGCAGCGCTACGACGCGATCACCAAGGTCGCCGTGCCGGCGCAGCAGCAGCTCGACGGCTACGTCAAGGAACTGCGCGACCACGCGGCATTCCTCGCCCACGACCTGAACGCGAGTGCGATCCAGGACATCCAGGACGGCGTCAAGACGCTGGCCAAGGCCGCACTCGGCCTCGACCGCGACCTGAAGTCGTGCATGGCCGCGGCGCGCGCCTACGTCGACGAATCGTCGTTGCCGGCGGCGCCGGGGCGCTGAGGCGTTCCCCAAGGGCGGCATGACCCTGCCACTGCTGCTCGCCGTCGTCACGGTGCTGGCGCTCGCCGCCGTCGCCGCCTGGCATCGTCGCGTCGACCTGCGCCGCCAGCGCGACGTCGTGCAGGAACGTGTGCGCATGCAGCAGCGCGCGGCGGACGCGCCGCCGCTACAGGTGCCGGTCATCGACCTCGCCAAGTGCCTCGGCTGCGGCACGTGCGTGCGCGAGTGCCCGGAGAACGGCGTGCTCGGCCTCGTACACGGCCAGGCGGCCGTGGTCAACGCGGCGGCGTGCGTCGGCCATGCCAAGTGCGTCAGCGAATGCCCGGTCGGTGCCGTGACGTTGTCGCGCGGCGACCTGCAGGCGCGCAGCGACGTGCCGGTGCTGACCGACGAGCTGCAGGCGGTCGACCAGGACGGCCTGTTCCTGGTCGGTGAGATCACCGCGCGTTCGCTGATCCGCGTCGCCGCCGAACAAGGGGCGGCGGTGGCGGCGACGATCGGGCAGCGCCTCGCAGCGAGCCCGGCGCGTGCGGCGGGCGTGCACGACGCCGTGGTCGTCGGCGCTGGTCCTGGCGGCTTCGCGTGTGCACTGGGCCTCGCCGCGAGCGGCCGCGACTTCGTGCTGCTCGACCAGGAGACGACCATCGGCGGCACCGTCGCCAAGTACCCGCGCAAGAAGCTGGTGCTGACCGACGACGTGGCCCTGCCGGGTCACGGCGTGCTGCCGCAGCGTGAGTACGCGAAGGAAGAACTGATCGCGCTGTGGCAGCAGCTGGCGGCGAAGCATCGCCTGCCGTTCCGCGGCGGCGTCGCCTTCGATCGCGTCGAACGCGCGCCCGACGGCACGTTCGTCGTCCACACCGACGGCGGCACGCTGCGCGCTCGCCACGTCGTGCTCGCGGTCGGTCGCCGCGGCACGCCGCGCCGGCTCGGCGTTCCTGGCGAAGAGCTGCCGCACGTCGCCTACGGCCTGCTCGACGCGGCCGCCTACACCGACAGCCATTGCGTCGTCGTCGGCGGTGGCGACAGCGCGGTCGAGACGGCGCTGGCCCTCGCCGAGCAGTCGGGCAACCACGTCACCATCGTCTATCGCCAGGACGCGTTCTTCCGCCTGCGCGGCAAGAACCAGGAACGCATCGACGAAGCGCTGGCCGCGGGCCGTGTCGAGGCGCTGTTCCGCGCCGAGGTGA
>JBILEY010000456.1:0-4346 GCA_044351865.1 Planctomycetota bacterium | reverse complement strand
TACGGCAGCCGCGTGTTCTGCCACCAGAAGCAGTCGCCCCAGCGGCGCCAGTCGGCGTCGAATGTCTGCCCGCCGGTGGCCTTTGGTTCGACGGTGAAGATCGAGCCGTTGAACTTGATCGGGAACCGGCCGCGGCCGCCGCACGCCTGCACCCAGCGCTGCAGCGCCAGCGCCTGCGTCAATCGCGAGCGCGGAGCAGGATCGGCGACGTTCGCGTTCGCACCGGCGGTGCTGTCGGCGACGAGCTTGCCGTCGCAGAGGATCGTCATGCGCCCGCTCGCCGCGTCGAACGTCGCCGCGACCTCGTGCTTCTCACCGGCGCGCAGCACGTCCTTCGCCACCAGTTCGCGGTCGCCGACGATCAGGCGCAGTGAGCGTCCGGGATGCGTGTCGAACAGGAAGCCGTCGTTCCGGCCCGCGGTCAGCTTGTCGACGATGCGGCCGATCGGGTGCGCTGCGTCCTGCGTGATCGTCGCGGTGAGGCGCAGGCCGCTCGTCGCGGCGATCGTGCGCAGGTCCGAGACCTCCTTCGGCAGCGTGCTGCCTGGCGTCGCCGCGTACAGGTTCTTGCCACCGTTCGCCGCGTCGAACAGCGCGAGCGCATCGATGCTGCCGACGAAGCGGTTGCCGCCGCCGCTGTCGACGCCGATGCGCAGTGGATGGGCGTTCGCCGGGATCGCCGGTGACGCGTCGCCGTCGACGACGACGAACGAGCGCTGCCAGAACGAACGCCACCATGCGCGGGTGCGTTCGCCGGCGGCGGTGGCAGGACTGCGCGCGAGTTCGTTAGCGGCCGCCGTCGGGAACGCCGCTTCGGCATCACCGTCCGCGGCGACCACGAGGCACGGGGCGGCGATGCGGAAGGCGTGACGTAGTGCCGGGGTGGTGAGCAGCGGCAGCGTCTCGATCGACACCGCATTGCCGTGGTTGGCACCGTCGCCGACAGCGACCAGGCCGAACGTGCGGCCGAGCAGCGGATCGTGCACCGCCGTCGTCGGCAGGCCTTGACGACCCGTGGTGAACGCGACCACAGAGCTGCGATTGCAGTGGTAGAGCACGAGGCCAGCGCCAACGCCGGCGAAGTCGCGCAGCGTCGTGCGTACGTCGGCGGACTCCGTGACTGCGACGCTGTCCGGCGCATCCTTCATCGTCCAGCTCGATGCCAGTTCGTCGCCGCGAAGCCGTCGATCCTTGGTGCGCCAGCTGCGCAGACGCAGTTCGCCACTTCGCCGCACGCCATTGTCGATGGTCACGTGCACGACGTCGGCCTCGCTGTCGACGAACAGCGTCGCCACGACCTTCGCCTCGCCCTCGCCGATCGTCACCCGGATCGCGCCGTCCTGCAGCGAGAGCCGCTGCTCGAAGAACTCGCCCTTCGCCGGCGCCCTGAGTGGCACTTCGATCTCACCGAGCTTCAGCAGTCGCGACGCCTCCGAGAAGCTGTCGGTGCGCGCGACGTAGGCGTGCAGCACGCCGTCGGCGGTGCACCAGACGTTGCAACCGACTTCGCCGTTGCCGATCGGCATTGACTGCTCCGGGCCGGTGCACGGCGTGCGCCAGACCAGGTCCTCGGGGGCGGTGTCCTGGGCGGGAAGCAGGAGGCAGAGTGGCTGCGCCAGCAGCCACGCCGCGACGAGTCGGCATGCGGACATGGGGCCACCATAACGAACTGGTCGGCTGCTCCGGCGTAAGCGGTTCGTCGGCGAGGCTGGTCGAACAGATGAAAAGGTGCAGTGGGGCGGCCCGCGATCACGCAGGAACCGACCCGTATCCCGGGTGCATGGCCTGCGGCACCCACCTGCCCAACGACCGCGATCGCCTCTAGTGTTCGTGCCTCGCAGTCGCCGCGCCCGTTCGCGCGGCTTTGCCCACGGCCACCCTTCGCTCGCTCATGAACTCTCGCGCCCTGTCTTCGTGCGTCGTCCTGGGCCTCGCCGCGGCGCTCCCCGCCCAGCTGGTCCCCGTGCCGCTGAACTGCAACTTCAACGGCATCGTGCACGCCGGCGAAGCGGGTCTGCCCGACAGCGCGACCGGCTACCGCTCGATCTCCGATCGCGGCCTCGACTTCTCGGCCGGCGTGCCGAACGACCCGCTGCTGGCGAACTACCAGTTCGTCACCGCCGCCGACACGCTCGACCTCGTGCACCTCGGCAACCGCAACACCGTCGACAACGGTGCCTGGGCGTTCGACACGGTGGCGAACGGCGACTTCCGCGGCGTGCAGCCGGCGTGGCTCGCCAATCCCGACCAGACCGGCGCGCAGGCCACCGTGCTCGCCACGCCGCTGCCGATCGTGCCCGGCACCGACGTGGCGTTCTTGTTCCAGATCAGCAACGGCGGTGGCGCGTTCGACGTGACGTTCACCTTCCAGGCTGGTGGCACGCACACCGCGACGCTGTCCGCGGGCGACTGGTTCGGCGGTGCCTATCCAGGCACTGCGAACGTCGACCTCGGCACGCCGAGCAACAACCTGTCGATCACCGAAGGGCGTGTGCCGATGAGCTCGTTCGCCGGCCAGGTGGTGACGCAGATCGCGTTCGGCAACCGCTCGAACCTGACCGCCGGCTACGCGATCCTCGCCTGCAACTTCGAGTACTCGCCGCAGCCGCGCCGCATCAACAAGATCCCGCTCGCCTACAACTGGAACGGCATCGTGCACGCGGGCGAAGCCGGCCAGGCCGACGCGGCGAATGGCTACCGCTCGATCTCCGACCGCGGCCTGAACTTCGCCGCTGGTGTGCCGGCGCAGGCGCTGCTCGCTCCGTACGACATCGTGGCGACGCCGGGCGTGCTCGACCTCGTGCACCTCGGCAACCGCAACACCGTCTCCGGCGGCTTCTGGGCGTTCGACCTCGTCGCCGACGGCGACCAGGTCGGTGTGCAGCCGACGTGGCTGCCGAACCCGGACCACACCGGCCCGCAGACGACGACCCTGACCGATCGCATCCTGCTCGACCCGGCCTCGAAGGCGTCGCTGCTGTTCCAGATCAGCAACGGCGGCGGCACGTTCGACGTCGAGTTCGTGTTCCTCAGCGGTGCCCCGGCCGTCTACACGGTCTCCGGCGGCGACTGGTTCGGCGGCAGCCTGCCCGGCACCGCCGGCATCGACGCCGCGACCTTCGGCGCCAACCTGTCGCTCACCGAGCGCACGATCGACCTGTCGGCGCACGCCGGCCGCGTCGTCACCGACATCCGCTTCCAGAACGCGACCACGCAGAGCGGCTATGCGATCGTCGCGATGAACGTCGGCGGTTGCATCCACTGCGCGAACGGCACGCCGGCAGCGATCACGCCGCTCGCCGGCGGCACGCAGGGCACGATGGTGACGTCGAGCAGCGGCGGCCTCGGCGCGCCGCTGAACTACACGCTCACCGGGGCTGCGCCGGTCAGCGCGGGTCTGTGGAACTTCAGCGCGGGCGCGGTCAACGTGCCGCTGGCGCTCGTGCTGCCGGGTTGCCCTGGCGCGATCCGCGCCGCCGGCGACGTGCTGCTCGGCGTCATCACCGACAGCATCGGGTCGGCCAGCGTCGACATCCCGATGCCGGTCAACCAGGCGCTGTGCGGCGCCACCATCACCGGCCAGTTCGCCGGCCTCGCCACCGGCAGCTGCTGGCTGGTGCTCAGCGACGGCCTGTCGATCACCATCGGCAACTGACCGAGCGGACCGATCACGGCATGTTCGACCCGGACCTCGATCCTGCGATCGCGTGCTACCACGAAGCGGGGCACGCCTACCTGGCGCATCGGCTCGGTGGGCGCGTCGTCGCGGTGACGATCGAGGACGAGGACGGTGGCGTCATGGGCCGCACGACCGTGCACTGGCGCGGTGGCGACGAGGCCGAACGCCGCCGTCGCGTGGCGATGGCGGCCCTCGCCGGCCCGGTGGCCGAAGCGCGCTTCCGTGGCGACCTCGAGTCGCTGACGGAGTTGTCGGCGTGGCGCGCCGACTTCCGCGAAGTGCAGCGGGCCCTGCGCGCCGAAGGCCCGCCGGCCACGCACGCGGCGCTGCTGCAGCGCTGGCTGCTGCGCGTTCGACAGGAGCTCGACGATCCCGACGGCTGGGAACGCCTGTGCCGCATCGCCGACCAGCTGGAAGCGCACGGCACGCTCGACGAAGACCTGCTCGGCGACGTGCTCGCCGAGTGAGCGCGCGGCGGTGCGATGGCATCGACCACTCCCGCCGCCCGCCCGCGAACGCGCCGAGCCCGTTCCCTCACCACGACGGCTGCACTAGCTTCTGCGCCCGAACGTGAGCCGTCCCCGCGACATCTTCGAAGAGATCGTGCGCCTGCGTCAGGAGGGCATTCCCGCCGCCCTCGCGACCATCGTCGGCACGCGCGGCTCGA
>JBILEY010000455.1:0-4347 GCA_044351865.1 Planctomycetota bacterium | reverse complement strand
ACGCTGTCCGGGTTCCTGGCCGAACGCCTCGGCCAGGTGCCGGTGCCGGGCATGCACGTCGACGTCGGCCGCTGGCGCTTCGTCGTCACCAAGGCGAACAACCGCCGCGCCGAACGCATCCGAGTGCTGCCGGTCGACGACGAACCGGCGGCGGCGGAACCGACCACCGACGGCAACTCCGGTCCGGCGAAGTGACCGGCCGGCAGCGCCGCCGCGGCGAGAACGGCTGGCGAAATCTCCCACGGGCAGCTTCGTAACGGGGTTGTCGCCGCGGATGATCCGCGGCCGGCGGGCGGGTGCGCCCGCGCCTGGAAGAACCCCATGAGCCAGCTGTTCCTCTACGCGGCCGTCATCGGCGGCACGATCCTGGTCGCGCAGTTCGCCTTGATGCTGTTCGGCGTCGGCGGCGACACCGACCTCGAGGCCGGCGACGTCGGCCACGACCAGTCGCCGTTCCTGAAGCTGTTCTCGCTGCAGACCATCTCCGCCTTCCTGACCTTCTTCGGCCTGGTCGGGCTCGGCACCGAGCACCTCGGCTGGTCGCCGCTCGCCGTGGCGATGGCGGCCGCCGGTGCTGGCACCGCCGCGCTGTTCCTGGTCGGCAAGATGATGCGCGCGCTGTCGCACCTGCAGTCGCAGGGCAACGTCGACCTGCAGAACGCCGTCGGCCACACCGGCAGCGTCTACCTGCGCATTCCTGCCGCCGGCACCGGCCAGGGCCGTGTGCTGCTGCAGGTGCAGGGCCGCACCGTCGAGTGCCGCGCCATCAGCAGGAGCCGCGACGAGATCCCCACCGGCGCCCGCGTGCGCGTGCTCGAACGCACCGACGACGACACCCTGGTCGTCGAACAGGTCGCGTGAGCCCAGCGCTGGCGCCCGCTTCGTCCGCTTCCCCCTCGCTCCGCTTCCCCCACAAGGACCCCATGCTCGCACTGTTCGCCGATCCCGTCGACCCGATCCCGGTGCTGATCGCAGTCGCCATCGCCCTGATCCTGCTCGGCTTCGTGATCCTCGTCGTCAAGCGCTACAAGCGCTGCCCGAGCAACCGCATCCTCGTCATCTTCGGCAAGGTCGCGTCCGGCCAGTCGGCGCGCTGCCTGCACGGCGGCGGCGCCTTCGTGTGGCCGCTGATCCAGGACTACGCGTTCCTGTCGCTCGATCCGATGCAGATCGAGATCCCGCTGCGCGGCGCGCTGTCGGCCGAGAACATCCGCGTCAACGTGCCGTCGGTGTTCACCGTCGCCATCGGCACCGAAGCCGCGGTCATGCAGACCGCCGCGATCCGCCTGCTCGGCCTCGACCCGCGGCAGATCATGAAGCAGGCGGAGGACATCATCCTCGGCCAACTGCGCCAGGTGATCGCCTCGATGACGATCGAGGACATCAACCGCAACCGCGACAAGTTCCTCGACAGCGTGCAGAACTCGCTGACGCCGGAGCTCGAGAAGATCGGCCTCTTGCTGATCAACGTCAACATCACCGACATCACCGACGAGTCGGGCTACATCGAGGCGATGGGCCGCAAGGCCGCGTCGGAGGCGATCCAGTCGGCCGAGATCGACGTGGCGCAGCAGCAGAAGCGCGGCTCGATCGGTGTCGCCGAAGCCAAGCGCGAACAGGACGTGCTGGTCGCCAACGCCGACAAGGTGCGCGAGATCGGCACCAAGGAAGCCGAACGCGAGAAGCTGGTGCGACTGGCCGAACTGGCGAAGGACGCCGGCATCGGCCGGAGCCGCGCCGAGCTCGAGCAGCAGAGCGCGATCAAGGACCAGGAACGGCAGATGCGCGTGCAGGTCGCCGACGCCGAAGCCGCCGCCGTCACCGGCGAGAACCTGGCGCGCGCCAAGGTCGTCGACGCCGAAGCGGCGCTGAAGGTGCGCCAGGCGGAAGCGTTCCAGCTGGCGGAGACGAAGAAGCGCGAAGCCGACGCCAAGGTGCGCGAGGCGCAGTACCACGCCGAGGCGCGCGCCGCCGACGCGTTGGCGACGAAGATCGAGAGCGAGCAGCGCGCCGAGCTCGAAGCCAAGGCGAAGGCGGCGAAGGCCAAGCTGATCGTCGACGCCGAGGCCGAAGCCGAGCAGGTGCGCCTGCGCGCGCAGGCCGAAGCGGCGGCGACGTTCGCGCGGCTCGAAGCCGAAGCGCGCGGCCAGTACGAGATCCTGGCCAAGAAGGCCGAAGGTCTGCAGCGCATCGTCGAGGGCTGCGGCGGCGCCCAGCAGGCGTTCCAGCTGCTGCTGCTCGAGCACCTGCCGCAGATGGCGGAGACCGCGGCGAAGGCGATCGCCAACGTCAAGTTCGACAAGGTCGTCGTCTGGGACGGCGGGGCCGGCAACGGCGGCAAGAACGCGACCGCCGGCTTCCTGCAGGGCCTCGCCGGTTCGCTGCCGCCGCTGCTGCAGATGATGAAGGACATCGGCGGCGTCGAGATGCCCGCTTACTTCGGCAAGCTCGCCGACGGTACCGCCGCCCCGCCGGCGCCGTCGGCAGCACCGGCGACCGCCGCCGCGGCGGGCAGTGCGCCGGCCGGCCGGCCGCAGCCGCCGGCTCCGCCGAAGGGCTGAGCCCTGGCGCGCCAGGCCCGGCGGCAACGCGCACTCGCAGCCCCGCCGCCGCGGCCACACCAGCCGCGCGACGCCCGAGCCGATGGGATCCGCATGGACACGAGCCTGTGGATGTCGCGCGACCTGCTGACGGCGGGGCCGAACACGCCGGTGCTCGAGGCTGCGCGCCAGATGGCGCAGCGCCGCGTCCGCCACCTGCTGGTCGTCGAGCCGGCGCAGTCGCGCCACCTGGTCGGCATCGTCTCGAGCCACGACCTGTACCTCGCCGCCGAGTCCGGCGTGAACCCGTTCTCGCCGCGCGCCGTCGACCGCGAAGTGCGCAGCGTGGCGACGATCATGACGCCGCACCCGCTGGCGATCGCGCCGACGACGTCGATCGCCGAAGCCGCGCGCATCCTGCGCGACAAGAAGTACGGCGCGCTGCCGGTCGTCGACCGCGGCGAACTGGTCGGCATCCTCACCGAGCACGACCTCCTGCGCGCGTTCTTGCGGCTGTCGGGCGCCGACCAGCAGGGCTACGAAGTGACGGCGACGGTGGCGCCGGGCAACCTCGACGTGATCGGCCCGATGCACGCGCTGGCGCAGAAGCGAGGGCTGCACCTGGTCAGCGCCGCGATGTTCGAACAGGACAAGGTGCACTACGCGGTCGTGCACTTCACCGGCGGCGCCAACGATGCGTTCGTCGACGACCTGTGGCAGAGCGGGCACCGCATCCTGCGCGTGCGCGCGACGACGACCGGCGGCCCGGTGCCAGCCCACGCCTGACGCGGCGACGGCCGCGCCACTCGCCGGGCGAACATTCTCCGGCGCGCGAACGACGCCGTCGCAATCCTCCGCTAGCCTCCGCGCAGGAGATTGCCATGCGGATCCGCCACGCCACGTTGTTGCTTCCTTGGCTCGCCACCCTCGCCGTCGCCCAGGACGGCTCGCCCACGTTCGTCATCCCGCGGGAAGGGCTGTTCGTCGACCTGCGCGCCGACGAGGTGCCAGCACTCGCCGCGCAGCTGCCGAACACCGCGCTCGGCCGGCTGCTGGCCGAACCGGACGTCGCCGCCGCCTGGCAGCTCGGCCACGAACGCTTGCAGCGGATCCGCGCCCGGCGCCAGCTGGTCGGCGACGCCGTCGCGAAGCTGCAGCTGCGGAACGGCGAGATCGAGATGCCCGGCCAGGGCGTCGACCAGATGGCGATGGAGTCGCTGCTGCGCGTCGAGTGGAGCGACGTGCGCAGCTTCCGCTTCGTCGGCCTGATGAAGGAAGGCCGCCGGGTGCCGATCGGCGCTGGCGTGCTGCGTTGCCCGCCGAAGTCCGAAGGTCGCCTGACGCGCCAGTTCGAAGCGACGGCGAAGGTGCTCGCCGACAACCCGCAGCTGAAGGCGGTCGCCGACGCCAAGGTCGAGGGCTTTCCGGCGCACGTGTTCACCGTCGCCGACGACGGCAACGCCGATCGTTGGCCCGGCTACGAGCCGCTCGGCGCCTGGATGCTGCACCTGCCCGGAACGTTCGCGTTCGGCGAAGGCGCGCCCGAGGACTGCGGCACGGTCGGCGCCGCCCCCGCGGCACCGGCTGGCATCGGCCTCGCGATGAACCTGCAGGCCTATCTGGGCATGATGACCATGGGGTTCGGCGGCGAAATGCCGGCGGGGATGAAGGCGCTCGGCTTCGACCAGCTGCAGACGTTCGACTGGCGCGGCCGCTTCATCGGCGAGCACGTGCTCGAGGAGTTCGAACTCGCCTTCACCGACAAGCCGGTCGGCCTCGCGCCAGCGCTGTGGAGCGGCTCGGCCCC
>JBILEY010000453.1:0-4353 GCA_044351865.1 Planctomycetota bacterium | reverse complement strand
CATCAGCAGCTGCGACGACGCCGGCGTGAAGCGGTAGGCGAAGGTGCTCGGACCGGCGAAGCTGGTCGCCGTGATCGCGGTGCCGACGATGGCGGTCGCGTCGTTGAGGGAGATGCAGGGAGTCTGTGCCGCGACGAACGCGGACGAGACGAACAGCGAGCAGGCGATGGAGCGCAGGAGCATGGTGGCCTCACGAGGGGTGGCGGGGCTGCCGCCGGGGTGAGGGACGGTATCCGGGCCAGGCGAGCGCGCGCTCGCCGAGGCGTCAGGGATCTGTCCCGGCGGCTTGCGCCGACGGTCGTTCCGGCCGCAGTCGCCGATCGCACGGCCGGCGCCGCCTGTCGGCCATGCCGAGCAAGGCGAAGGGAAGGTTCGGCGGCGAGTCGGGAACGTCCAGCGGCTGCGCCGTATCTTCGGCCCACGACTCCCGCATGCCCGACCACGCCCCCCGTCCGCCGGCTCGCCGGCTCGCCTGCCTGCCGTTCGGCCTGTTCCTGCTCGGTGGCTGCGCCAGCGTACCGATGGAGTCGACGCCCCCGCCGCCCCACGTGCACCGGATCACCACGACGGTCAGCGTGACCGACGACGCCCTGCTGCCGCACGCCGACGTGCGCATCCCGAACGCGTCGACCATCGTCTGGCGCAACCGCGGCAGTGCGCCGCTGCACGTCGACATCGACATCGTCACCTGCGGCGGCTGCGAGACGGTGATGGGGTTCCACGGCGATCCGACCGGCGCGCACTCGACCGACGTGGCGCCCGGCGCCATCGCCACGATCTGCTTCCACCAGCTCGGCACGTTCCCGTTCCGCGCGCGCATCGGCGACCACGAACACCGCGGCACGATCACCGTGGCGGAGGCGCCATGAACGTGCGCCGCTGCCACCGTGCCGGCAGACTCGCCGCGCTCGCCCTGTTCGCCACACTGCTCGCCGCGTGCGGCGGGGTCTCGGCCCGGGTGCACCGCGAGGTGCCGCAGCCCGATCGCGTGGCGGTGCTGCCACTCGCCGGCCCGGCACCGGCGTGCCTGCGCGAGGCCACGCGCCAGCTGATCCACAGCCGCGTACGCACGCGCGGCTACGAAGCACCGGAGACGGCCTGGATCGACCGCGTGCTCAGCGAGCGCGGCTGGCTGCAGGACCCGGCCACGTTCCGACCCGAAGGCTTGCCGCTCGCGGAGGTGGCGAAGGCCCTCGACGTCGATGCCGTCGTCGTCGGCAGCAGCTTCGACGAGTCGCGCTTCAACGTCCTCGTCCTGCGCCGCCACGCAGTCTCCGGCGACCTGGCGCTGCGCCTCGCCGACGGCCGCGAGATGTGGTCGACGTCGCACTCCACCGGCTCACTCGGCGGCTTCCTGCTGACCAGCGGCCAGGTGTTCACCGAACTGCGCGCCCAGGGCGAACACGGTTCGCCGATGGCGAGCCTGGCGCTCGCCGACGAGTTCACCGCCGACGTGCTCGAGACGCTGCCGCGGCGCGAGAAGCCGCGCGTCGACCGCGCCCAACCGGTCGTGCGCGGCGTGGTGGCCCGGCGCCTGCCGGGTCGCGACGGCGAACAGCGCATCGTCGTCGAGGCCGAAGCGAGCGCCGGGGCGTCGTTGCGCTTCCAGCTCGACCCGTACGTCGCCGGCGTGCCGATGGTCGCCAGCAGCGGCGATCCGCAGCGCTACGTCGGCGCACTCGACGTGCCGAAGGGCGTCGAGCTGAAGCGCGTCGCCGTGCTGGCGCGCGACGCCTACGGCCGCGAAGGGGCAGCGGAGGTGCGGCCGTGATCGCGTTCCACGTTCGCCGGCTCGCACTCGCGCTGCTCGGTCTGTTGCTCGGCGCCTGCACCAGTGTCGACGCCCGCCACGAGCAAGCACCCGAACTCGCGCGCCTGCGCTCGGTCGGCTACCGCATCGCCGTGCTGCCGTTCGTCGTCACCGCGCCCGAGGACGGCTTCCTCAGCGACTCGCTGACGCCGGTCGGCGAACTGCTGGCCCTCGAAGCGCACCGCGAACTGCCGCTGCGCGAACGGCTCGGCATGCTGGTGCACGACGACGCCGTCGCCTGGCTGCAGCACTCGGAGTTCGAGGTGCTGGAACCGTGGCACGTGCTCACCTTGCTGCACCACACCGGCAACCAGCCGAAGGGATCCGCGCCGCGTTCGCAGCTGCCGGCCATGGCGCGCGCCGTCGGCGCCGACGGCATCCTGGTCGGCGAGATCCGGCGCTGGAATCGCGGTTACTACGTGCTGCAGTCGGTGGTCGAGGTCGGCATCCACCTCGAGCTCGTCGACGCCGACACCGGCAAGGTGCTGTTCGCCGGCGATCGCCTCGAGACGATCGGCTCGGGCCTGACCGGCGGTCCGACCGGCTACGTGTCGGCGGCGACCGAACCGATCACCGGCCTGCGCGGCTCGACGCTGCGCAGCCTGACCCGCAGCGTCACGCGCCACGCCATCGCCGACCTGAACGGCGGCGAACTCGGCGCCGAAGCGGGCACCACGTCGCCGCGCCTCGCCCTGGTCGCGCTGGCGAAGGAACACGACGGCCCGTTCCGCGTCGGCGAGCGCATCGACGTCATCGCCGTCGGCACGCCCGACTGCGACGTGCGGTTCGACCTCGGGGCCCTGCGCACCGCGGTGCCGATGCGGCAGACGGCGCGCGAAAACGATCCGCGCGGCGCCAGGGCGACCTACCTCGGGCACTACATCGTGCAGGCCACCGACCACGCCGAGGATCTGCCGCTCCAATGCACGATCCAGCACGGCGCCGCCCGCCGCATGGTCGCGGCGCGCTATCGCTACGAAGGCTCGGTGTCGCTCGGCGAAGCGACGAAGAGCGCGGCGGGGCAACCCTGAGCATGGCGACGCGCCGCCTTCCATCTCCCGATCTTCACGACGTCGACGCGATCCTCACCGCGCTGCGTCGCCACGCGAATCCTGACGGCGTCGCCAAGCTCGCGCGCTTCGGCATCACCACCGCGACCGCGCTCGGCCTCGCGATGGCCGAAGTGCAGGCGATCGCGCGCCGCGTCGGCCGTCGCCACGACCTCGTCGACGCGTTGTGGGCCACCGGCATCTACGAGGCCCAGCTGCTGTGCGCCTACGTCGCCGATCCGGCGGCGGTGACGAAGGCCCAGATGCAGCGCTGGTGCCGCGACTTCGCCGACTGGGCGACCTGCGACACCCTGTGCTTCGCGCTGTGGGATCGCACGCCGCACGCGCTGGCGATGGTCGATGCGTGGGCCACCGCACGCGGCGAGTTCCAGAAGCGCGCGGCGTTCGCGCTGCTCGCCGGCCTCGCACTGCACGACAAGGAACGCGACGACGCCGACTTCGTGCGCCGGCTGCCGCTGTGCACGCAGGCGGCCGACGACGACCGCAACTTCGTCAAGAAGGGCGTGCTGTGGGCGCTGAACGCGATCGGTCGCCGTTCGCCGGCGATGCACGAACGCACCCTGTCGCTGTGCGCGGAACTGGCCGCGCGCGACGAGCCGAGCGCCCGCTGGATCGGCAAGACCGGCTTGCGCGAGCTGAAGAAGGCGAAGGTCCGCGGCGCCAGCACCGGCACGAAGAAGCGCCGCTGACGCGATCGCTCACTGCAGCATGCGGTCGACGTCGGCGACGATCGCCTCGGCCCAGGTCCGGTACGCCGCGGCACTGAGGTGCAGGAAGTCCGGCATCACGTCCTTGGCGATGCGGCCGTCGGCGCCGACGAACTTCGCCGCCAGGTCGCGGCGCACGACGCGCGCATCGCCGGCGAACGCAGCAGCCGCCGCGGCACTCGCCGCAGCACACTTCTGCCGCTGCGCGTCGTTCGTCTCGCTGCGCGGAAACACGTCGAGCAGCAGCACGTTCGCGTCCGGCAGCGCCTGCCGCAGCCGACGCACGACGGCGACGATGCCGGTGGCGATCTCGTCGGCGGTGCACTCGTCGCCGTTGCTGTTGTTGGTGCCGATCATGACGACGACCGCGCGCACGTCGTTGTTCGCCGCCTTCAGCGCGTCGAGCAGGCCACCATCGAGCCGCCACAGCACGTGCTGCGTCTTGTCGCCGGAGACGCCGAGGTTCAGCGTGCGACGCGGCACCCAGAACTCGTCCCAGCACGCCTTGCCGCTGCTGCCCCAGCCCTGCGTGATCGAGTCGCCGAGCATCACCAGGCGATGGCCACCGGTGCGGGCCGCCGCGAGGTCCTCGGCGACGCGCTTCTGCCACCACTCGTCGAGGCGCGCCGTCGGCCGCACCGTGCCCGGCGGCCGATCGGGCACCGGCGACGGCGTCTTCGCCTTCTCGTCGAGCTCGGCGAGCGTGAAGCGCACGCTGCGCACGAACGGCGACTCACCCGGTTCGAAGTGCCCGTACGACGTCACC
>JBILEY010000452.1:0-4376 GCA_044351865.1 Planctomycetota bacterium | reverse complement strand
CGGCGTGTGATGGCGCGCGCGGCGGCGGGATGGCCCGCTGCCGCGCGGCTGCCGGGTGCTGACGAGGCCGCGCTTCCGCCGCGCCTCGCGCCGGGCTAAGGTGCGCGCGAGCCCGCCAGGAGAAACGAACCGGGGAACCGCCGCGCTGGCCATCGCCTCGCACCCGGCCGTGACACGACGATCTTCGTGCGCGGGCCGCCTCGAAATCGCATGGACACGTTGCTGCAGTTCGCGGGAGCCTCGGGCACGGGCGTCTTTGCCGTCGTCACGATCGCGCTTTGGGTCGCGAGCATCGTCCTCCACATCGCGTTCGCACTCGCCGTGTATGCGCATGCAACAGGGCGCGACACGGTGTTCGTCGGCCCGCTGATGTGGGCCTTGGCGACGCTGCTCGGTGGTCCGCTGCTGGCGTTGGCCTTCTGGCTGATCCACATGTCGTCGCTGTCCACGAGCGCGAAGAAGTGAGTCGGCGGCTGCGACCGATGACCGCGGGCGAACGGGGATGATCCTCTCGCTGGGACGCTGGCGGCTCGAATGCGATCGCGGCGCGACGGTCGCGTGCTACGCAGCACTTCCCGTCGGCATCGACTGCACGTGTGCCGAATGCCGCAACTTCACGGCGGCACACGAGCACGCGTTCCCGGCCGAGTTCCGGGCGATCGCCAGCCAACTGGGCGTCGACCTCACCAAACCGGCGGAACTCGCTCCGTGCGGCCGCGAGCCCTCTGGTCGCTACGTCATGAGCGGCTGGTACCACTTCGTCGGCGCGATCCAAAGCGGCGCGGACGCGTGGCGCGAGAATGGCCGCGGCGATTTCGAGCGCCTGGTGGACGGGTTCGAGTTCGGCTTCACGTCGTTGCTCTGGCCCGTCGCCGATCCCTTCCAGCGTCACCCGGTCGTACAGCTCGAGTTCGTGACGCGGGTGCCTTGGGTGCTCGAGGAGCCCGAGGCAGAATGACTCCGACGCGACACCAGACGAACATGCCTGCCTCGCGCTACAGGACGGTCGTCGCAATCGTGGTCGCGGTCGCTGCCGCGCTGGCAGCGCAGACGTTCCTGCCGGAAGCCAGTTTCCTTCTGCGCGCGGGGCTGACGCTGGGGACGATGTTCGTGTTGCTCGGGATCATGCGCCGACAGCCGACGCCCCTGCGGAGCGAGGAGATGAACGCACCGGAACCGCCGCTGTTCTGCGCCGAAGCCCACGGCATCGAATGGGACTGGTTCGCGTGCGACGACGTCGGACACGTGGCCCTGGTCTCGTCCGGTGGCAGCGGGCAGGTGCCTCGCCTTCTGCTCGCTCAGGAGTCGGCGATCCACGATCTGCTGGCGCACCTCGACGTGACGTTGGATGCCGACTCGTGGCAGAAGGCAGCCGAACGCGGCTTCTTCGCGTACGACGTGGACAGCAACGGTGGGCCCTTCCGCCGCGTCGGGTCGCCGTCGCAGCCGCGAACGCTCGCCGATCTTCCCGAGCCGCATCGGAGCCTGATCGAACGCGCGAAAGTCCGCGGCGTGTTCTCCGAACTGCGTCGGATCGAAACGTCCATGGTCGAGTGCCCACCTCCCAGGATGTTGGACGGCGCGGTTGTCCGGTTTTGGGCCTGGTCGGAACGGACACCCTTCTTCGTGATGCCCGACGGGGGCGACGGCATCCCGATCCACGGACTTGCGATCTGCCAGTACGAGTCCGGCCAGATCTATCGGTTCTCCTGCGACAAGGACTGGGAGGTCGTGAACGACATGGACTACGAGAGCGTCGAGCAAGCCAAAGGAGTGCAGTCGACTCAGTACGATTCGTCGTCGGTCCGGTGGCAGGACCTCGGGATCCCATGATGTCAGCCAGACGAATCAGCGAGATCGTGGAGTGCAACCCGCATGCTGGCGCCTGACAGTGCGGCCGTGCGGCAGAGACGCTGGGTGGCCACTTGAACCACTCATGGAAGCCGGCGTTGGAATCGGTCATGCAACTTCGAATGGCGGTGCCATTGTTGCTGCTCACGCTCGGATCCTGCAGCGTCGCTCGAGGCACGACAGGGCTCGACGAGGATTCCGGAGCAGTCGCCTGGTCCGGCTGGATACCACCGGTGCCGGCGCCCTGGGGTGAAGCAGCAGCCCGCTTCTCTGTGGTGGTCTCCGCAGGGGAAACGGCCGTCGAACTGGATGGCTGCTCCGTGACCGAAACCTGGACCTCGCCGCAGGGGGATCGCACCCAGGAGGTCCAACTCGACAGGCACCTGTGGAGTGGCGGCGCCACGCACTCCTACTGGCTGCTGGCGCATGTCGAGCTACGGCAAGCATGCTCAGTCTCGGGCAAAGCAACCGGCCCAGTCGAGATCGAGATTTACCTCAGCTTCGAACCTCACCGCGGCCGCAAGCTCGACTGGGCATGGACTGGACTTCGTGAGATCCGAGATCGCATCACGCTGCAGGGCAACGGGCTCGTGGTCACGATCGTCAGGCGGCCGCCGATTCCGTGAGCAGCAGCCGTTTGAACGAACGCTCGCATTCGCAGCCGAGGCCGGCGGCGACGCCGACACCGTCAGCGCGATAGCCGGTGCGCTCTGGGGTGCGGCGAACGGCGCCGCGAAGCTGCCGATGGCGGCGATCGAGCGCCTCGAAGCGGCGGAGCAGATCGACGCCGTGGCACGGAAGCTGGCAGCGGCAGCTCGCGCGTGAGAACGCGCCGCGCCGCAAGCGGGGTCCCTGGTGCGCGCTGCCGTCGTGGTAGGCTGCGGTCACCAAGGATCGCAGCGAACGAAGACGACAACCATCATGCGCGTGACACTGAGCGACCTCGTGGTGACGGTGGCTTCCGAGCAGATGCCGACTCTGCTCGCCGAATGGGCCTGGCTCGTGGGCGGTGGGCAGGCCTGCCTCGTCACCGCAGCCGGAGATGTGTTCTTCGCCGATCCGAGTGGTGCGATCCACAAGCTCGACATCGAGGAAGGCAGCCACGAGTTGATGGCGCCCGACGCGGATGCGTTCCGATCGGGCTTGCGAGATCCAAAGACAGCGCATCAGTGGCTGGGTGTCGATCGCTACCTGCGGTGGCGCTCTGCCCAGCTGTCGCTCGCCGCAGGTCAGTTCTTCAGCTTCATCAAGCCGCTCTGCCTGGGGGGAGACAACTCACCAGACAACGTCGAAGCCTCCGATCCGGTCGTGACCGTTTCCCTTTTGGGCCAGATCCACAAGGAGATCCGCCAGCTTCCCGAGGGGACGCAGATCGACCAGATCAAGCTCGAGTGAATGCTCGAGCCGTCGACCACCGTCCCGACTCGCACAACTCGGGATCCACGCACAAAGCCCACACGGAGAGAGGCATGAAGTTCTGGTCCGTCGACTACAAGGGTCACACCATTCGGGTCGAGAGCAGGGTCTTCGAGTTCCGCCTGATCGTCGACGGTGAGCTTCAGGATGCCGCCATCCGCATGTGGCAACTCACCGGCGTCATCCGCAGCGGCGCTGGCGCCGGAGAGGCGATCAAGGCGTCCCTTGTCGGAGGCTTCTCCGTGCGCTGCTACATCTTCGTCGACCACAAACTCGTGCAGTGAGCCTCGCCGGGCACCACCGCAAACCCTGGCCACGGACCTAAGCGGGATCGGGCGGCGCCGCCTTCCACGTCACGACCCTCACGCGGCGATCCCGCTCGAACTCATGGCCCGTGCAGTGGGCGAGACCGCGTAGCCGCAGACCGATCAGGTGGGCCTCCACCGCACCTTTGTCGATCCCGGTCTGATCCGCGATCTGCTCCACCGAGAGCATGTTGTGGGCCGCTCGGAGCGCGCTCAGCACCCTGCTCGCCGCGTCTTGGTCGCGTTCGTGCACACACCCACTCTACATGCACGACGTCCTGGGCTCGCGACAAGGGAACGCCCACACACAGCCTCGACGCCACGCAGCGCCGCTTGCACGATGCGCCGATGCGCGCAATCGCCCTCCCGCTCGCGGGCCTCGCACTCGTCGCCTGCCTCGGCTCCGAACCGCAACGCCCACCCGCCCCGCGCGAACGCGTCGGCCGCGGCAGTGACGGGCGCCAGACCACGCCGGTCAACCAGACACTGACGCCGCGCGGGCAGCAGCTCGACCTTCCTGGTCTGCGCCCGCAGGTGCTCGCCGCGTCGCCGGACGGCCGCTTCCTCTACACGTCGGGCAAGACCAGCGAACTGCTCGTCGTCGACGCCGAGAACGGCACCGTGGCGCAGCGTGTGACGCTGCCGAGCGACGCGCAGCAGGCGCCGCTGCCGCCGAATGCCAAGGAGCAGAAGCCCGACAAGGACGGCCAGGCCAGCTACACCGGCCTGTGCGTCGCGAAGGACGGCCGCACCCTGTGGCTCGCCAACGTGCGCGGCTCGATCAAGGTGTTCACCGTCGACGAG
>JBILEY010000451.1:0-4378 GCA_044351865.1 Planctomycetota bacterium | reverse complement strand
AGGGGCCTATCGGTTGACGTTCCGTTGGCAGGAACGTGTCCTCCACGACGTGCCGCAGATCCTGCTGCGTCCTGGCGACAACGTCCATCCCGCCGACGGGGTGCCGCTCGACCTGCGCTCGGCGATGCAGCTCGTCACTGTCGAAGTCGCGCCAGAACTCGCTGGTCGCGACGCGCAGTTCGCGCTCGTGCCGATGGGTGCCACGGACGAATCCACAACGCTGCCGATCCGCGTGGCCCGGCTGTTCGAACTGCGTCCCGAGCCCCACGACCTGCTGGTCGCCAGCCCCGGCTTCGTGCCGCAGCGGCTCGGTCCGTTCCGTTCCGATCTACGTGTCGAGCTGATGCCGTCGACGCGCCTGCAGCTGTCGGTTCTGGATCCCCGCGGCGAACCGATCGTGCGGATCGCGATCGCGCGCGATGGGATCGCCGATCCGGTGTTGCGCGCCTTCGACCGAGGCAACCTGCACGGTCCACGTGAGCTCGGCATCGCCGATCCGGTCGCGGTGACCTGTGCGCCAGGCACCGAGCTCGAACTCACCCTCGTGCGCCGTGGCGTCGCTGGACCGAGCCAGCGCGTCGTCGTCGGTGCGACGAGCCCGCAGGAAGTCGTGTTGCGCTGAAGCCGCCGCCTCGGAGCCTGGTGAGCGGTTGCCGTTCGTGAACGGCGCCGAGCGCGTGCACCTGGGCTCGTCGGTGTGGCGGACCGTTCTCGCCGCTTGCGCGGCATCGTCGGCATGAACAGAGCGCGCACGACCTCACCACGGAACGGCAGCGTGTCCGCTTGTCGGTCTCGCCAGTCCATGCCGAACACTATGCAGCCGTGCATTATGGTCGGCTGCACAATGTTCCGCGCTGGAGCCGTCAGGGCGCGTCGGCGGGATCGAGGCGCCGGCCGTGCGCGAGCGTGCCGCGCACCCAGGCGGCGACCGCGGCATCTCGCTCCTTGTCGGCCGGCGAACGCTTCTGCGCGCTGCGCAGCGGCATCGCGATGCGCTGGTTGCCGGCGAGCCGTTCGGCGTTGCGCGCGAGGAACGCCCAGTAGAGCCGCGTGATCGGGCACGTCGTCTTCGGGTCGAACGCGCAGTCGGCGCAGTAATCGCCCATGCGGTCGAGGTAGGCGGAGCCGGCGACGTACGGCTTCGTCGTCATCAGGTCGCCGGTGCCGTAGGTCGCCATCGCCAGCACGTTCGGCTCGACGACCCAGTCGTAGGCGTCGGCGTAGGCGAACCAGAACCACTGCGAGAGCTCGTCGGGCAGCACGCCGAGCAGCGTCGCCAGGTTGCCGAGCACCATCAGGCGCGTGATGTGGTGGCTGTAGCCTTCGTGCCAGACATCGTGCACGACGCGGTCGAGACAGTGGAGGCCCGAGGGCTTGCCGGGCCAGTAGGCGGCGGGCAAGTGCAGGTCGGCGGCGAGTGCGTTGCGTTCAATCGGCACGCCGGCGTGGCTGCGCAGCCCGTCGGTCGCTTCGTGCACGTGCCGCACGAACTCGCGCCAGCCGAGGATCTGCCGCACGAACCCTTCCTTGCTCGCCAGCGGCAGCTCGGTGGCGAGCACGTCGGCGAGCACCTGCTTCGGCAGCACGCGGTTCAGGTTCAGCAGCGGCGACAGGCGCGTGTGGAACAGGCCGGTCGAACGCGTCGACATCGCGTCCTCGAACGGACCGAACCACGGCAGGCACTCGCGCAGCGCCCACTGCCACGTGCGTTCGGCGTCGGCGCGCGTCGCCGGCAGGTGCTCGGGGCGCAGCGTGCCGGGGTGCTTGCCGAAGTCGCGGCGCACCAGCTCGCACACTTCGCGCGTGATCGCATCGGGTTCGTAGGTGAGCTCGGTGGGCGCGGGCGGGTCGCCGTCCCACGCGCGCCGGTTCTCGGCGTCGAAACTGAACTTGCCGCCGACCGGCTTGCCGCGCTGCATCAGCACGTCGGTGCGTCGGCGCACCTGCCGGTAGAACGCGTCCATGCGCCACGGCGGGCCGGGGATCGCGGCGAAGTCGTCGGTCGTCGTCAGCCAACCATCGTGCGGTACCTCGACCAAGGAACCGTTCGCGAACAGCGGCTGCAGTTCGAGGCGCAGCTCGCGTTCGGCCGGGCGTTGCACGCGCAGCGGCCCGAGCTCGCGCGCGAGCGGCGCCAGCGCCGACGCATAGTCGCCCGCGGTCGCCACGTGTCGCACCAGCACGCCGCGCGCCTGCTGCTCGAGCGCGAAGTGGCGCATGTTGGCCAGCACCAGTGCCAGCTTCTGCACGTGGTAGGGCCTGCGGCCCGCCTTGGCGCGGCTCTCGACCAGCACGATGCCCAGTTCTTTCGGCGGCTCGTGCGCGAGCGGGCCGATGCCGTCGTGCAGCTGGTCGTAGGGCACGAACAGCCAGCGGCGTTTGGCGCGTGTGCTGGGACGGGAACGGGCGAGTGCTTGGGCGAACGGCGACACGGCGAAGGGCCGTGGTTCGCCGTCGCCGCGGGTCGGATGCACGGTTCTGGCCCGAGTCCGAGGTGCCGGCGCACCGGCGAGCCGGCTGGCAGGCTTCAGTTCTTGTTCGGGACCAGCGCGTAGGGCGAGTGGGCTTCGAAGCCGAGCAGCGGCCGCAGCGCCGCCGGCTCGCTCAGCATCGGTCCCGGCAAGCGCACGTAGGGATCGTCGGCGGTGCCCGGCGCACCATCGGGGCCGGCCAGACCCAAGAAGAACACCGCCGGGAACATGCCGGCGCCGGTCTCGTCGACGACGATCGCGGCGAAGCGACGTTCGCGCAGCGCTGCGTGCGTGCGATCGAACAGGGCCGCGATCGCCTGCTGCGTGCGCGCTGGCAAAGCCGCGAGGCGACGGCGATCGACCAGCGCGGCCTCGAGATCGAACTGGCCGTTCGGCAGCTTCGGCAGCGCCTGCAGCAGATCGAAGATCGCCTGGCCGTGGGCACCCGTGCCCTTGCCCGCGCGCGTGCCTACGTGGCCGTGCGCGGGGATCCACACCGGCCCCGGTTGCGCGGTCACGAACGCCACCAGTTCGTCGTGTGCCTGCCGATGCGCCGCCGACGGCACCAGCGTCGCCAGACCGCGCGTCCACGCGGCGTGGCCGAGCCATGCGAACTGCGCCAGCAGCAGCAGCGGCCCGGCGATCGCGAGCCAGCGGGCGCGCGCGGTGGCGGCGATCGGGCCGAGCACGCAGGCGCCGGCGAAGCCGTACATCAGCACGTTGTCGAAGCCGCCGACGTGCAGGCGCGACAGCCACGACGTCATCAGTCCGCCGCTGCCGAGTGCTGCCAGGAACAACGCATCGCGCGCCGTTCCGGCCCGACACTGCGCGACGAAGCCGCACAGTCCGAGCCCCAGCAGCGGCAGCAGCGGTAGCGCGTCCTCGGTCCAGAAGCCGAGCTTGCGGTCGCCGACGATGCCGTGCAGCCGCGGCATTTCGAACATGTAGAACGTCGACCAACCGTCGCTGCCGAGGTGCAACGCGCCGAGCGCCGCCGCCAGCAGCAGCGCGGTCGCGGCGCCAAAGCGCAGCGCGTTCCGCCAGTCGTGGCACAAGGCGCCGACGCCGATCGCCGGCAGCCACATCAGCGCCGACTGCTTGGCGAGCACCGCGACCGTCGCCAGCAACGCCGCCCACAGCCAGCGCCGCGGCCCGCCGTGGCGCAGCTGGTAGGCGGTGAGCAGGGTCCAGAACACGAACAGCGTGTCGTTGCGCGCGAGGTCGTACCACCACGCGAGCCAGCCGTAGCCGGCGACGAAGAGGCCGCTGGCGACCAGGCCCGGCAGCACGCGCTTGCTCTCGACGCGCACCCAGTGGCCGATCAGCAGCGCGCTGCCGAGCGTGAAGCCGGTGGCGACGAGGCGCAGCGCGGTGATGCCGTCGAAGCCGAGCGTGATGCCGAGCCCGCCGAGCCAGAACAGCAGCGGCGCGTAGAGGAACGGCACGTGCTCCGGCCCCGGCTCGCAGTAGAGCGGCAGGCCGTTGGCGACGCGCCACGCGTGGTCGGCGAGCGCGCCTTCCATCCACTCGAGCTCGTGCGGATACGGCAGCCGCACGGCGACGGCGGCGACGAAGCCGGCGACGGCGGCGGTGGCGAGGACCAGCAGCGGCCACCACAGCAGGCGGGAGACGGATTCGACCGGCGAAGCCGGGCCGGCAGGCGAAGCAGGGTCGGCGAGCGAGGCAGGAGCGGCGGTCATCGGCAGCGGCGGCGCAGCATAGGGCCGCTATGCTGCGCCGCCTCCGATGCGTTCGCCGCTGCTGCTCGTCGTCCTGGTGCTGGCACTCGCGCTCGGCGTGTTCTTCTGGTCGGGAGCGTTCGACGGCGGCGAGCCGATCGCGCCACCGGCGATCGACGCGCCGACCGATGGTTCAGGACCAGCCCGCACGACGGCCCAAGGGACCGG
>JBILEY010000449.1:0-4386 GCA_044351865.1 Planctomycetota bacterium | reverse complement strand
AGCGCCTGGTGGTAGACCAAGGCGCCGCGCAGCGACGGCGAGCGCGGCACCGACCACGACCAGCCGGCACCGCCGTGCGCGTTCGTCACATCGACGTCGAGCAGCGTCGGTGCTTGCAGCAGCAGCGTGCAGCCGCCGGGCAGCGGCACGCTGGCGGCGGCGAAGTCGACGAACAGTCCGGCGATCGCCGTCGGCGCGCAGCGGTCGAGGTCGAGGAGCACGCGCTGGCCGATGCCCGGCCGCTTCGGCGCGTGCAGACGCGGCTGTTCGGGGGTGCTGCTGCAGCCCGCCCCGAAGCGGGTGCTGGTGGCGACGGTCGAGGACAACGCCAGGCCCTTGTCCAGGCTGTGCAGCATCAGCGTGCCGCGCACGCCGTCGTGGATCGGTGTCGAGTAGGCGCCGTTCGCGTTGGCGACGAGCGACCATGCGCTGCCAGCGAAGCGGAACGTGTTGCCGGCGCCGTCCCACAAACGCTGCTCTTGCGCCCAGAGGTTCGCGCCATCGCTGACGAGGTCGCTCCGGAGCACTGGGGTGGGCAACGAGGGCAGCGCCGTCCAACCGGTCGCCGTGCGGGCGACCACCTGGTCGCCCGCCGAGCAGACGAGGCGCTGCGTCGCGTGGTCGTAGGCGAGGTCGCGATGGAAGATCGTTCCCGTGAACGGCAGCGTCGGCTCCAGGCTCCACGTCCCGTTGGCCATCGTGTAGACCGAGTTGCCGAGCGCCATGGCCAGGCACTGCCGCTGCACGTCGTACGTGAGCGTGGGCCACGCGAAGCCCGGCTTGTTGGTCGCGGGCAGCGGCGCCCAACTGGTGCCATCGAAGGTGAACAGATCGACGTTGGCATCGACGGCGACGATGCGGCCGAGGCCTGCGTGCCACGTCATGCCGGCGATCGCGGATGAGCTCGGTGCCGGCACGTTGGTGCGCGTCCACGCGTAGCCGTCGAACTCGTGCGTCGTGCCGTCGCCGACGCCCACCGTGCGCTGGCGCAGCGGATCGTACACGCAGGGCCCCGGCGGCATCGTCGCCGGCAGTGGCAGCGTCGTGTAGGTGCCGCCGGCTTGGCGGGTCCACATCGCGTCGCTCGCCAGGATGCGCACGGCGCCGTCGAACGGGGCGGCGACCGGTTCCGCGGTCGGCTGTGGCAGCGCCGGCTGGACGAGCCAGTCGCTGCCGGTCCACTGCAACACGCTGTCGATGGGGGCCTGGGACACGGCATCGCGGCCGCCGCAGACCAGCAAGCGGCCGCTGACGGGGTCTTCGCTGAACGTGTGGCCGTAGCGCGCCGGCGGTGTCAGCGTGGTCGGTACTTGCTGCAGCGTCGTGCCGTTCCACGTCCAGGTGCCGGTGACCGGGCCGCTCAAGCTGAGCCCTCCGTGCAGGATCACCGTGCCGCTCACCGGATCGAACGCGGCGGCCGTGGACAGCACGGCTGGTGGCAGCCACGTGCGGAACACCCACTGGTTGCCGACGCGTTCGTTGATGCCGCCGTCCCGTACCGAGACCATCACCGAACGCGTGTGGTCGAAGCACAGACTCGGCTGCGGCCAGGATCCTGGGCTCATCACGGACTGCCAATCCGTGCCGTCGTACGCCCAGGCGGTGTTGTTCTGCAGCGAGCCGACGCACAGCAGGCGTCGGTTCGGCGGATCCCACGCCAGCGCGATCGCGCGGTTCAGGGTCGTCACCGTGGTCGGCGTGTCGATGCGCAGCCAGCCGTTGCCGTCCCATTCCCACACGACGAGCCTGCCGCTGTTGTTGCCCGGGCCGGTGAATACGAGCTCGTCGACGACGCAGACCAGGCGTTCGCGCACCGGATCGAACGCCATCGCCCGGAAGCCGGGCGACGGCCGCGCCGAGGTGGCGATCTCGACCCACGCTTGGGCGCGGGCGCTGGCGACGAGGGCGGTGAGCAGGCCGAGGAGCGCGGCAACTCTCATGGCACCGGACGATACGCCGACCCGGTCCGCTGTCACGGGGGCCGCAGGCACCGACGGCGGGGCGCGGAACGTCACGGATCGCCGCCGCGGGGCGCTTGCACTGCAGCCATCCGACGCCAACCTACTCGCCCCCGCATGTTCGCCTCGTCCCGCGTGTTCGTCGCCCTGCTGTTCTGCGCCTTCTCGGTGGCGCCCCTCGTCGCCCAGAAGCCTGCCACATCCGTGCAGTGGCCGTGGGGTGTCGGTGCCGACGCCGGTTCGTTCACGCGCCGCGACCTGTTCAACCTCGGCGCACTCGGCGCCAAGGCATGGGACGCCGATCGGCCGGAGCCGAGCCTCGAACGCACCAGCGGCCAGCGGCGGTTCGAGAGCAGCAACGAGAAGGGCGGCGACGATGGACCGAAGCGCCTCGTCGTGCGCGCGCTGTTCGGCGGCGGGCCGGCGCAGAAGGCGGGGCTTCTGCTCGACGACGTGATCGTCGGCGTCGACGGCACGAAGTTCGACGCCGGTTGCCTCCAGCCGCTGGCCAGTGCGCTGCAGCGCGCCGAGACCGTCGATGGCAAGCTCGTGCTGCAGATCGAACGCGGCGGCAAGGCGCAGGATCTCGTCGTCAAGCTGAAGAAGCTCGGTGCGCACGCCAGCACGCCGGAGCTCGGCCGCATGCGGCAGCAACTGCTCGACGACGCGCTCGAGTTCCTGGCGCAGCGGCAGGTGGGCGGCGGCTATCCGGAGACGCTCGGCGGCATGAACGGCGCCGTCGTGCAGACCTGCCTCGCCGGCCTCGCGTGGATCGGCGGCGGCAGTTCGCTGACGAAGGGCAAGCACAAGACCAACCTCGCCAGCGCGATGTCGTTCGTGCTGCGCGGCCTCGAAGCGCCCGATCGCATGCGCAGCGCCGGCGGCGCGAACTGGGACCAGACGACGTGGGGTTACGCGCACGCCGCGATCTTCCTCGGCGAACTGCAGCTCGCGTCGGGCCAGAAGAAGCCGAGCCCCGAGCTGCAGAAGATCGTCGACACGCTGTGCGTGCGGCAGGAGGTCAGCGGCGGCTACGGCCACGGCCCCGGCGGCAAGAACGCGCTCGGCTACATCGAGCTCAACATCCTGGCCGCCTACGTCGCCTGCGGCCTGAGCCTCGGCCAGCAGGCCGGCTGCAAGGTCGACGGCGCGGTGCTCGACAAGCTGTTCGGCTACTGCGAAGAGTCGGCGGGCGAAGACGGCGGCGTCGGCTACGCGACCGGCCCCGGCCAGAAGGGCCACGGCAACATCGGCCGCACCGCCGGCGCGTGGCTGGCAGCGCTCGGCCTCGGCCGCAGCGAGCAGCCGTACACCAAGAAGATGGGCGACTACGTGCGCGCCCACGTCGCCGAAGTGATGGGCGGCCACGCGTCGCTGCAGCAGCACATGCTGCTCGCCGGCCTCGCTGCCAGCACGGCTGGCAAGGACACCGCCGCCGCCTACTGGGCCGGTGGACTGCAGCGCGACCTCACGCTGGCGCGCGCACCCGACGGTTCGCTGCAGCCGCGGCCGTGGCACGAGAGCCTGCTGATGCAGAGCAACACCGACGTCAGCGTCGGCGAAGTGTGGACGACGGCGTCGTGGGCGATCGTGCTCGGCGCGCACGGCGAGGCGGGCAAGGGTGGGTTCGCCGGCTGGTGCGCGCGCAAGGCGGCGCCGGCTGCGACTGGCGGGACCACCGGGGCGCCGGCGGGTTCGCGCTGAACCGTCGGTTTCGCCAGAGGGGCGTTGGCAGCGGGTGGGCGGCGCTGTTGCGGGGGCTCCTGGGTGTCGCCGAGGGAGGCACGTTGACAGGGTCACCCCGGCCACGAGGATGAGCTCGCGGCGGGTTGCAGCCTCGCAGCACCTCGTGCGAAGCCGCAGCTGCCGATGCTCCGGCCACCACCTCCCGCCATGGAAACGCCTCCTCGCCGCCCCCTGTGTGTCGCTCCCTCCACGGCGCTGCTGATCGACCCGGACAAGACGGTGCGTCCCTGCTGCCGCTACTTCCCGCCGATCGGCGCCCATGTTCCCGGCAGCTTCGGGATCGGCCGGCTCGACGAGCACACCACGGTCGCGGACGTTCGCGATGGCGCGGTATGGCGTGAGGTCGCGGGCCAGTTGGCGGCGCACGAGATGCCGGCAGGCTGCCGCGACTGCCTGCAGCAGGAGCGGGATTCCGGCCTTGCCGGCAGCCGCGAGTACGACGACGAGGACTGGCAGAAGGGGATCACCTTCCTCGAGATCAACACCTCCAACATCTGCACCCTGCAATGCCGTCACTGCGACGGACACTTCAGCCATCGCTGGGCGCGCGTGCAGGGCATGCCGACCCACAAGGCGGACCCTGAGCTGCTGCTCGAGAGCCTGCGCGGCATCGACCTCTCGCACGTGAAGCGCGTGGCGTTCAAGGGCGGCGAACCCCTGGTCAATCCCGACCTCGTCGCCG
>JBILEY010000447.1:0-4397 GCA_044351865.1 Planctomycetota bacterium | reverse complement strand
TCGGCTTGCGATCGTCGACGCGGAATGCCGATGCTCCTCTCCCGCTCCGGCTGGTTAGGATGCGGGCGCGGTGGGGCGGGCTCACCCCGGTGGCAGGCGATCGGTGAACGAACGAGGCGGTGCATGATCGGCTTTCCTGCGAGCGTGGCGGCGTTGGTCTTGGGCGCATTCGGTTCGGCGAGTCCGCTGCTGACTGCGGTCTGCCCGCAGACCGTGCCCCAGGTCCAGGCGCCCCCGACTGCCCAGGGACAGGACGAACTCGATCGACTGCGCGGCCAGCTGCGCCGCGCCGGCCCCGATGGCCGCGAGGCCCGCGAACAGGCGGTCGAACGTCTGCTCGGCCAGCCGACCCTGGCGGCGCACCGGCTGCTGGGGGACGAACTGCTGTCGCAACGCGACCCCGACGGCCTGCGCGCCACGATCCTGAACGCCCTCGCGCGCCACGCGCTGCTGGCGAACGATCGCCTGTTCGGCGGCGCCACCGAGGTGGTGCGCGCGCAGATCCTGCACGGATACTTCGTCGCCCTGCTGCCCATGTGGAGTTCGGCGAGCCCCGACGATCTGCTGCCGCTGGCACAGAAGGCGCTGCAGCGAATGCCGGCGCGGGAACTCGACACCGCCGCGCGCAGTGTGCTCGCGTCGGCGCCGCCCGAGCAGCGTTGCGTTGCCCTCGCTTGTCTTGCCGACCTGCAGCAGACCCTGTTCGCGCCGACGATCGCCGAGGCGCTCGCCGGCAGCCAGGAGCAGGTGCGCGGCGCTGCCACCGAGGCCTTGCAGCGCCTGCTCTACCCGCCGCAGCCGCTGCGCACGGTCGAGCAGTTCCAGGCGTTCTGGCAGCAGCATTCCGAACTGCGCTACGTCGACCTCGCCGAGCGCGCGGCGCGACGGGCGCTCGCGGCCCCGAGCAACGTCGACAACCAGGTCCGTGCCGTGCGCCGCGAGGCCGATCGCGACATCGTGCGAGCCCTCGTGGAACGCAGCCCGGGCATCGACTGGGCGTCGGTGCAGATGCGAACGGTGGTCGACGACGTCGCCACGCGCGATGCGTGCCTCGAGATCCTGCGCGACTCGCTGCGCAACGGGCTGCCGGCCGAAGACTCCGCCGCCCCGCGGCTCGCGTTCGCGCGCGCCCTGCTGGCGCGCTACAAGCAGCTGCCGGCCAGCGACCCGCGCGCCAGTGCGTTGCTGCTCGAGGTGGTGGCCAGCCTGGTGCGCGCCGAAGACCCCGAGCTTCCCGCGGAAGTGGTGGGCCTGCTGCTGGCTCAGCTGGAGGCCAAGGACGAAGCGACGCAGTTGGCGGCGCTGCGCGGCCTCCGTCGCTTCCCGTCGGTCGAGACCCGCGCGCGACTGGTCCAGCTCGGCCGCACGTGGGCGACGATGGACGGGCGTCGTCCGCAGCTCGCCGCCGCCTTGGCGACACTGGCGACGCGCACTTCGCCGCGTTGGCTGGCGCCCCTGTCGACCGACGCCGACAAGGCCGACTGGTTGTTTCTCGTCGCGGCTTGTCTGCGCATGGCCGATGCGCGCGAGATCCGGGACTCTGCGCTGCAGCTGACGCAGGTGCTCGACGGCAAGGACCAGCGGGTGCCCGAAGTGTTCGACCTGCTGGTCGCCCTCGCGCGCGACGCCGCCGTCGAGGCGAAGGTGCGCGCTGCCGTCGTCATCCAGCTGCAAGGCTGGCGCAGCGACCCGGTCCACGCCGAACCGTGGGTGTCGGCGATGCAGGCCCTGCTGAGCGATCCCGCGGCGGAGCTGCGGCGCCAGGCGGCCGATTCGCTGGCGCAACTGACGTCGACGACGGACGGGCGGCGCAGCGATTGGATCGGGGCGACCATCGGGCTGCTGCGCAACCAGCTCGAGGTCGAGGCCGATCCGGTCGTGCTGCGCGACCTGGTCGACACGCTGCAGTTGTTCGGGCGCGAACCGCAGATGCCGGAACGGGCGATCGGCGCGTTGCTGTTCGTGCTGCGCGAGATGAACCCGCCGCTGTCGGCGGAGCAGCAGGCGCGCATCGAGCCGCTGCTGCAGGCGCTGACCACCATCGCCGCCGACCCGGTCGCGGCCAACCAGTGGATCCCAGCATGCCAGCCGCTGCAGCTGCATCGGAAGCGGCAGAGCCTGCGCCTGATCCTGCAGAACCACGCCGCGGCCGACTTCGCCAAGGAGGTCAAGACGGCCGATCCGACCGCGAGCCGCCGCGCCAAGAAGGCGATGCAGCTGTTGATCGAGACGGCGTTGCTGAAGCCGGCGCGCGAACCGTGGGCGGCCAGCGAGGAACTGCTGCGCGAGGCGCGCGACGTGCGCACGGCGCTCGGTGCGCTCGAAGCAGTGGACGACTCCGGCCTGAAGGACGGCCCGGCGCTGCGGCTGCTGCGGCTCGAGGTCGACCTGGTGTCCGGCAAGTTCCAGGACGTCGTGCAGCGCGCCGCCACGCTGCTGAACGGTGGGGCGGCCGCGAACGGCGGCACGCCGGCGCCGCGCGTTCCCCTGCTGCCCGAGGACGAGGCGCGCGTGCGCACCCTCGCCGCCGAGGCCCAGCTGGCCCTCGCGCGCCCGGAGCAGGCGCGCAAGCTGCTCGACGAAGCCAGTGGTGCGGTCGCGACCGATGCGGCCACGCTGGACCTCGTCGGGCGCATCGGCCGTGCACTGCTGCCGACCGACGCGGTGGGGGCGCTGGCCCTGTTCGACCGGGTGCTCAAGGCGACGCCGACCGAGGACGCCGCGTTCCGCGCGCGCTTCGTCGACTGGCTGCAGGCGAAGCTGATCGCCGAGCCGGACAGCCGCGCGGCCACCCTGCAGCGGGCCCAGCAGCACGCGGCGCTGTTCGAGGCGGCGGACTGCCCGCCGGATCTGCGGGCGTCGTTCGACCAGTTGCGCACGACGCGGTAGTCGGTGCGGGCTCGAGGAAAGCCGACAACGTGCTTGCTGCCGAGCGGGCAGTCGCTATCTTCTTCGCCTCACCCAACGCGGGGTGGAGCAGCCCGGTAGCTCGTCGGGCTCATAACCCGAAGGTCGGAGGTTCGAATCCTCCCCCCGCTACCAGATCTGCGGACAACCGCAGGAGATCAACGCCCTGGGGCCACAAGCCCTAGGGCGTTTGTCGTTCCAGGTCGCTCGACAGTGGCCGGCGGTGGCGCGGACGCCCGCGCGTGATCACGGTGTGGACGAGCTGCGCCGAGGGCTTCGCGAGGTGGGGCAACACTCACCGCAGCGTCTCGCTGGCGACGATCGCGCGCAGCCGGCTCGCTGCGCGCTGCAGCTCGGTGCGCGCCCGCACCTGTTCGCGCTGCACGTCGCGGTAGGCGGCGCGCGCGTCGAGCACTTCGAGCAGCGTGCGCGAACCCAGCGCGCGCGCCGACTCGGTGCCGTCGCGGGCACTGCGGGCGGCTTGCAGGGCGCTCTGGTCGACGATCGTTGCACTCGCCTGCGCCGCCTGGAAGTCGCGCAGCGCCTGGGCCACTTCGGCGCGCACGGCGATGGTGCGCACGTCGAGTTCGAGCTGGGCCTGGCGCAGCATCGATGCGGCGGCGGCGATGTTGCCCTGGTTGCGATCGAACAGCGGCAACGACGCGTCGAGGCCGATGCCCCAGGAGTTCGCGTTCGGGAAGCCGATGGCGCGGCTCTGGAACTGCCGCGTGACCCCAGGCGTCAGCACCAGGCTCGGCCACGCCAGGCACTCCTGGTAGGCGAGGTGGGCTTCGGCGCTGGCTACGTCGCGGCGTGCGGCGACGAGGTCGGGGCGGAGGTCGTTCGCCAGCGCCAGCAGCGGCGCCAGCTCGGTCGACGTCAGCTCGGCGGCGACGTCGATGCCGGCGACGGGAACGGCGCGCTCACCGCCAGCGGCGCCGCCGAGCCAGGCGCGGAACCGCGTCAGGCTGTTGTCGAAGTCGGCTTCGGCGAGCACCAGGCGGCGTTGCGTCAGGGCCAACGCCGTGCGTGCGCGGTCCAGTTCGATGCGCGTGGTGCCGCCGAGTTCGACCTGCCGCGCCAGTGCTTCGACGAAGCGCTGCATCTGTTCGTGTTCTTCCTGCAGCAGGGCGCGCAGCGCATCGCTCTGCACGACGGCGAAGTAGTCGTCGACGACGCCGAGCATCAGTTGGCGGCCGAGGTCCGCGTACTGCGCGAGTGCAGAGTCGACTTCGAGCTCGGCGAGCTTGATGCCCGCCGCGCGCTTGCCGAACAGCAGCGTGTCGACGACGAGGCCGAGGCCGAAGTCGAACTGCGGCGGCCCGCCTTGGCGCTGCGTGGCGTCGAAGCTGCCGCCCGGGAAGGGGGCCAGCGTGTAGCCGAGGCCGAGCCGCGGGTTCGGCAGCAGGCTGGCGGTGATGTGGTTGGCGCGCGCCTGCACGACGGTCTCCAGCAGCGACCGCACCTTCGGATGGGTCAGCGCGCTGACC
>JBILEY010000445.1:0-4407 GCA_044351865.1 Planctomycetota bacterium | reverse complement strand
GTCAGCGATCGCTTCCACTTCGTCGGCGTCGGCGGTGCTGGCATGAGCGGCCTCGCGCGGCTGCTGGCCGGCAGCGGTTGCCGCGTGACCGGCAGCGACCAGACCGGCGGCGCCGTCGTCGACCGCCTCGCCACCGAAGGCGTCACCGTGTGGACCGGATGTCGCCCCGAGGGGATCGACGGTGCCGACGGCTATGTGATCCGCAGCGCCGCGGTGCCATCCAGCGACGCCGAAGTGCAGGAGTGCGTGCGCCGCGGCTTCACGTCGCTGCTCTACGCGGAGGCGGTCGGCCGCCTCAGCGAAGGACGCCGCACGCTCGCCATCGCCGGCACCCACGGCAAGACCACGACGACCGGCTTGACCGTCGCTGCGCTGCGCGGCGGCGGCGTCGACCCGTCGCACCTGATCGGCGGCGAAGTGCCCGAGCTCGGCGGCAACGGCCGCTGGGGCAACAGCCCCGAGTTCGTCGTCGAAGCCTGCGAGTTCAATCGCAGCTTCCACAACCTGCGGCCGTTCGGCGCCGCGATCCTCAACGTCGACCACGACCACTTCGACTGCTTCCCGTCGACCGACGAGCTGATCGAAGCGTTCGCCGGCTACCTCGCGCGTGTGCGGCCCGGTGGTGCGGCGCTGCTCGAGGAGAGCGTGCCGCGCGCGGTGCTCGCCAGCCTGCGCAGCGACGTGCACATCCTGACCGTCGGTTCCGGCCTGTGGAGCGACGTGCGCGCGGTCGACGTGCGCGACGACCTCGGCCGCTTCTCGTTCGTGCCGATCGTGCTCGGTCGCCGGTTGCCGCGGGTGCAGCTGTCGCTGTCCGGGCGGCACAACATGCAGAACGCGTTGTTCGCGCTCGGCCTGGCCCACCTGGCCGGTTGCGACCTCGACGGTGCGTGTCGCGGCGTCGGCGAGTTCGCCGGCGTGCGGCGGCGCTTCGAGATGCACCATGGGCCGCGCGGCGGCCTGCTGGTCAACGACTACGCGCACCACCCGGCGGAGATCCGCGCGGTGATCGCCGCGGCGCGCCGGCGCTTCCCGGGCCGGCGTCTCGTCGCCGTGTTCCAGCCGCACCAGCACCAGCGCACGCTGTGCCTGCTGCCGGAGTTCGCAGATTCGCTGGCCGGCGCCGATGCGGCGATCGTCGCCGACATCTACGGCGCCCGCGAGAGTGCGGAGATCCGCGCCTCGGTCAGCGCCGCCGACCTGGTCGCTGCCGTCGTCGCGCAGGGTGGCAACTGTTCGACGGGCGGCGAAGTGGGCGGTTTGCCGGAGCGAGTGCTCGAACGCGTGCGCGCGTCGGACATCGTGCTGTTGTTGGGGGCCGGCGACATCGATCGCGCCCTGGGAGGCATCGTTGCCGGTCTCTGATCTGCGGGTGGCCCTGCGCACCATGCGCGGGGCGGTGCGCGAACACGTCGACCTCGGCCCGATGATGCACCTGCGCATCGGCGGTCCGGCGGACTGGTTCCTCGAGCCCTATGCCGAAGAGGACGCAGCACTGGCCGTGCGCGTCTGCCGCGAACTGGACGTGCCGCTGCGCATTCTCGGCGGTGGCAGCAACATCGTCGTCGCCGATGCCGGTGTGCGCGGTGCCGTTCTGCATCTCGGCAACCTGAACCGCATCGTTCGCGACGGCAATCGCATCACCGCCGGTGCCGGCGTGACGTTGCCGAGCCTGCTGCGCGCCACCAAGGAGGTCGGTCTCGCCGGCCTAGAGAAGCTGACCGGCATCCCGGCCCAGGTCGGTGGGGCGGTGGCGATGAACGCCGGCACCCGCGACGGCGAGACCTTCGAGCACCTGGTGTCGCTGACGCTGGTCGAGCCGGAAGGGCGCCTCGAGGTGCGCGGCAAGGACCGTTTCCGCGCCGTGTATCGCGACGGCGGGCTGCGCGACGCTGTCGTGCTGCAGGCGAGTTTCGAACTGGTCCCGGACGATCCCAAGGCGATCTTCGAACGCTTCTCGCAGTCGCTGAAGCGGCGCAACGCGACGCAGCCGGTGTCGCAGCGCAGCGTCGGCTGCGTGTTCCGCAACCCGGCCGGCGACGCCGCCGGGCGTCTGATCGAGGCCGCGGGCTGCAAGACGCTGCGCGCGGGCGGCATCGAGGTCAGCGGCCAGCACGCGAACTACTTCGTCAACGACGGCCGCGGCTCGGCGGCGGAATTCGTCGGCCTGATGGCCGAGGTCAAGAAGCGCGTGCACGACAAGTTCGGCATCGACCTCGAGCCGGAAGTGAAGTTCTGGGGATTCTGACCGACGGTTCCCCGCTCCGTCGGCGGATGCGCCCGCGGACCCGCTCGCCGTTCGATCTCCGTCCGAGTCCGTTTCCACGTCCCTGCGATGCAGTCGCCGCTTCGCGCGCCTGTGACTCGTCCGCAGACGTTCCTTGCACGCCGTCGTGCGGCGCGTTCTGCTGGCGACCGATACCTCTCTCACAGGAACAGTGATGACCGACGCACCCGACGATTCCGCCGTCACGATCGAGTTCAAGGGCCGCCACGACCACATCACCGAGCGCATGCAAGCGCACGCGGTGAAGAAGCTGGCGCGGCTCGCTCGCTACAACGATCGCTTGCTGCGCATCGAGGTGGTCGCCGACCACGCGCACAAGAACCCCGAGGTCGAGCTGATCGCGCACCAGCGCCGCGGCGCGCCGCTGATCGCCAAGGACCGCGGGACCTCGTTCGCTTCGACGATCGACCTGCTGGTGGACAAGATGGAGACCCAGCTCCGCAAGGAGAAGGAGAAGCGCAAGAGCCACAAGGTGCCGGGCGCCAAGGCCGCACGGGCTCGCCCGGCGACGAGTCGCCGTGCCAAGGGTGCTTCGCGCGAGGACGAGTCGTACGAAGAGGTCGTGCGCAAGACCCTGCGCGGCTGATCGCTGGCGGGCGGCCGGATCGCCCGGCGGCGGCGTTGCGTGCGGGAGGGCCTTCCCGCAGACTTGCCGCCCATGATCGCCAAGCTCGTCGACGCCGCCGCCGTGATCGGCGACCTCGAAGCAACCAACAAGGACGCCGCCCTGAAGGAACTGCTCGCTGCCGCGCAGGCGTCGGGAGCGTTCGGACCGGCGGTCCACAAGGCGCTGCACAAGCGATTGGTCGAGCGCGAGGCCATCGGCAGCACCGGGCTCGGCAACGGCGTCGCCGTGCCGCACGTGAAGGGCGACAACGTCACCCGGCCGGCCCTGGTCGTCGCCCGCTGCCGCCGCGGTCTCGAATGGCAGGCGATCGACGGCCGCGCCGTGCAGATCCTGTTCTTCCTCGTGTCGCCGGCGGCCGAGCCGGAAGTGCACCTGCAGTGCCTGCGCTGGATCGCCGGCCTCGCTCGCAACGCCGATTTCCGCCGGTTCCTGCTCGATGCCGCCTCGGCCGACGCCATGCGCGACCTGCTGCGCGAACTCGGCAAGGAAGCGCCATGAGCGAGCACGAACCGATCCGAACCCGCGTCGTGCTGGTGAACCGCCAAGGCCTGCACGCGCGCCCCGCGCACATGTTCGTGCAGACTGCCAACGCCTACGCCAGCAAGCTGCGCGTCGGCCGCACCGACAACGACGAGCGCGTCGACGGCAAGTCGATCATGGGCATGATGATGCTGGCGGCCGAGCGCGGCGTGGAGCTGGAGCTGGAGGCCACGGGGGCGGACGCGGAGCAGCAGCTTCGAGCGCTGGCGGAACTGGTCGCCGCGCGATTCGGCGAGGACTGACGGAAGGGCCAGGTCCGGTCTCGGCAGTGGTCGCGGGCACGGCCCGCCGGCCAGCCCCTTCGGCACTTCTGCGCCGCCGCTCGGCCCCCGGTGCCACCGCGCCTGCCGCTGGTCGGCAAGATGGCTCCTGGGCGGCCGTCTCGACACCCCGTTCTCGCGCGGAGTCGGAACGAGGCTCAATTCGGGCCGTGGCGGCAGCCGATACGGCGGAGGAAGCGGGCACCCCCCGAAGGAGCGCCACTGGTCATGCTGAAGCAGCGCAAGAGCATCGTCGGTCTCGACATCGGCAGCAGTTGCATCAAGGCCGTCGAGTTGACTCGCGACAAGTACGACCACGTCATCACCGGCTACGCGCAGGTGGACGTGCAGAACGAGGCGGCGCGTCAGGACGCGATCGCCGAATTGATGCGCGTCGCCAAGTTCCGCACGAAGCGCATCGCCACGGCGGTGAGCGGCAAGAACGTGGTGTTCCGCTACATCAGCCTGCCGGAGATGGGCGAGGACAAGCTGGTGCAGGCCGTCCGTCTCGACGCCGAGAAGTACATCCCGTTCGACGTCAACGACGTCGAACTCGATGCGCAGAAGATCGGCATGGGCACGGACGCCAGTGGCCGCGCCGAGATGAAGGTGCTGCTGGTCGCCGCCAAGCGCACCGTCGTCGCCGACCACAGCCGCATGCTGACCGAACTCGGTCTGCAGCCGGTGGCCGT
>JBILEY010000093.1:0-14789 GCA_044351865.1 Planctomycetota bacterium | reverse complement strand
TTCGGTGGCCAGCGCGCGCGCGACGGCGATGCGCCGCTGCTCGCCGCCCGACAGCGTCGTCACCCGCCGATCGGCGAACGCCAACGCGTCGACCATCGTCAGCGCGCGTTCGATCGCCGCCAGATCGTCCGGCCGCAGCGCTTCGCCGCGGCCGCGGTGCGGATGCCGGCCCATCGTCACCAGTTCGCGACCGGTGAACTCGAACGGCGTGTCGACGCCTTGCGGCACGAACGCCAGCTGCCGCGCACGCGCGCGCCCGGGCCACGCCGCCAGCGGGCGGCCTTCGAGTTCGATGCGGCCGCGATCGGGCGCCAGCGCGCCGACCAGCGTGCGCAGCAGCGTCGTCTTGCCAGCGCCATTGCGGCCGGCGAGCAGCACCAGCTCGCCGGGTCGCACGGCCAGCGACACGCCATCGAGCAGCGCGCGCGAGCCGAGCTGCAGATGCAGGTCCGCGGCGACGAGGCCGTTCACAGCGCCTCCCCGCGGCGATGGCGCGAGAGCAGCACCAGGAAATAGGGCGCACCGAGCAGCGCGGTGACGACACCGAGACGCAGGTTCCAGTCGGCTGGCACGAGGCGGCAGGCGAGGTCGCTGCCGACCAGCAGCACGGCACCGAGCAGGGCCGCGGTCGGCAACAGCACGCCGTGCGCCGGCCCCACCAGCAAACGTGCGAGGTGCGGCACGACGAGCCCGACGAACGCGATGCCGCCGGTGTTGGCGACCGTGCTGGCGGTGAGGCCGCAGGCGCACCAGACGAGCCAGCGCCGCGCGCGGCCGGCGTCGACGCCGAGGCTGTGCGCGCTGTCGTCGTGCAGCGTCAGCAGGTCGAGTTCGCGCACGCGCGGCACCACCATCGCGGTGAACAGCACGCAGCCACCGAGCGTGATCCACGCGTGCCCCCAGTTGCGGTCGTCGAGCCCGCCCATCAGGAAGAACAGCACGCGCGAGCTGGCCGTGTAGTTGTCGTAGGTGAAGGTCACGACGAACGCCGTCAGCGCGCCGACCAGCGTGTGCAGCGCGATGCCGGCGAGCAGCAGCGTCGCCACCGCGAATCGGCCGTGGCTGCGCGCCAGCACGAACACCAGCGACGTCACCACGATCGCGCCGACCAGGGCACCGAACGGCATCATCAGCACGTGCTGCGCCTCGAAGCCGAGCACGAGCGTCACCGCACCGCCGAACGCCGCCCCCGCCGCCGTGCCGACGAGATCCGGTGACGCCAGCGGATTGCGGAACGTCGCCTGCATCACCGCGCCGGCGATCGCCAGCGACGCCCCGCCGAAGATCGCGACCAACAGCCGCGGCAACCGCATGTAGGTGAACACGAACGCGTCGGCGCGGGCAGGAGCTTCGCCGCCGAACCACGAACCGACCCAGGTGACGAACGCCGACGGGCCGGGCACCTCCCGTGCGAACACCAGGAACGCCACCGCCAGCGCGCCCAGCACCACGAGCAGCAGCAGTGGCGTGCGCCGGCGGTTCACGGCTGCCCCCAGCGCCGCAAGGCTTGCTGCAGGAACTCGGCGGCGGCGACCAGCCGCGGCGACGTCGTGTTGAACAGCGCCCCGTGCACCGGCAGCACCCGCTGGCGCCCGATGCAGTGCAGCAGCGGCAGCGCCGGATGCTGGCCGATCCAGCTCGGCAGGTTCGCCCCGTCCTGCGTGTCGCCGTTGACGACGATCGCATCGGGCTGCCAGCCGAGCAGGGCTTCGGCGTCGAGCTTGCGGAACGGCCCGACCCCGCGTTCGACCGCTTCGCTGCGTGCTCCGGCCGCGGCGACCACCGCCGCGAACAGCGAGCCGCGCCCGTAGGTGTGCAGGCCGCCGTCGAGGTTCATCACGCGCCAGGCCGCCACCGCCGGCGCCTCGGTGGCGAGGGCGCGCAGCCGTTCGCGCATGCCCGCGACCATCGCCGACGCCTCGGCTTCGCGATGCACGACGCGCCCGATGCGCTGCACGTTCGCAGCGATGTCGTCGAAGCTCGCCGGATCGGCGGTCACCACCACCGGCACGTCGGCGGACGACAGCAGCGCCAGCGTCTCCGGCCGCGTGTAGGCATCGCACAGCACCAGATCCGGCCGCGCCGCCAGCAGCTGCTCGGCCTCGGCGCCGACCAGCGGCAGGCCCTTCACGTCGCCAGCGACGAGCGAGAAGCGGGCGTCGGCGGCGAGCACGTGCACGCCGGCGAGCCGTTCGCGGGGCAGGATCTCGAGCAGCACCTCGGTCGCCAGCAGCGACGCGGCGACGATGCGCTGCGGTGCGTTCGCCGGCCGCCAATCGGCCGCGGCCCAGGGCGCCGGCCGTGTGCACGCGACGAGAGAACACGCCACGAGCGACGACCAGGCCAGGGAACGCAGACGAACGCGCACGGCGCCATCATGGCCCGCTGCGGATGGCCCGCAACGCTGGAGCTACGCGCGCGAGCGGGGAATCAACCCTTGGTCACGACCAGCCGCTGCACGACGCCGGTGGCATCGAACTTCACCACCAGGCCGGGCAGCGTCCACGTCGCCGCTGCGTCGCCCTGCTTCTTGCCGAGCTTCTTCTGCACCTCGTCGCGCGTCATGCCGAGCTGCAGCCCGTCCTTGGTTCGGCCGGCGAAACTGGCGCGCGTGAACACGGTGTTGAGCACACCGGTTGCGTCGAAGTTGCACGTCAGGCCGCCGCGGTAGGACGCGTTGTGGTTGTCGCCGGCGGGCACGTACTCGAGCGGCGCGCCGAGCACCTTGTCGACGTCTTCGCGCTTGCTCCTGCCGACGGCGAAGCCGGCGAGCCCTTCGCCGGCGATCAGCACCAGCGCCTTCGACGCCGGATCGGCGGACACCTTCGCCTGGTCGCTCGTCGGTGTCTTCTTCGGCAGGTCGAGCCCGAGCTCGGGGCTGTGCACCCGATGGCTGCCGTCGCTCGCCAGCGTGGCGGTCAGCGTCCAGCGCCGCGACGCGTGGAACTTCACGCGGTCGAACAGCGAACTGTCGGCCTCGTACGGCTGCAGCATGTGGAACAGCCGCTTGCGATCGAATGGCCAGTCCGCTCCGGCCGGCAGGCCGGGCACGTCGGCGAAGCCGACCTCGTACTCCTTCACCACTTCGCGGCGATGCGCGCCGCGCAGCGAGTAGCCACCGTAGTGCTGGTCCGAGCCCTTCAGCGACCCGCCGATCGTCTTGAACGCCTCGACCTGGAACGTCACCTTCTCCTCGGGCTCGGCGTCGGCGGTCTTCCACGTGCGCTCGACCTTCTTGATGCGCTGCAGCATCCACGCGCGATCACCGAACGCTTCTTCGGTGGTCTTGTAGAACACGTAGAACAGGCGCCCGTCCTTGCAGCCGGCGACGGCGAACGGGTTCGGTGGCTTGGCCAGGTCGAGACCGACCTTGGCGGCCTCCTTGCCGACATCGGTGGTCGCGATCGCCGCGAGATCGCCCTTGGTGTCCTCGAGCAGGCCGTCGAGCAACGGCACGAGGCGCAGCTGCGGCGGCGCGTTCGTGCTGTTGGCGGTCGCCGTCTGCGCGGTCGCGGCGACGACGACGACGAGTGAGACGAGAACGAACGACAGCGTCCGGAGCATCTTGGCAGGGGATGGTCTGGGGTGGGGTATCGCGGCCGACTAGCGCCCTTCGGGCTTCTGCAGCGGCGGGAAGCTCGGCGCCTGCTCGGCGTCCTTGGCGCCCTTCTGCTCGGTCCACGGCGCATCCAGCAAGGCGAACGGGCCGATCGTGGCGTCGCTGCCGTCGGCGCGGCGCACGGCCAGCGTCACCATGTCGCCGCCGAGCCGCGCGTTGACCAGCATCTGCAGATGCGGGCCGTTGCGCACGGCGGTGCCGTCCACCGCAGTGACCACGTCGCCGGCGCGCAGACCGTTCTTCGCCGCCGCCCCGCTGTCGGTCACCGCCGCCAGCTTGGCGCCGGGGCCGAGGTGCTTGCTCTCCAGCTTCACGCCGAGCCAACCGCGCTGCAGGATCTCGCCGCGCTGCATGCGTTCGAGCAGCGGCCGGATGTCGGCCAGCGTCGTCGCGAAGCCGATGCCAGAGTCGTACCACTCGATGCCGGCGTTGCGACCCGCCGGCGACAGCGGCACCGCGATGCCGAGCACACGCCCGCCGATGTCGATCACCGGACCGCCGTAGTTGGCCGGCGACGTGTAGGCGTCGATCTGCAGCGCGCGGCCGAACAGCCGCTGCTTCGCGCTGACGATGCCGAGGTGCACCGTCGGTTCGTCGGCCGCGAACGTGCGCCCGAGTGCGCAGGCCCACTGGCCCACGTGCACCTGGTCGGGATGCACGAACTCCGGCACCGGCAGGTCGCGCGCTGGGATCTTCACCAGCGCGATGCCGCGGCTGGTGTCCTCGCCGACGCGCTCCGCGCGGAACGTGCCGCGGCCGGGCACGGTGATCAGGATCGTCGTCGGATCGAGGTTCAGCGCGAAGCGCGAGATCACGATCCAGCCGTCGCTCTGCACGACGACACCGGTGGTGCGGCCCTGCGCCTGTTGGAAGCCCGGCGCGACCAGCGGCAGGTCCTTCTTGCCGTCTTTCTTGTCGCCGTCCTTGTCGCCGTCCTTGTCGCCTTCCTTCTTCTCGTCCTTCTTCTCCTTCTTGTCGTCCTCGGGCTCGAACTTCGGCTCGAAGGCCTTCGGCGGCTTCTTTGGTTCGGGCGGCAGGTCGCCGTCGAAGTCGCCATCGGTGCCGAGCACACGCCGCGTGCCGCCGAACGTCTCGACCGTCACCGTCCACGGCGCCGCCTTCTGGATCGCGGCCTGCAGCACCGGTTCGAGGCGCAGGAACTCCTCGGGGTCGGCGCCGCGCTGCGCCGACAGCACGCCGCACGCGAACGACACCACCAGCCCACGCGACAGCAGGGGATTCACTTGGCTGGCTCCTTCTGCAGTTCGACCTCGCCGGTCAGCACGTCGTTGCCGCGCTTCCAGGTGACCTTGACCTTCTGCCCGGCAGCGAGCTTGCCGAGGATCTCGCGGAACTCGCGGCACGTGCGGATCGAGAAGTCGTCGAGGCGCACGATCATGTCGTCGTTGCGCAGGCCCAGCTGCGCTGCGGGCGAGCCGGGGAGCACCCGTTCGACGTAGGCCGGCGGCGACTGGCGCCCTGCCTGGTCGAACAGCACGGCGCCGAACCACGCCTTCTCCTTGTTCGTCGCCACCTCATTGCGCGCCTTGCCGTGGATGCGCTCGTCGAGGTACGGCAACAGGTCGCGCGTCGGGATCGCCGCCGACAGCATGGTGTTGGTCTCCTTGCTGTCGAGCAGCCGCAGGTTGAGGCCGATCCAGCGCCCGTCGAGCGTGAACAGCCCGCCGCCTTGATGGCCCGGGTTGTTGCAGGCATCGGTCAGGATGACGTCGCCGTCGTACTTGACGTCGCTCATGCGGTAGCGGAGCGCGGTGTTGGCGCGACCGACGACGACGCCGAACGTGGCACTGACCTTCTCGGAGAACTCTGCCAGCCGGAAGCAGTTGCCGAGCGACACCACGAACTGCCCGCTGCGGAACTGCGCGTCGCTCTCGGCCGGCGGCCACAGCGGGCGAAGCTCGCCCTGCACCAGCGCCGGATCGATCTTCAGCAAGCGCACGCCGAGCTTCGGGTCCGGCGGCAGCAGCGTGGCCTGGTGCACCGAGCCGTCGTAGAGCACGACGCGCGTGCGCTCGGGCTGCAGCATGATCTGGTCGAGGGTCAGCACGTGGCCTTGCTTGCTGACGATGACGCCGGTGGCGAACGCTTCGATCGTCGCCAGCCCCGACGCGCCGTGCACCTTGACGAGGCTCGGCAGCAGCGTGTCGATCGTGCCCTCGAGCTTCGTCGCCGGCGCGCGCTCGGCGAACGAGTAGGCCTTGCCGAAGTCCTGTACTTGCGCGGTCAGCGCACTGGCACAGACGAGCCACAGAGCGAGCCAAACAGCGAGCGTGCGCATCAGCCTTCCCTCCGGAACCACGCCTCGTCGACCGGGCCAGTGCGACGCACCGAACCGCTCCAACCGGACTCGATCGCGCCGTCGACGACGACGCGCACCTGATCGCCGCGCACGTGCCACTCGACGCGCGCGCGCCGCAGCGGGTCGCGGCAGGCGAAGCCCGCCGGCGTGCCGTCGCGGAAGAACCATGCTTCGCACTCGCCGTCGCCCGGCAGCGAGAAGCGCAGCGCCGGCGCGCCGTGCACGTGCACGCCGCCGAGCAGCACACTGTCGCGCAGCCGTTCGGTCGCCTGCGCCAGCGGCCACGCGAGCGTGTTCGCCAGCCATTCGCGGCGCACGCGTTCGGCTTCGTCGGCCGACAGCTCGCGCACCTTGTCGCCTTCGCGCGCGAAGCCCTGGCCATCGCCAGTGCGCACCAGCACGCGGTCGGGCAGTTCGAGCCGCAACCGTTCGCCATGCGCGAACACCACCACCTTGCTGCCGTCCGGCGCGATGCGCTGCCAGTGCACCGCGGCGACCTTCTCTTCGACCGCCGGCCAGCGTGCGAGCAGTGCCTGCGTCGCGAGGCGGCGCTCGGCGCGGCTCGCCAACCTCGCATCCTCGCCGCTGCCGTCCTGGCTGCTGCCGGTGTCGAGCCGCGACAGCTGCAGCAGCGTGCGCCGTTCGTCGCCGAACGTGCCGCCGTCGCCCGCCGGTCGATGCCACAGCGTGACCCAGGCACCGGCCGGCAGCACGCCGACCAGCGTCGCCAGCTGGTTGGCGCTGCGCACCTCGGTGCCGTCGAAGCGCGTGATCTCGTCGCCGAGCCCGACGCCCGCCTTCGCCGCGACCGAGTCCTTGAACATCTGCTGCACGTAGACGCCGCGCTGCCGCGGGCCGGTGCCTTCGCCGCCGTCGCCGCCGCGCGCGCTCATGAACCACGCGCTCAGGTCGAGCGTGCCGTGTTCGGCGTGGCGCCCGGCCAGCAGGTCGCCGAGGAAGTTGGCGATCTGGTTGCTCGAGATCGCGAAGCCGACACCGACGTTGACGCGGCCGCGGTCGCCGATCGAGATGCGGCCGTTGATGCCGACGACCTGGCCGCGCTCGTTGAACAGCGGCCCGCCGCTGTTGCCCGGATTGACCGGCGCATCGACCTGGATGCAGTCCGGGTAGACCATGACGCGCTGGCCCTGCCCTTCCTGGTAGCGATGCGTGCCCGAGACGATGCCGAACGTCACCGTCGGCGTGAAGTCGGTGGCGAGCAGGAACGGGTTGCCCATCGCGAACACCGTCTCGCCGACCAGCAGCGCGTCGCTGTCGCCGAGCGTGCAGAACGGCCACGTCTGGCCGTCGCGTTTGGGCACCAACCGCAGCACCGCCAGGTCGCTGCCCGGATCGATGCCGAGCACGACGGCTTCGTAGAGCTCGCCGTCGGGCATGCCGACCTTCTTGTTGCGGTAGTGGGCGCTGCCGCGCGGCAGGTGCTCCTGGCGCCATGCTTCGAGCTCGGCCGCCGGCAGCGAAGGCTCTTGCGGGCGATAGCCCTCGTCGGGCGATCCGACGACGTGGAAGTTCGTCAGCACGAACCCACGCGGGTCGAAGACGACGCCGCTGCCGCCGCCGGGCGCGTCCATCGCCATCACCGAGCAGACCGCCGGGGCGCAGCGGGCGACGACCTCGACGCGGCGCGCTTCGTCGGCCCGCACCGCGGCGATCGGATCCTGGAACAGACCGACGACGGACAGCAGGGCGAGCATCATGGGGTCATGGCGGCCGGTGGCCTTCGGATCACGGCGAACGGGTCACTGCTGCAACACGCGGGCGTCGGCGAACACGCAGTGGTCGCCGAGGTCGTAGTCGGCGCCGAAGTCGACCTCGATGGCGAAGCGCTGCGCCTTCTGCAGCGGCACGCGCACGACCTCGGCCGCGTCACCGCGCTTCTTCGCCGCCGATTCCCAGGCGACCTTGCCGTCGACGAGCACGCGGAAGACTGCGTTCGCCTCGGCACCGCCGCGATCGTCGATGCCGATCGTGGCTTCGAACACGTCGAAGCGACCACCGAGCTCGTAGTCGAGGCGCGTGCGCGGCACGAGGCCGACGCCGCGCGCGAAGCGCTTGCCGGCGACCACGAAGCCCGCCCCGCCGAGGCTGCGGTCGAACGTCGGTGGCCACGTGCGATCGAACGCCGGCGTCTGCGTGATCGTCGGCTTCAGGTCGCCGAGCCACGCCAGGCGATCGCTCTGCACCGTGAAGCGCAGCAGCTGCGCCGACGGCACCACGACCTCGACGCCTTCGTCGAGCCGCAGCCGCGCGCTGGTGGCGTCGAGGCCGAGCAGGCGGCCGTCGAACGCTTCGCCGCGGCACAGCTCGAGGCGCACGCGCGGCTTCTGCTGGCGATCGGGCGGCAGGCCGGTGTTGGCGCCGAACACGACCGCGGCGAGTCCCTTCAGTTCGAACTCGTAGGCGTCGCCGCGCAGCAGGAAGTCGACGCCGTCGCTGCGCAGGCCGGTGACGGTGACCAGCGAGCGCTGCGCCTTGCCGTCCTTGAGCACGTAGAGCAGGTCGTCGTTCGCCGACGGCTTGTCGAGGTCGGCGCGGAACAGGTTGGGCTCCGGCCGTTCGAGCCCGCCATGCCGCAGCGCGCGCACGGTGCCGAGCGGGAACGCGAGCGACAGGCCCGATGGCGTCTCGACGCGCAAGGTCGCTGGCTTGCCGTCGGCGGCAGGATCGCCGCCGAAGCGCACGACCGGCAGTTCGCCGCCTGAGCGCAGCCACAGGCGGTGGGCCACTTCGACGCGCGCAGCCACGGCGTCGGTGCGTTCGAAGGTCGCCAGCTCGGCGACCTGCAGTGCCACGGTGCCGTCCTTGCCGACGAGCTCGGCCTTGCCGTCGGCGGCGACCCGCAGTGCGCCGACCAGTGTGCGGCCGTCGATCGTGGTGACGCTGCCGGCCACGCCGTCCTGCGCCACGGCGACGAGCGCCGTCGCCAGCGAGCAGAAGCACGAACGCACGATCGTCGCGAACGCGTTCCCCGCCATCACTTCTTGTCCTGCGTCTTGCCGAGCTTCTTGAAGTAGCCCTCGAGCATCTTCTGGTACTCCGGCGACATGCCCTTCTGCACCTTCGCCTCGATCTTGGCGCGATCGGCGTCGCGCATCGGGCCCCAGCGATCCGCCAGCGACGGCCGCTTGTTCAGGTTGCCGACCGAGCCGTCGCCTTCGACCAGCGCACTGTTGGCGGCCGGGTTCGACGACGGGCCGTTGCCCGACGGCGGGCCGCTCGACTGGCTCTCCTTCTTTTGCTGCTCTTCGATCATCTGGTCGAGCTCGGTCAGGTAGCGCTCCTGCTCCATCTGCACCGGCTTGTCGGTCTTCTGCCGGCGCAGGTCGCGCGACGTCTTCTTCATGCCGTCGGCGAGCTGGTGCAGCTTGCTGTCGAGCTGCCGCTGGATCTCGCCGATGCGCTGGTGCGCGGCGCTGCGGAAGCGCTCGCTGGCGTCGGGGAAGAACTTCAGGAAGCTCGCGTACCAGGCCAGCGCCTGCTCCGGCATCGGCATCTCGGCGAGTGCCTGCGCGTAGAAGAACGCGACCTCGCCGTCGAGCGGCGACACGTTCAGGTCGTGGTCGAGGTAGTCGTTCAGCACCTTGACCGCGAACTCCGGCGAGTCGCTGTCGAGGAACAGGCGCGCCAGGTGGTAGCGCACGTGCGCCCGCAGCAGCGGCGACTTCGCGTCCTGCAGCACCTTGGTCAGCTCGATCGGCGCGGTGACGTCGGTGGCCTCGTAGAGCTTCACCGCCGCGTCGTAGGCGGGCGCGACGGCGCGCACGAGTTCGTCGGCGGCGCGGGCGACTCCGACCTCGGCGACCTTCTGGCCGAACGCCTGCAGCTGCTCGGGCGTGGCGCCCAGCTCCTTCGCCGCCGCTTCGAAGCGCGCGCGGTCGAACGGCTGGAACGGGTTCTGCGCCGGCGGCGTCTCCGCCTGCGGCTGCGGCACCGGATCCTGCGGCGCCTGCGCCACCGCGGCAGCGCCGAAGCCGAGCGCCAGCGTCAGCAGGAACGCGGCCCTCATTGACCGTCCCCCGACTCTTCCTTCGCCATCTTCTCGGCGAGGCGGCGCATCAGCTCCTGCACACGCGCCTGCTTCTTCGACATCGCGTCCGACTCGGCGGTGTTCTTCGCCTCCGGCGCGCGGCCGTCGAACTCCTTCGTCGTCTTGTTCACGCGCTCCTGCAGGTAGCGCAGCATCTTCAGCTCGGCCGAGAACGGCACCAGCGGCGGCTTGCCGTTGCACTGGCCCTTGCACTGCCCGCCTTCGCGCTGCTCGATGACCTTGCGCAGCGCGTTGATCAGCATCGTCAGCAGTTCCTCGACCTCGCGCTGGGCGTCCTGCGTGCCGCTGTCGGTGTCGCGCCCGGTGAGGCGCTTGGCGACGGCGCCGAGCTGATCGCGCAGCTCCTCGACCATCGGCGGGAACACGGCGGTCGTCGCGTCCTCCTCGAGCAGCTTCAGCGCATCGCCGGCTTCGACCTCGAGGCCGGTCTCGCCGTCGGCGAGGCCCTGGATCTTGGCGACCAGCGCCGTCGGCAGCTCGCCGTTGGCGGTGATGACGTTGCCGCGCGTGCCGTGCAGCGTCTTGGTCTGCGCCGACAGTTCGCGCTGCACCGCGAGCATCGCCGTGAAGCGTTCCTCGAGTGCACGCAGCACCTCGTCGACGAGCTGCTGGCGCAGCTGGGCCAACGCGTCCTCGAGCTCCTTCTTGGCGGCTTCGAGGTCTTCCTTGGCGTCCTGCTGCTTCTGCTTCGCCGGCTTGTACTCCTTCAGCTGGCCGGCGGCGGCGCGCTGCTTCGGCACCGCCTGCTGCACGCGCTTCTTGCCGGGCGTCTGCTTCTGCTCGTCGCCTTCCTCCTGCTCCTCGGACTTCTCCATGTCCTTGGCCAGGGTGTCGGTCGCGTGCTGCGTCTTCTCCTGCTGCTTGGCCTGCTGCTCCATCGGCAGCTTCAGCAGTTCGCGGCGCGCCTCCTCGGTCATCTGCTCGAGCTCCTGCACGGTCTTCTTCAGGTTCTCGATCGCGTGGTCCTGGTCCTTCAGCGACGACTCGGGCTTCTTGTCGCCGAGCTGCTTCTGCGCTTGCCCCATCGACTGCGCCGCCTTGCTGGCGCTGCCGCTGCAGTTGCACTTGCCGCCTTCCTTGGGCTCGCCCGCCTTGGGTTCACCGGCCTTCGGCTCGCCAGCCTTCGGCTCACCGGCCTTCGGTTCGCCGGCCTTGGGTTCGCCGGCCTTCGGCTCGCCAGCCTTCGGCTCGCCCGTCTTCGGCTCCGCGTTCTTCGCCGCCTCGGCAGCCTTCTCGGCGGCCTTGGCCGCGTCCTTCTTCAGCTCGGCGTCGGTCTTCTCGGTCTGCTCGAGGTCCTTCGCCAGCTTGTCGGTCTCCTTCTGCAGCTGCTCTTCCTTGTCGGCGAGCGGCTTCGTCGCTTCGGCCGCGGCCTGCACACCGAGCTGGTTGGTCTGCTCGCGCAGCTTCTGCTGCTCCGCCAGCAGCGCCTGCGCCGCCGCCTTCTTCTGCTCGAGGTCGGCGAGGTGCTTCTGCAGCGCTTCGGTCAGCGCCGACGCGTCCTTCTCGTCCTGCTGCTCCTTGGCCAAGGTCTCGACGCGGTTCTTGAACGCTTCGAGCCGCGCGATCTCCTCGAGCAGCTTGCGCAGGTCGGCGTTGCGGTTCTGCAGCAGCTCGAGCAGCTTGTTCAGGTCCGACTGCAGTTCGGTCAGCACGACCAGCGACTCGTCCCAGCGCTCCTGGCGCAGCAGGTCGCCGCCGTGGTCGAGGCGCTGCTGCAGCTTCTTCTCCTGCGCGAACGTCAGGCCCGCCTTCAGCAGCGAGCTGCTCTCCGGCTCGGTCTTCTGCAGCTCGGGCATCAGCTTCGCCATGCGCTCGGTCAGTTCCTGGAACTTGGCCCGGGCCTGGTCCTGCTTGTGCGCCGCGGCGCTCGGCGTCTGGGCGGTCAGCGACGCGAGCGGCGCTGTGGTCACCGCGAACAACAGCAGCGCGGCGATGACGATGAAACGTGCGATCATGGGTTCCTCGCGGAGAGAGCCCCGTTCCCAGGGCGGATGCGGGTGGTGAGTTCTACCGTCAGCGGGGCTTGTCGGGGGAATCGGCGGGGTTGGACGGCTTCTTCTCGGGCTTCTTCGGCTGGAAGATGTCCTGTTCGCGACCTTCCGCGCGCGACTTCGCGTCGCGCTTGGCGTCGTCGACGAGGCGGTTCACGCCCTTCAGGTCCTCGATCAGGCCGGCGAGGCTCTCGGCCTGCTTCATCTCCGCCAGGATGGCGAGGATGCGGCGCTCGATGTCCTGGCAGGTGGCGACGGCGCGGTTGCGCACGGCTTCGTCGGTCGCAGCGACGAAATCATCGGTGGCGCGGGCGGCGGCCGGGAAGGACTCCTTGCCGATCGCCAGCAGCGGCTGCGGGATCTTGGTCTCGATGTTCCGGACCTGGTTGGCCTCGATCAGCCGGTTGTTCTCGTACTCCCACAGGATGCGCTGGTAGCTCTCGCCGATGAAGGCGACGCGGCGCCCGAGCGTCTGCTGCTTGCGGACCAGGGCCTTCAGCCGCGCTTCGACCAGCTTGCGCTTGTCGCCGGCGTTGGCCGGATTGACCGTCTCCTTCAGCTCGAACGTCGCCTGCTGCAGCTCCTCGAGCAGCGCCGCCAGCTCGGTCTTCTGCTCGACCTGTCGCCGCCGCAGCTCCTCGGTCAGCTGCGCGCTGGTGACGACGCGGAACGCCATCGTCTCGCCGTAGCCGGTGTGCGGCTCGCCGGGGCCGAAGTTGTCGACCGCGAGCCAGCGCAGCGACAGCAGCATGCCAGGGCGGATCGGGTTCTTCGGATCGTTCTCGGCGCGCGACTTGTTCCACTGCCGCAGGTCGACGCTGGCCAGCGACTCGTGGCGCAGCGCGTTCGGTTCGAGCGCGGCGGCGAACAGCGCCTCGGCGGCCGCGAACGGCACCTCCGGCGGCGGCGCCTGGCCCTTCTCCAGCGGCTTGTCGTCGACGACGCGCCACTCGGCGCCGAGCTTGCGCAGGCCGAAGTCGTCCTTCGCCTTCAGCTCGCCGGGCAGAACTGCGTCGGCGGTGATGCTGGTGCCGATGCCGCGCAGGCGGCACTCGATCGTCGGCGGCTTGTCCTCGCCGACGCGCAGCAGCAGCTTCGGCGGCGTGCCGGCGCCGAGGTTGTCGCCGTCGACGACGTCGACGACCAGCAGGCCGGACGCGGTCGGCGCGTAGTCGCCGGCGAACGACTTGCGATCCGCGCCAACCGTGAGCGCCTGCTTCTGGTCGTTGGCGAACAGCGCGAACGCCTCCGTCAGCGCCTTCTGGCTCTGGCCGCGCAGCGACAGCTTCGCCCCCTTCGGCAGGCGCAGCTCGCCGTCGCTGTTCGGCACCTCCATCGGCTCGCGTTCCATGTAGTCGGGGAACGTCACCGTGACGACGAGTCCGTCGACGCGCGGGCGCTCGACGATCGTCACCTTCAGTGCCAGCGGCAGCGAGTCGCCGGCGGTGATCGACAGCTGCGCGTCGCTGCGCACGGACTCGATCGTCCACGTGAACTCGCGGTCGCCGGTGCGGCTCATCGGCTCGGTGCCGTTCTCGTCGCCGCCGAACTCGTAGTCGACGAACGCCTGGTCCGGCAGTTCGCCGTCGACCAGCACACGCACGGTCAGCGCGTCGCCCTGCGGCAGGCGCACCTCGCTGCTGCCGTCGGCGAGCGACAGGCGCGTGTAGCGCGGCCAGTCGACGTTGGCGAGCGCCAGGTTGCGCGCGGCCCACAGGCCGAGCGAGCTGGCGTCGATCGCGGCCCAGCCGCCGAAGAACACCACGGCGCCGGCGATGCCGAGCGTGAAGCGCCGCACGCGGCCGGCGTCGATCGCGCGCGCGAACGGGATGCTGGCGACGCGCTGCGCGACGTCGGCGACGACCGCGGCCATCAGCGCCGGCGAGTCCTTCGAACGCCCGCCGCTGCGCAGATCGTGCGCGAACTGCAGCGAGCTGATCAGCGCCTGCTTGACCTCGGGCGAGCTGCGTTCGACCGCGAGCGCCATCTCCTCGTCGCCGAGCGGCACGCGCAGCGGCTGCACCAGGTGCTTGTGCACGAGGCGCACCACGACGACGGCGAAGCTGGCGAGCAGCACGAAGCGGTAGATCCACTCGAGCCGCAGCGAACGGTCGGTCAGGAAGCTCGGCAGTGCGTAGGCGACCAGCAGCAGCGCCAGCGTGCCGAGCGTCTCGATCCAGATGCCGCTGCGCGCGCGACGCCGGATCTGCGCCAGTTCGGCCAGCGCCGGCGGCGTCGCCGCCGCGGCCGGCGGGTCGAGAGGGAGCGTCGTGGTCATAGCAGGTTGAACCGCTTGCGCAGCAGCCACTCGAGGGACAGCACGCACAGCACGAACACCACCGTCGGCCAACCGTCCCACACCGCGTGCGGCGTGCGGAACGTGTCCGTCGCGGTGCGCGACGGGATGCGTTCGAGGGCCTGCAGCAGCGCTTGCGGCGTCGCCATCAGTTCGCCGCCGGTCGCCTGGGCCAGCGTCGCCAGCTCGGCCCGGTCCATCGGCCCTTGCCGTTCGATCGTCGCGGCGACCACCTGGAACGCGACCTCGACGTTCTTGCCGAACTTGTCCTGCGGCCGCAGGCGGTAGTTGCCGAGCGCTTGCGGGCGATGGCGCAGCGCGTAGCTGCCGGGCGCTTCGGCGACCGGCTGCAGCTGCAGCGTCTCGGTGGCGCCGCCGTCGTGCTCGAGCAGCACCGGGAACGTCGGCTGGATCCACGGCTGCAGTGCTTCGTCCTTCGCTTCGGCGACCAGCTCGATCGCATCGCCGAGGTCGAGCTTCTCGTCGCTGGCGAG
>JBILEY010000444.1:0-4414 GCA_044351865.1 Planctomycetota bacterium | reverse complement strand
GCGCGCGTTCCCCGACAGCTTCGTCAACTTCGTCGGCGAGCTGCGCGGCCGGGAAGGCGAGGCGATCACGTTCGCGGCCGACCACGCCTTCACCTACCAGGGCGCGCAGTCGCAGTTCGGCAACCAGTCGACCGAGCAGCAGGCGTGGACACGCGACGGCCAGGCGACGCGGCGCCCGCCGAACGGCCCCGGCGCCGTCGCCGTCGAGCTGCTGGTGCCGTTCCTGCGCCCCGGCGCCAGCGACGTGCAGCTGGTCGACGCCGGCCGCGATGCGGCGCGCGAGGCCACGTTCCGCGAGTTGTGTGCGCCGACGATCGAGGCGTTCGAGGCGAACAGCCGCATGCTGAAGGGAGCCGGCACCGGCGGCGTGCAGTCGGAGTCGAAGCCCTGGCTCGCCAGCGAACGTTCGCGCGTGCGCTACCGCGAAGGGGGTCGCACGTGGGAAGAGGAGTTCGAGTGCTCGCTGGTCGGCATGCACGGCACGTCGCGCATCGAAGGCATGGCCTCCGACAACGGCGTGTGGATCGTCTGCGCCGTGCGTTCGTTCCGCGCCCCACTCGGCGAACTCGACGCGCGCCTGCCGCTGCTGGTGGTCGTCGCCGACAGCGTGCGCGCGACGCCGCGCTGGTCGCTCGGCGTGTCCGACATCAAGCTCGAGCTCGCCAAGGCGCGCACGCAGCAGCTCCGCATCGAGACCGCGGAGATGCAGCGCCGCCTGGCCCAACGCGCCGCGGCGAACGCGCAGCTGCGCGACGACGAGCTGGCGACGTGGCGCAGCCAGCAGGCGGCCAGCGATCGCATGCACGAGGCGAACGTGCAGGCGCTGACCGAGACGCAGAAGTTCCGCGACGGCGACGGCAACACGCACACGGTCACCAACCACTACGACCGCGCCTACCGCAATCCGGACGACACGATCCTGCTGACCAACGACCCGAACTACCGGCCGGAAGGCGACCCGAACGTCAACCAGGTGCGCTGGGAGGAGCTGCAGCGCGTCGATCCGTTCCGCCCGGGGCGCTGAGCTCGCCCACGGGACTACTGCAGCACGATCCGGTGCGCGGCCGAGAAGTCGGCGCCGAGTGCCGAGCAGCCCGGCGTCGCCGCGTCGAGCACGACCCACTGCTGGTAGAGGGTGAAGCCGACCAGGCTCGGCAGGTTTGGGATCGTCAGGTCGATCCAGGTGTCGCCGGCGGCGTTGCGCGGCGTGCCGCTGAGGACGAGTCCCGTGAACGGGTCGGGCACCAGGGTGCAACCACCGCAGCTCGCATCGAGTCGCTGCGTGCCGAGCACCAGGAAGTTGTTGTTGGTCGGCGAGCCCTCGAGCACCGACTGGTAGACGCTGCCACCGACGAACGCGCAGGTGTGGCGCGTCGTCGCCGACAGGCCGCCGCAGGCGGGTGCCAGCTGCGTCACCGCGCCGTCCTCGAACACGTAGGTCGCCATCTTCAGGTCGCTGCCGAGCACGCTCGCCCAGAACAGCCGGATGTCGTCGGCCGCGCCCGGATACGTGGCGCCCTCGGCGACCGGGCGCACGAATGCCGGGCTCATCTCGTTGCCTTCGAGGATCTGGCCACGGCAGGGTCGGCAGGTGCCGTGGTTGGTCAGGTTGAGCACCGACGACTCGCGGCAGGGCGTGAGCTGGCAGGCGAACCAGATGCCGCGGCTCGGGTAGACCACCGCGGTGCTGCGGTCGGTCGACGCGAGTGCGAAGTGGGACTCGCGGCCGCCGCCGCCCGCCGTGGTCGGCAGCCCCGCCATCGGCTCGTGCAGCAGGGTGTTGCCGACCCGGTGCACGCGGGTGAGGTAGGGATCGAAGGAGAAGGCCCCCCAGTTGGACCACAACACCGTCCAGCGCGTGAAGTCGTGGGTCGCCTCGAGCTCGACCGAGCCGAAGACGACGTTGTACGAGTTGGGCTGGGCGGTGATCGGGATCGACAGCGCGGCGGTCAGCGGCGCGCCACCCGCCGTGAACTCCTGCAGTACGAGGTTGCCGTTCGCCACCGCTCCACGTTGCCCGAACGCGACGAGGTGGCGATCGCCGTCGTCGCCGTAGCGGGAGATGCCGACCTTGTCGACGCGCGTCGTCGCCAGCGGCGTGCGCGTGTTCGCCAACACCAACGAGTCGTTGGCCTGGACGCGCACGCTGCGCAGCTCGGCGCCGTCGTCGTGCAGGTAGACGACGGCCATGTCCTGGCCGTTCGGGCTGGTCGACCGGTTGCTGGCGATCTGCATCGCGCGGTTGTCGGTGGGCTGCAGATCGAAGAACGACAGCACCGGGCCGAGCTGGCTCGGACTGCGCGCCGTGCGCATCTGGCAGCCGAACTGCGTGCCACCGAAGGGGAACGTGGCCGGCACGCCGAGCGTCCACGACACGACGAAGCAGTTGCGCAGGTTGTTGTTGGCGACCCACACGTCGCGGTTGTCGGCGATCGACGCCAGCAGCACGGGGCCGCCGGGCACGAAGAGGCCGCGGACCTCGCCGGCGGCCGACTGGCCGAAGCCGGTGCACCAGACGACGAGGTAGCCGTTGGTCGTCGCGTCGTAGGACGCATGGATCGAGTCGACGAAGCCCGTCGGCTGCGTCGTCACGGTCGCGCTGCTGATCAGCGGGTCCAGCACCAGCGGCAAGGCCGCCTGCTGCACGAAGTCGTGCGGCAGGCGCAGCGACAGCGTGCCGTTCGCGTAGGCGAGGCTGCCGACGGTGCGGCGGCCGCGGCCGTCGATGCCGACGACGCCGTCGATGCGCACTTCGAGCTGGTCGTCGCCGAACACGACGCGGTCGGCGGCCGCAGCACGCAGCGGCAGCTGCGTCTTCACCTGGACGGCGACGACGAGATCGCCTTCGCCGTCGGGGATCGAGTCGAACACGAACGACTGCTTCATGCCGTCGGGGCGCACGTCGTACTGTTCGGTCCACGGGCCACGGTGGTAGCGAACCGTGCGGCCCTGCGCGACCGGCGACTCCGGCGGCGGCACGGGCAGCAGTTCGGCCCCGCGCCCGAGCGCCGTCGTCGTCAGCGCCACGCGCACGAGTTCGGGCGCGGTCTTGTTGGCCGGGTGGAACACCGGGCCGTCGCCGTCGAATCGCGTGCTGTAGGCGCGACCGAGGCCCCAGAGCGCGCCGTCGAGGCGCTGCACCAGCGCGTAGTCGGCGGTGAGATCCTGCACGTCGCGCAGGGACGACGGCTGCTGCGCCACGGCGAGCGAGCCGAGCAGCAAGGCGAACGTGGTGATCGAGAGGTGGTTCATGGTCGGTCTCCGTTGGCAGCGGTTCACTCGGCGAGCGTGTAGCGGAAGGCCGCCGACGCCGACGCTTCCGGCACCAGCGGGCAGAGGTTGTTGACCGCGCCGAGCACGGCCCCTTGCGCGTCGAGCTGGACGCCGAGCAGGTTGGTGTCGCACGGGATCGGCAGCGGGAACGCCAGCTGGCCGGCCACCAGCAGGCCGGCGACGAGCACGTTGGGGGCGACGAAGGTGCAGCCGCCGCAAGCGAGCGGGCCACTGCCGAAGCCGAAGCTGAACAGGCCGATCGCCGCCTGCGGGTCGCTGCTCTGCAGGCGGAACTGGAAGCCGCTGCTGCCGAGCGTGAACGTGCCGTCGGCGACCAGCGTGGTGGCGCTGCCGCAGCCGTTCCACAGCAAGGTCGGCGTGGTCGTCGAGGCGGCGGCGAACTGCTGCGCGTGGATGTCGCCCTGCAGCGGCCAGCTGGTGGTGCTCGAGCTGTAGACGATCATGCCGAGGCCCTGGCCGCTGCCGCCGTTGGCGAAGCGGCTGGTCACCGCCGGCGCGCGTTCGCCGGTCAAGGCGCCGTTCAAGGTCGTCTCGGGGCCGCAGAAGACGCAGCCGGTGGTCGCCATCGGCCGCACCTGCAGCTGCCAGTCGAGGAAGCCGGTGGTGCGCGCGAAGCAGACCAGGTACTTCGCACCGATCAGGCCGATCGCCGGATCGAGCTCGTCGGCCGGCTGGTTGGCGATCGTGCCCGTGCTCGCGAGCGTGATGCCGGCCGGCGTCGTGGTCACCGTCGCCGCGAGGAGGTCGCGGTTGCCGACGGCGACCTGGCGCTCGTAGACGACCATGAAGCTGCCGTCCTTGCCGTCGATCGCGCAGCGTTCGACCGGCACCGGCACGTCGACCTGGCCGCTGCTGCCGACCGGGGCGCCGGCGAGGTCGACCTGCTGCAGCACGACGCCCTGCACGTGGCCCCAGCACACGACGCGCGTCGGCCAGGCGGCCTGCGAGAGGCGCGGGTTCACCGCGGTGAGGTCGGTGGCGATGGTCGTCGCGATGCCGGGGACGATGTCGAGCGTGCCGAACGTCATCGTGTACGGCAGCACGCGGATGCCGATGCCGGGCTCGCGGTACGTCACCATGCCGGCGAGGTCGTTGACCGTGGCGCCGGGATTGCCAGCGA
>JBILEY010000443.1:0-4446 GCA_044351865.1 Planctomycetota bacterium | reverse complement strand
GACGGCAAGTAGCGCGCAACGAGTCGCGCGCACCGAGTCGCCCGCAACGAGTCGCCCGCAACTGGGCGCGATCACCCGGCCGCGAGTCGCCTCGCGGTCCCGACGAACGAACCGCATACGAGAGAACGGAACGAACCATGGCCAACAAAGCGACCGCCGTCGACCTCGGCAGTCACAGCGCCAAGATCCTGGTGGCGTCGGTGGGCAAGCACGGCGTCAAGGTGCTGCGCTTCGCCGGGCTGCCGCGCGGCGACAACGACGCACCGGTGGCGTTGCGCCAAGCCGACGTGCCGCTGGGCGGCGTCGTCTGCGGCCTCGCCGGCCGCGACATGACGCTGCGCTACAGCCAGGTGCCGCCGACGCCGGACTGGCAGCTGCGCAACCTGATGGAGCTCGAGATCCAGGACCTGGCGCAGCAGTCGGGCGGCGCCTTGTCGGCCGACTACAACCTGCTGCCTTCGCAGGATGCCGAAGCGGGCGTCGACACGGTGCTGCTGGCCCTGGCCAAGGACGAAGCACTCGATCGGCTGCAGGACGAGGTGAAGCGCTCGAACGGCACCGTGTCTGCGTTCGTGCCGAACTGCACCGCGCTCTACAACGCCTACCTGAAGTGCGGCCCGGTCGAAGCCGACGCCGTCGTCTGCCTGGTCAACATCGGCCACACGACGATGGACCTCGCCATCGTCAAGGGCACCGACCTGCTGTTCGCGCGCAACCTCGGCACCGGCACCAAGGTGCTCGACGATGCGATCGCCGCGGCGTTCAACGTCAGCGAGCGCAAGGCCGAAGCACTGAAGAAGGACCTGCTCGACCTCGATCCGCAGAGCCGCGGTCGCTACGCCAGCGGCCAGGCCGAGAAGGTGACGATGGCCGCCGCCGGCGGCGCCTCGTCGATCTCGGCGGCGATCCAGAGCTCGTTGTCGTTCTGCAAGGCGCAGACGAAGCTCGCCGACCTGCGTCTCGACCAGGTGCTGCTCGCCGGCGGCGGCGCCAGGCTGCGCGGCCTGCGGGCGTTCCTGCGCGAGGCGCTGCGCTGCCCGGTCGAACTGTTCGACCCGTTCGCCAACGCCGACCTGTCGGCGCTGCCGCCGACCGACGCCGAGCAGCTGCAGGCGATGCGGCACGAAGCGGCGGTGGTGCTCGGCCTCGCGGTGGGCCGCCTCGACGACTCGCTCTACGCGATCGAGATCCTGCCGGAGGCGGTGAAGAAGCGGCTGCGCTTCCAGCAGCGCACGGTGTGGAACCTGGTCGCCGGCCTGCTGGTCCTGGTCGTGCTGGTGCTGCAGTTCCTGCACCGCAAGAACGAAGTGCAGGCCGTCGACGAAGCCAACCAGCAGGCGCGCATGCGCGTCAATGCCGCCAACAAGGTGCACGAGCGTGCGGTCGAGGCGATCGAGGCCGGCAAGGTCGAACGCGCCGTCGTCGACCACCTGGCGACGGTGGCGCAGCCGATGCACGGCCTGTTGCGCGTGCAGCGCGCGGTGGTCGCCAACCTGCCGCCGGAGTTGTGGATCCAGAAGCTCGAGGCCAAGCCCGGCAGCAACGCGAAGAAGCGCGATCCGATCGTCGTCGAGGTGGCCGGCAAGCCGCTGAACGGGGTCGACACCAGCCGCGTCGTCACCGACTTCGTCGCCAGGCTGAAGGCCGACCCGGCGTTGGCGGATCTCAATCCGCGCATGGACCCGCTGCCGGCGGGCCAGGAGCGCGAGGAGCGTTTCAAGGTGACCTTCGAACTCACGGGAGGCCGCTGATGGACATCGGCGCATTCGTGCAGGAGAACAAGCGCTGGCTGATCGGCGCCGCCGCCGGAGCGGTGGTCTGGCTGATCGCCGGCACCGTGGTCGACTCGTCGCAGCAGCCCCAGCGGATCAAGATCGACAAGAAGCAGGTCTACGGCAAGGACGCGCAGGCCGCCGCGGCCGACGAACTGGCGGAGCTGCAGAAGACCCGTGCGGCGCTGCAGGCCGAGCTGACCTTCGTGCCGGACCCGCGCTACGAGCTCGAGGGCAAGGGCGCGCACGACACCTACGGCTATCAGACCGGCCTGGCGCTGAAGCAGGCGATCACCGGCGCCGCCAGCGAGCGCATGGTGCAGTGCAGCGAAGCCAGCATCACCTGGGAGATCCCGACCACGCCGGACGACACGCGCGGCCTGCTGCTCGGTCTCGCCGTGCTCGACGAGTTGCAGAAGCGGCTGTTCGCGGCGCACGACGCGGTCAAGGCCGAGCGGCCCGAGGCGATCGGGCTGCGCGCGATCGTCGGCATGAAGCTCGACGCGCGGCGCGGCCAGCGCAGTACGGCGCGGGCGCCGCGCGCTGGCGAAGTCGACCTGCGCGACCTGCTGGTGCAGGAGCAGGTGTCGTTCACCGTGCAGGCCGACGAAGCGACGCTGCTGCGTCTGCTGGAGTCGTGCCGGCAGGCTGGGCGCACGCTGGTGGTCGACGGCTGGCAGGTGGTGCAGCCGACCCGGCGCGGCGAGCCGTGCACGCTGAAGGGCACGGTGCTCGGGGTGCAGTTCAAGAACGTCCCGCAGACCAAGGACGACAAGTCCGCAGAGGCGAAGTGAGCATGGCGATCCGCAAGGAACAGGTGCTGGCATTGGCGACGCTCGGCGTCGCGGCCTTGGTCGCGCCGAAGTACTTCCGCAGTCCGCAGGCGCCGCCGGCGATCCGACTGCAGCAGGAGGAGTTCAAGCCGACGCCGGTGCGCGGCTACGTGCTGGCCGACGCCAACGCGCCGAAGGCGGCGCGCCGCGATCCGTTCGTCGAGCCGAGCGAGACGCAGCCGCTGCCGCCGCGGCCGATCGAGTTCCCGCCGCGCGCGCCGCTGTCGGTGGTGGCGCTGCCGCTCGATCCGGGCCCCGATCCCGGCCACTACTCGCTGCTGGCGATCGACGGCGCTCTGGTCGCCGAGGTCGCGATCAACACCACCGGCGAAGCGCCGGCCGCCGAGGCGGCACCCGCCCCGGTGGAGCCGGTGGCGGCGCCGACGCGCGCCGACCGCGAGCGCAACGCGGCGCGCACCTTCGACCGCGTCTACTCCGGCGGCCTGTCGAACCCGTTCTGGGGCACGTTGCTGCCGCTCGAAGGCGTCGAGCTGCTGGCGCTCGAGAAGTCCGGCGACTTCGGCAACAAGGTGCTGCGCCTGCGCATCCGCGACCTCGAGAAGGGGCGCGACGGCGAGGTGATGACGTTCGGCGGCGAAGGCGTCAAGATCGACAAGATCGTGCTCGCCGGCACGCTGCGCAACGACGTCGCCCGCCAGGTGCGCGACGGCACCGGCACGCCGCAGAAGCGCCGCGAGACGGTGCTGTGGCTGCTGGAGAAGGCGAAGATCGAAGGCTGGATCTACGACGAGGCGCTGCGCCAGGCGCAGGCCTACCGCGCGACCCCGGGGCTGCTCGACGGCTGGCGGCTCGAACTCGAAGTGCTGCGCGCCCGCGGCGACGTGGTCGGCGAGGTGGCGCTGCTCGAGTCGCTGGCGCCGGACGGCCTCGACGCCGCGCTGCGCTTCGAAGGCCTGGCCGACGTGCGCGCGCGACTCGGCCTGTGGCAGGACGCCGAGAACGACCTGCGGCAGGCGGTGAAGCTGGCGCCGGTCGATGCCCGCATGCACGCGGCGCTGGCCGACTTCCTGCGGCAGCGTGGCCGCTCCGCCGAAGCGATGGTCGCCGTGCGCGCCGCCGAGGGCACCATCGGCACGCTGGCGCCGGAGGACCTGCCGCGCGTCGTGCGTTCGATCGTCGCGTGCCGCCTCGCGGTCGGCGACGTCGCCGGCGCCAAGGCCGCACTGCAGCAGTTGCCGAGCGCCAGCCCGCAGCCGTACCTCGCGGGTTGCATCGCCTACGCCGCCGGCGACGCGGCCGCCGCGGCGAGCGCGTTCCAGCAGGTGGCCGGTGGCGTCGACGCCGGCCCGGCCCAGCTCGGCCTGGCGGCGTGCCTGCTGCGCCAGCAGAAGTGGCAGGAGGCCTACGACCTGCTGGTGCAGGTCTCGGACCAGCAGCCGCTGCTGCGCCATCGGGCGCAGGCCGGCCTGGCGCTCTTGTGGTCGCGGCTCGGCCAGCTCGACACCGCCCTCGGCGCGCTCGACCGCGCGCTCGAGGCCGATCCGCAGGACGTCTACGCGACCTACCTGCGCGGGCGCTGCCAGCGCCTGCTCGGCAACGACGGCACCGAGGAGACGCTGCGCGCGGTGCTGCGCCAGCGCGACGACTTCGTGCACGCGATCGCCGAGATGTCGCTGACGAAGGGCGCGCGCTCGACGGAGATGGCCGGGGACGCGCTGGCCGACGCGGCGCTGGCCGCGCGGCGCTACGCCGATCGCGCCGTGCAGCTGTGCGAGCCGCCGCGCCGCGAACTGTTCGAGGTGCAGGGCGTGCAGGCGTTCCGCGCCGCCGACGTCGCCGCCGCCGAAGCGGCGTTCCAGAAGGCGCGCGACGCGGCGGCC
>JBILEY010000092.1:0-14890 GCA_044351865.1 Planctomycetota bacterium | reverse complement strand
CGCCCGCGATTGCCGCCTGGTCGCCGTGGTCAAGGCCAACGCCTACGGCCACGGCATGGTGCGCATCGCGCGCACGTCGCTGCGCAGCGGCGCCGACGAACTCGCCGTCGCGAACGTGCACGAAGGCGCCCAGCTGCGGCAGGCGGGCTTCACCGCGCCGATCCAGATCGCCGGGCCGTTGGCACCGAGCGAAGCGGGGCTCGCGGTGCAGCACGGATTGCTGCCGAGCGTCGGTTGCGGCGAAGTCGCCGCGGCGCTGGCGGCGGCGACGCGTCGCTACCTGCCGGTGCAGATCGAGGTCGACACCGGCATGAGCCGGCACGGCGTCGCCCCCGACCAGCTGGCGACGCTGGTGCGCCAGATCCACGACCGCGGCCGGCTGACGATCGCGGGCGTCTACACGCACTTCGCTGCGACTGGTACCGGGCCATCCGACCTCGCGGCGATGCAGGCGCAGCTGGCGACCTTCACCCACGTCGTCGATGCGGTGCGGGCGCTGCGCGGCGTGCGCCGTCATGCGAGCAATACGCTCGGCGCGTTGGCGCTGCCGGCAGCGCACCTCGACGCGGTGCGCATCGGCGGCGGGCTCTACGGCTTCGATCCGTTCCGCTCTGCGGCGACCGCGGGGCCCGTGGAACTGCGGCCAGCGCTGGCGCTGAAGGCGCGCATCGTCGGCCTGCGCACGGTGCCGTCCGGCACGCCGGTCGGCTACGGCGGCACGTTCGTCACCACGCGCCCGTCGCGCCTCGCCTTGCTGCCGCTCGGCTATGCCGACGGCCTGCTGCGCGAACTGTGGAACGGGGCGCCGGTGCTGGTGCGCGGCGTGCGCGCGCCGATCGTCGGCGTCGTCAGCATGAACCAGACGGTCGTCGACGTGACCTCAGTCGCGGGTGCGATGCTCGGCGACGAAGTGGTGTTGCTCGGCGCGCAAGGGAGCGAGCGTTTGTGGCCCGAGGATCGCGTCGGGCCGGGCGGCTCCGTCTACGAGGTCACCACGCTGCTGCGCAGTGCGCTGCCGCGGCGCTTCCTCGGCGGCGACGAGGCGGCGGCGAGTTTGCCGCGCTGATGCCGATCGGCCGCGGTCATCCGAGGCTCACGGGTGCCCGACGCGCAGCTCGATGCCGTTGGTCGTCAGCAAGCCGAGCGCGTTCGCCGACGTCAGCACCGCACCCTGCGCATACCAGCGGAAGCCGGCGAGCGCCGGCGTCGTCGGCACGGTGAACGGCAGGATGGCGCCGCCGGAGCTGTTGGTGAATTCGGCCTGCAGGATGTCGTTCGACATCAGCAGCGAGCAACCCGGGGCGCCGAGTGCGGTGAGGTCGACCGGCAGCGGCACGGCGCCGGCGAGCGTGTTCGACAGGCCCTGCGCGAACGCGACGACGGTGTTCGCCGGCGCCTGGGTGATCCTCAGGTCGAACGTCTGGCCGAGGCGCGGCAAGGCGCTGGTGCTGAACTGCGGCGTCTGCGCGAGGCTGCCGGCGCAGCCGGTGCCGAACGGCGTCGCGAGGCCCGTCACGGTCAGGCTGTGCACGGTCACGCGACCGACGCCACCGACGCCGGTCAGGAAGTGGTAGGGCGCGCCGATCGCGACCTCGGGCCACTGGTCGCCGTCGAGGTCGCCGACGCCGGCGAGCGCTTCGCCAAAGCGCGAGCCAGGCGCGCCGGCGAGGCTGAACAGCGGGGCGTTGGTGGCGCCCGAGTAGACGGTCGCGGCGCCGTTCTGGATGTTGGTGCCCGGCGCGCCGATCGCGATGTCCGGGATGCCGTCGCGGTCGATGTCGCCAGCGCCCGCGAACGCGTAGCCGAAGTCGTCGGCGGCCGGGCCGCTGATCGTCGACAGCACGAAGCCGTTGGTGCCCGAACGCACGTCGACGCGGCCGTTGCTGCGCGAGCACAGGAAGTCGGGCGTGCCGTCGCCGTTGACGTCGCCGAGCGCCGCGAGCCGCTGGCCGATCTGTTCGCCGAGAGCGCCGCTGTTCTGCCACACGGCCGACGCCGCCGGCGGTTGGTTCGGGTCGATCAGCCACACGCGACCGGCGGTCGTCGCGAGCATCGGCTCGCTGACCAGCAGGCGGACCGGGCCGGTGCCGAACGGACGCAGCAGGGCGAGGGCGGTGCCGAAGCGGGTGAACGGATCGCCGGTGAACGCGCGCAGGGTCGAGCCATTGGCGCCGTTCAGGATCGACACCAGGCCGAAGTCGCTGCGCGGCGCACCGACGGCGATCTCGCTGCGGCCGTCGCCGGTGAGGTCGCCGACCGCCACGATGCTCTCGCCCCAACGGTTGCCCGCGGCGCCGTTGCGCGTCCACAGCACGGCTCCGGTGGCGCCGCTGATCGCGGCGCAGTGGCCCGAGTCGATGCCGTTGAAGTCGGCGTTCGGCGTGCCGACGACGTAGTCCTGCGTGCCGTCGTTGTCGAGGTCGCCGGCCGGGCTGAGCGTCAGGCCCAGCGCCGTGCCGGCGCCGGTGCCGATGGCGGCGCTCAGCACCTGGCCGTTCTGCCCGTTGAGCCAGACGGCGCGCCCGGCGCTGTTGAACCACTCCGGGATGCCGACCAGCAGGTCCGGGCCGTCGCCGTTGCGGTCGGGGGCGGCGACGAGCGACTTGCCGAACGCGCCGCCGACGAACACGCCGTTGAACACGGCGGTCTGGCGCTGGGCGAGCAGCGGGGTGGTGGCGGCGAGGGTGGCGAGGGCGAGCAGGGAGCGGCGAAGGGCAGGTGCGTCGGTCATGGCGTTTCGGATCGGTGCAAGGGAGGGAGGCCGCGCTGGCGGCGCTCCCTTCCCGCGAGATCCCGGCGCGACCTGACACACATTCTGCGAAATCCGCGTTCGCCGGTCGGCGCCGAGGCCGCCGCGCTCCCGGGCTCTCAGGCGTCGGGGAGCGACTCGAACTCGCGTGGGTTCTGCAGCGTCCACACCCGGCCGACGCGCACGAGGTCGCCGACGCAGCGCACCGTCTCCCGCTGTTCGTGGGCCCGGATCGCCTTGGCGTAGGTCTCGGCTCCGACGTGCATCGCGACGCGCCGCCAGCCGCCTTCGATCTCCGACGACAGTACGACTTCGCCTCCCGCCGTCGGGTCGATGCTGGTCAGGGTCTTGACGATCCCCGAGAGTTCGAAGGCCGAATAGGTCGCCGAGGCCCGCAGGCGGCGAGCCGCTTCGCGCAGGACGCCGAGGCTGGCCTGGCCGAACTCGACGCGCGCCGGCGGTGGTCCGCGACGAGGTCGGCTGCTCGCGAACGACAACGAGGTCCAGATCGACTCGGCTTCGGTGGCCTGCAGGATCGTGGCGATGGCTTCGCACAGGTTGGCGCTGACGCCGAAGCGCACGCCGGCTTCGAACGGCGCGAAGCTGCCGGAGCTGGCCGATTCGCGCGCCGCGTCGCCGAGCGCTGCCACGGCCGTGGCGAGCCGTTCGGACGTGCGGCGCTCGATCGGTTGGTCGGACTCGTCGAGGCCGCCGTCCCCGAGGCTCGGCGGCACCTCGCATTCGATCGTGACGACGTAGCTGCCGATCTCGCTGCGCCCGAAGCGTGCGTTGCGAACGAGCTCCTTGGCTTCGTTCGTCTTGCTGTTCGGGAACGCCGCGCGGGGTTGGTCGACCGCGCAGGCCGCCGCCAGCAGCAGGTCGCGGGAGGCCTCGAACACGCGATGGCCGGCCTCGACGGGAATGCGGCCGTCGCGGGTGGCGGCGCTGACGATGCCGATGCGCACGATGTCGAGGGCCACGGCCTTCACGTCGCGCAGGATCTGGGCGGCATCCCGTTGCTCGAGCCGCGACAGGTTCTCCAGCAGGGTCCGAGCGGCTCGAGGGTAGTCGCCGGCGTCGTGGCGCAGCGGCACCTCCAGCTCGTAGGCCGCACCTGGCCCCGGCTTCTGGAAGCGGCTCCAGTGCGAGTCACTGCCTTGGTGTTGCCAGCCGCGTTGGCGCAAGTAGGCCGCGAACTCGGGCGGCGTTGGCGTCGGCGCCGGCTGCGCGATGGACATCGGAACGCTCATGGCTGCTGGCCTCCACGCACGCGAGCCATGATGCCCTGGACGGCTGCGACGTCCAGGAGGTTGGTGCGGGGAATGCGCACGCGGACCGAGCGGCCGTTGGCGACCGGCGCCAGGCCCCGGAGGTTGCACCAGTAGCCGGCGCGCCGCAGCACGAGCTGTTCGGGCGCGCAGTCGATCCAGAGCTCGCGATCCGGCGGCACGAAGACGACCACCAGGATGCGCGGCACCTGCCAGCTCGCGGCGATGAGTTCGTCGTAGTTCTTGGCCCGAAGGTCGAAGGCGATGGGGTCGCCCTCGTCGGGTTGCTGCGTCGCCTTCACCTGCAGTTCGATGCGGGGCGAGCGGACGAGCCCGTGCTCGTCGCGCGCGAACACCATCAGGTCGACGCCATCGCCGTCCCACTCGCGATTGGCTTCGGCGGTCAGGAAGCCAGCGGCGTGCGCCACCGCGCGCACGAACGCCAGTCCGAACGCGGACTTCAGGTCGTTGTCGAGCATGACTCTCCTCGCGGCCCTTTCCCGGAGCCGTCTTCCCACGGATGCGGTCGCTGGTCGAGGGCGATCGTCGGCCGACCACACGGGCCGAACCAACCGACAGAAAGGTCCGCACGGCCCACGAAGGTGGATCCCACCAGGCACCCCGGGCACAAGAAGCCGCACGCTTATGGCTGCTTCCTTCCGGACCTGACCAGGTTCACGCCGCCCCCTTGCTCGGGACCCGGCGGGCCCCACCTTCGCGAGCCGTGCGAAATGGCGGAGAGGGGGGGATTCGAACCCCCGGTAGCCTTGTGGGCTACACTCGCTTTCCAAGCGAGCTCCTTGAGCCGCTCGGTCACCTCTCCACAACTCCGCTTGCTCGTGTCGGGCCTTGGCCCGCGCGCCTGGGCGGTGGATGGGGACGAACCTTGTAGCCGTGGCCCGCGGCGGGCGCAACCGCGCTGCCGTCTTCCTTCGCGGCTCGGCTCGCTGCACACTGGCCGCATGGCGGCAGCGCGAGACGAACAGGACGACGCTCCCTACCAGGTCGTGGCCCGACGCTTCCGGCCGCAATCGTTCCAGGAGCTGGTCGGCCAGGACGAGGTGCTGACGTCGCTGCGGGCCGCGCTGCAGCAGGGCCGCGTGCCGCACGCCTTCCTGTTCTCCGGCAGCCGCGGCGTCGGCAAGACCACCAGCGCCCGCATTCTGGCCCGCTGCCTCAACTGCGAGAAGGGCCCGACGCCGGAGCCGTGCGGCAAGTGCACGCAGTGCCTGTCGATCCTCGACGGCAGCAACCCCGACGTCATGGAGATCGACGCCGCGTCGAACAACCTCGTCGACGACGTGCGGCGCCTGCGCGAGACGGTCGGCTTCGCGACGATGACCTCGCGCTACCGCGTCGTCATCCTCGACGAGGCGCACATGATGACGAAGAACGCGTTCAACGCGTTCCTGAAGACGCTCGAGGAGCCGCCGCCGCGCGTGGTGTTCGTGCTGGCGACGACCGAACTGCACAAGGTGCCGGAGACGATCCGTTCGCGCTGCCAGGTGCTGCTGTTCCGCCGCGTCGGCGAGAAGGACCTGCAGAAGCGCCTGCGCAGCATCGCCGACCGCGAGAAGGTGGCGATCCCGGACGACGTGCTGGCCGAGATCGCGGCCTCGGTGCGCGGTGGCGTGCGCGACGCCGAGACCGCGCTCGAACGCGTCCTGCCGTTGGCGCGCGAGCTCGGTGCGAAGTTCGACCTCGCCGCCTACCGCACGCTGGTGGCGCGCGTCGGCATCGACGCCACGATCGGCGTCTGCGAAGCGCTGCTCGGCGGCGACGCCAAGGCCGGCCTGCACTTCGCGCGCGACCTGCAGCAGCACGGCACCGACGAACGCGAAGCGCTCGGCGAGATCGTCGAAGTGCTGCGCTGGATGCTGCTGCTGAAGGTCGACGGCGCCGACTCGGGGCTGGTGCCGCTGTCGGGTGCGTTGCGCGAACGCTTGACGGCACTGGCGACGGCGGCGGCCCCCCATCGCCTCGACGCGATGATCGCCGCCGGCCTGCTCGGCCGCGAACGCTTGCGTCGGCTCGAGGACCGCGGCGTCGTGTTCGAGGTCGCACTCGTGCGCATGGCGCAAGCGGGGGCGCTGCCGTCGCTCGCCGATCTGCTCGCCGAAGTGCGCGCGGGTGGCGGTATGGCGCCAGCGGCGGCGGCGCCGAGTGCCGCGCCAGCGCGGCCGCAGTTCGGCAGTGGTGGTGGTGGTGGTGGTGGTAGTGGTGCGCCGCGTGCCGCTGGGTCTGCACCCGCCGCCGCGCCGCGCGCGCCGATGGCCGTTCCTCCCGCCGCTGGCGGCGATCTGAAGAGCCGCGTGCTGTTCGCGCTGAAGGATCGCCAGCTGCTGCACGGCACGATGGAGCTGTGCCGCTTCGACGGCCCGAACGACAAGAACGTCGTCGTCGTGTCGCTGCATACCGATCGCAAGATGTACCGCGATCGCCTGGCGTCGACGGTGATCCAGCAGGAGCTCGCACGCACGATCCAGGATGTCGTCGGGTCGCCGGTGCAGGTCGAGTGGCGCTTGCCGGAGATCACCGGTTCGTCGGATGGCGGCGCCTCGGCACCGCCGCCGAAGATCGAGCCAGGGCCGACGACGAAGCGTGTGCTCGGTGCGTTCCGCGGTCGCGTCGTGCAGGTGAACCCGGAAGATCGCGTCAAGGACGAGGCGAAGCCGGAACGTGCGGACGACGACGGCGCGCCGGTCGACGAGCAGCCGCCGGATCCGATCGAGTAGCGGCTGGGTGCGGGTGGCCGGTGAGGGCAGGACTTCAGCCTCATGGTCCGCGGCGACGATCCCGTCCCTGCGCGGAGGATCGGTTCGTGTCGACGTCGAGGACGCGGCTGGCCGACGCCAAGCATCCGCAGCCGGAAGACGCCCCATGCACTACCCGCGCTCGATCCTTCCTCTCTTTGTCGCCGTCGTCGCAGCTACGGCCACTGCCCAATCAGGTCGTTCGATGAAGCGCCTGTCCCCCGTCGTGCTGGGTGGGACCGCGGCCATGGCGATGCAGCATCCGACGACGATCACCGGCAACGTCTATGCGCTGGCGGCGTGCTCACCGAGCTACCCTGGCACGCTGCCGCTCGCGATCCCGGGCGTGATCACCGGCGTGCTGCGGCTCGACCCGCTGGCCTTCGGTTGGCTGCAGTTCGGCGTGCTCGACGCGTCGGGCCAGACGGCGCCGCTGTCGTTCGTGGTGCCGAACGATCCGCTGCTGGTCGGTGCCTCGTTCGACGTGCAGGGCGCGGACCTCGCTGCTTCGGGGCTGATCACGTTGACCGACAACGAACTCGAGACGCAGGTCGCCGCACCACCGCCGGCGAGCCTGCACATGGTCGCGATCGCACCGGGGACCTTCCAGATGGGGTCGCCGGTGACGCCGTTCGATGTGACTCCGTACTACAACCTGCCCAATGCTCAGCCGGTGCACGCGGTGACGATCACGCGGCCGTTCTGGATGGGGAGGTACGAGGTGACGCAGGCGGAGTACCAGTCGCTGATGGGCGACAACCCGTCGTACAGCTTCGGGGCGAGCCTGCCGGTGGACCTGGTGACGTGGATACAGGCCGCCGCGTACTGCGAGGCGCTGACGGTGCAGGAGGCTGCGGCGGGCCGGTTGCCGTCCGGCTACGAGTACCGCCTGCCGACGGAGGCGGAGTGGGAGTATTGCTGCCGCGCAGGAACGACGACGGAGTACTCGTTCGGGCCGACACTGAGCTGCGGCAGCGCGAACTTCAACTACAGCGAAGACGCGGGCAGCTACTGCCCGCCCACGTTCGCGACGGTTGTCGGCAGCTACCCGGCGAACGCCTGGGGGCTGCACGACATGCACGGCAACATCTGGGAGTGGTGCCTCGACAGTTGGGGTGGCGTCGGTGGTGTCAACTACCCCAGCGCAGCGGTCGCCGATCCGTACGTGACAGGCGGTGTGTACCGGATGCTCCGCGGAGGCCGCTGGAACGCGCCCTCCTATGCCTGCCGCTCCGCGGTTCGCGGGTCGTTGCACTACAACGTGTCGGTCACCGCCAGCGGGTTCCGGGTCGTCTGCGCGCCCGTTCTGCCGTGAGCGAAGCTGGCCCGCGCCCCGCATCGCCAGATTGACGATCGGCGCGAGCGACTTGCTGCCATCGCCGCCGTCGCGCGCCCTTTGACAGCGAGCCGCTGGCGTGCGACCGTTTGCCGCCGGCGGCTGCTCACGGCCACCGCCCGTCCGCCCTCGTTCGTTCCTCGTCTCTTCCCTCGTCTCCGGCGCGCCACCATCGCGCCCACGCGGAGCTGCCATGCCCACGCTCGCCCGCTTCGCCGCCGCCTTGTTGGCTGCGGCTTCGGCCACCGTCGCCCAGTCGTTCGTGAACTACGAGAGCGGCCCGGTGTCGCCGCTGCGCCTGTCGCCGGACGGCACGCGCCTGTTCGTCGCCGACTCGCTCGGCGGCCGCTTGTGCGTCTACGACCTGCGAAACGCCGCCGTGCCGCTGCTGCTGGCCGAGATTCCGGTCGGCCTCGATCCGGTGGCGGTGGCGCCGCGCACGCGCAACGAAGTGTGGGTCGCGAACGTGCTGTCCGACAGCGTCAGCATCGTCGACGTGGCCGCCCAGCGCGTGATTGCCACGCTGCCGACCGGCGACGAACCGAGCGACATCGTGTTCGCCGGCGGCAAGGCGTTCGTCACCGCCGCGACGGTCGACAAGGTGTTCGTGTTCGACGCAGTGACGCGCGCGAGCCTCGGCACCATCGACGTGTTCGGCAAGGACCCGCGCGCGCTGGCGGTCAGTCCCGATGGCACGCGTGTCTACGCCGTCGTGCAGCGCTCGGGCAACGGCACCACCGTGCTGCCGGCCGGCGTGCAGGCGCCGCCGCCCGCGGGGCCCGGCCTGCCGGCGGCGCCGGCGCAGGGCATGCTCGTGCGCGCCGACGATCCGGCCTGGGCAGCGCAGATCCCGTACACGCTGCCCGACCACGACGTCGTGCAGATCGACGTCGCGACGCAGGTGGTGACGCGCTACTTCAACCGCGTCGGCACCACGAACACCGCGATCGCCGTCCATCCGACCAGTGGCGAGCTGTGGGTGGCGAACACCGAGGCGCGCAACCTCGTGCGCTTCGAACCGAACCTGCGCGGCCACGCGATCGACAGCCGGCTGACGCGCATCACGACGGGGGCTTCGCCGGTCGTCACCGCGTTCGACCTGAATGCGGGCATGAACTACGCCACGCTGCCGAACGCCGCCGGCCTTTCGACGGCGCTGGCGGAACCGTTCGGCGTCGCCATCGACGCGGCGACGGCGCGCGTGTTCGTCGCTGCGCACGGCACCGACCGCATCGGCGTGCTCGACCTCGCCGGCACCGTGCTGGCGCGCATCGAGATCGGCAGCACGCCGGGTGCCATCGTGAACACGGCGCAGAAGCGCGGCCCGCGCGCGCTGGCGCTGCACCCGACGCAGCCGCGGCTCTACGTGCTGAACCACCTCAGCGACACGCTGTCGGTCGTCGACACGACGACGCTCGCCGTGCTGCGCGAACAACCGATCGCGACCGTCGACCCGATGCCGGCCGCGATGCGGCTCGGGCGCAAGTTCCTCTACGACGCGAAGCTGTCCGGCAACGGCACGATGTCGTGCGCGTCGTGCCACATCGACGGCGACCTCGACGGCATCGCCTGGGACCTCGGCGATCCGAACGGCACGCTGCAGGGCGCGCCGGCGCAACCGTTCCCGTTCAACCTCGGCCTTACGTCGTTCCACCCGATGAAGGGGCCGATGACGACGCAGACGCTGCGTGGTCTGTCGGGCACCGGCTTCCTGCACTGGCGCGGCGATCGCGGCACGTTCCAGGACTTCAATCCGACGTTCGACAAGCTGATGGGCGGCAACCAGCTGTCGGCGTCCGACATGAACGCCTATGCGGCGTTCGCCAACGCCATCGCCTATCCGCCGAACCCGAACCAGCTGAAGAACCGCGCGCTGCGCACGACGCCCGCCGGCAACAACGAAGCGGCCGGGCAGACGGCGTTCCTGCAGAACATCGCGACGTTCCCGATCCCCGGTGGCGCCAACTGTGCGACGTGCCACGCGCTGCCGCGCGGCACCAACGGCTTCGTGATCAACGGGCCGCTGATCCAGGAGCCGCAGCAGATGAAGGTGCCACAGCTGCGCAACATGTACCGCAAGGTCGGCTTCCTGCGCGCGCCGGGCCAGCAGAAGAGCGGCTTCGGCTTCGTGCACGACGGCGCGATCGACACCCTCGCGTCGTTCCTGGCGCAGCCGGTGTTCAGCCCGTGGCCGGCAGGCACGAAGGACGACCTCGTCACCTTCATGATGGCGCTCGACACCGGCACCGCCCCGCTGGTCGGCTACCAGTTCGTGCTGACGCAGCTGACGGCCGGCACGCCGAGCTGGAACAGCGACAGTGCGCTGGCGATCGCGCGCACCGCCGCCGGCGACGTCGACCTGACCGTGCACGGCCTGCTCGACGGCCGCCTCGCCGGGCTGCTCTACCAGCCGGGCGGTGCGCTGTTCGTCAGCGACCGCACCGGCGAAGGGCCGTTCACGCTGGCACAACTGGTGACGAAGGCGCAGGCCGGCACCGCGAGCCTCGCGTTCACCGCGGTGGCGCCCGGCACCGGCAACCGCATCGCCCTCGATCGCGACGGCGACGGCACCAGGAACGGCGACGAAGACGCCGACAACTACGGCCTCGCGACCGCCGGCTGCAGCGGCGTGTCGACGCTGGCCGGCAACAGCGAACCGCGGCTCGGCAACGCCGCGTTCGGCATGCCGATGCGCAACGCGCCGGCCAACGGGCTCGGCCTGCTCGGCCTCGCCTTCGGCCAGACGTCGCTGCCGATCCTCGGCATCACCCTGCTGGTCGATCCGCTGACCGCGGTGCCGGTGCCGATCTACGCCGACGCGTTCGGCGACGCGCTGCACCCGTTCGCGATCCCGGCGAGCCCGATCTACACCGGCCTCGAGATCGACGCGCAGGCGCTGTGGCTCGACGCCTGCGGCAGCGAGCTGTGGAGCAGCAGCGCTGGCCTCGCGGTGATCGTGCGACCGTGACGGCGGTCGCCTGACGGTGGACGCCGGAGCGCTCCTCCGGCATCCTGCGCGTTCCACCAAGGAGCAACGATGGCAACCGGATTCGGCGACATGAGCAGCCTGCTGAAGCAGGCGCAGGACATGCAGCGGCGCATGGCGGACGCGCAGCGTCAGCTGGGCGAACGCATCCTCGAAGGTTCGGCCGGCGGCGGCGCGGTCAAGGCCTACGTCAACGGCAACCAGGAGCTGCAGGCGGTCAAGATCCAGAAGGCGGCCGTCGACCCGAGCGACGTCGACACGCTGGAGGACCTGGTGACTGCGGCCGTGCGCCAGGCGCTGCAAGCGGCGAAGGAGCTGCGCGAGCGCGAGATGGCGAAGGTCACCGGCGGGCTGAACCTGCCGGGCATGGGCTTCTGAAGGCCTGCCAGCGAGCTTGACCCGCCGCATGAGGCGTGCGAGCTTGCGCCGACCGGCATGGCGCAGCGCGAACGCAGCATCGAGAACCTGATCCAGCGGCTCACGCGCTTGCCGGGGATCGGGCCGAAGACCGCCGAACGCCTCGCGTTCCACCTGCTGCGCATCGAGGCCGACGAAGCCCTTCAACTGGCGAAGGCGATCGAGCAGGTTCGCGCGTCCGTCAAGACGTGCAGCCGCTGCTTCAACCTCGACGCCAGCGATCCGTGCAGCGTCTGCAGCGATCCGGCGCGCGACCAGCGCATGCTGCTGGTGATCGAGGATCCGCGCGAGGTGCAGCGCTTCGAGGATGTCGGCTACCGCGGCCTCTACCATGTGCTGCAGGGCCGGCTGTCGCAGCTCGAGGGCATTCGCCCCGAGGACCTGACGACGAGCCAGCTGCTGGCGCGCGTCGGCAAGGAGCCGTTCGCCGAGGTCTGCCTCGCGACCAATCCCGATCTCGAAGGCGAAGGCACGGCCCGGGTGTTGGCCGACGAACTGGCGCCGCTCGGCATCAAGGTCACGCGCCTCGCGCGCGGCTTGCCGGCCGGGTCGTCGATCGCGCAGGTCAGCGCGTCGATCCTCGCCGACGCGATCGAAGGCCGCCGGACGCTGTCGTGAGCTCGTTCGCTGGTCGTCGGAGGAACGCGTGACCGCGCCGCGCGACCCGTTGCCGATCGACGTCGCCCTGCCGTCGGTGCTGGCGGCGATGCAGAAGGCGACGACGCTGCTGCTGCTGGCGCCGCCCGGTTCGGGCAAGACCACGCGCGTGCCGCCGGCGCTGCTGCCGCTGTTGGCGAACGGCCAGCAGGTCGTCGTGCTCGAACCACGTCGCCTCGCCGCGCGCGCGGCGGCGGCGCGTGTGTCCCAGGAGCTCGGCGACGAGCTCGGCGGGATCGTCGGCTACCAGGTGCGCGGCGAGAGCCGCACCAGTGCTCGCACGCGCATCCGCTTCGTCACCGAGGGTGTCCTGGTGCGGCAGCTGGTGCAGGACCCGTTCCTCGACGGCGTCGGCGCCGTGTGCCTCGACGAGTTCCACGAACGGCACATCGAAGGCGACCTGGCGTTGGCGATGCTGGCCGAGACGCGCGGCGAAGTGCGGCCCGACCTGCGCCTGTGCGTGATGTCGGCGACGCTCGATCCCGCGCCGTTGCGCGCGTTCCTGCCGGGCAGCGAAGTGGTCGAGGCCGACGGCCGCCTGCATCCGGTCGAGGTCGTGCACCTCGACCGCGCCGCCGACGGCCCGCTGGAGGTCACGGCGCGCACCGCGATCGAGCGTGCGCTCGACGAGACGAGTGGCGACGTGCTGGTGTTCCTGCCCGGCGTCGGCGAGATCGCGCGTTGCCAGGACGCGCTGCAGAACGTGGCGCGGCGCCGCGCGGTGCTCGTGTTGCCGCTGCACGGCCGGCTCGACGCCGCCGAACAGGACCGCGCGATCCGGCCGCAGGGCCAGCGCAAGGTCGTGCTGTCGACCAACGTCGCCGAGAGCTCGCTGACCATCGCCGGCGTCACCGCGGTGGTCGACAGCGGGCTCGCGCGCGAACTGCGCTTCGACCGCGGCCGCGGCGTCGACGTGCTGCAGCTCGAACGCATCAGCCTGGCGTCGGCGACGCAGCGCAGCGGCCGCGCCGGCCGCACTGGCCCGGGGCGCTGCTACCGCCTGTGGACGCCGAGCGAAGAACGCGGCATGCCGGCGCGCACGCTGCCCGACGTGCAGCGCATCGATCTGGCGGGCCCAGCCCTGCTGGTGCGCGCGTTCGCCGGCCGCGATCCGCGCCAGTTCGGATGGTTCGAAGCGCCGCCGGCAGAAGCGCTCGCCGCCGCCGATCGCCTGCTCGGCGAGCTCGGCGCGCTGGAGACGAACGGTGCGCTGTCGCGGCGCGGTCGTTCGTTGCTGCAGCTGCCGCTGCATCCGCGGCTCGCCGCCGTCGTGCACGCCGGGCGCGAACTCGGCTGCGCCACCGCGGCGGCGACCGCGGCGGTGCTGTTGTCCGACGTCGAGCAGCTGGGCAGGCAGGATGGCGCCGACCTGCACGCCGCCGTCGACGCGTTCCTGCTGGCCGAGGACCGTGGGTTTCCCGATCACTTGTGCCGCGAGTTCGGCGTCGCTGCGTGGCAAGCGCGCACGCTGAAGGGCACGCGCGACCGCTGGCTCGCCGGCGCCGATCGCCGGAGCGACGAAGCGCGCGACACGTCGCGGCTGGCGCGCTGCCTGCTGGCGGGGTTCCCCGATCGCGTCGCGGTGCGCAGCAGCGGCGCGGATCCACGCACGGCGACGATGGTCGGCGGCCGTGGCCTCGTGCTGCCGGCGGCGGCCGACGGCCAGGACCTGCTGCTGGCGCTGCGCCTGCACGAGGTCGGTCGGCAGCAGCGCTCGAAGGTCGTGCTGTTCTCGGCGCTCGAGCCCGCGGACCTGCAGGCGGTGGCGAAGGACGCGCTGCAGACCGTCGTCGTCGCCGAGCTGGTCGAAGCCGAGGGCCGCGTCGTCGCCGTGCGCGAGCAGCGCTACCGCGACCTGGCGCTGAAGTCGGCGCGCGGCGGCGAACTGCCGGACGGGGCGGCGGCCGCGAAGCTGCTGCCGGTGCTCGCGGCCGATCCGTGGAAGTGGCTCGGCGAGCAGAAGGAACTGCGCCGGTTGCTGGCGCGCATGCGCTGGCTGTGTGCGCGTTCGCCGGACCTCGGCCTGCCGACGTGGGACGATCCGGCGGTGGCGGCGGCGGCGCTGCAGCTGCTCGGCGACCGCAACGACCTGCGTTCGCTGCGCGACGCCGACGTCGGCGAGCTGCTGCTGGCGCAGTTGCAGCCGGCGCAACGCCGCGCACTGCAGCAGGGCGCGCCGGATCGCATCGAACTGCCGACCGGGCGAGCGGCGATCGTCGACTACGACGCGCCCGCGGGCCCGACGATCGCGGCGCGGCTGCAGGAGTTCTTCGGCCTGCGCGCGGTCGGCGCGCTCGCCGGCGGCCGCGTGCCGGTCGTGCTCGAGCTGCTGGCGCCGAACCACCAGCCGGTGCAGGTGACCACCGACCTGCCGAGCTTCTGGGCGAACGTCTACCCGCAGGTGCGCCGCGAACTGTCGCGCCGCTACCCGCGCCACAGCTGGCCCGAGGATCCGCTGGCCGCGGCCCCGCAGGCGCGGCCGACGCGCCGCCGCCCCGAGTGACCCCGCCAGCGCGGGTTGCGCGCGGGTACAGGAGCGTTCGTCCTAGTGGTTCCGAGGGCCGCCGTCGGAATCGGCAGCACTCGTCCCGCCGACTGCCGCAGTCCTGGACGGTTGCCGCCAGGAACGCTCAAGATCGCGGCGCCCGGTGCCGAAAGTCCCTCGCGGAGCCCGCTTCCGCGCATGAGCCTCGAACTACGTCAAGGTCTACGGCAGGAGCAGCG